>NZ_CP049157.1:332777-665555 GCF_011493005.1 Caballeronia sp. SBC1
TTGACTGCGCGCCTCACTGCCAAGTACGGTCTGCCGCGCGTCATTCGCGTGGCGGTTACCGGCTTCGCAATTTCGATGAGCATCGTAGCGGTGCTGTTTTTGGCGGGCGCCGATAGCCTCGCGCTAATGATGGTTTTCCTGTTTATCGGATATGGCTTCCTGGGGCTTGTCTTGCCGACTTCAGCGGTTTTGTCGCTTGAAAGTCATGGGGCAATTGCGGGTACGGCTTCGGCGCTGATGGGCGCATTGCAGTTTGTCGTGGGCGCTGCGGTGATGGCCGTGTCCGGCTTGTTCGCCGATGGCGCGCCCAAGCCGATGGTGGTCGCAATCGCACTCTCCTCGCTGGTGGCGTTTGGCATCGCCCGCCTCACGCTGCGCACCGAAAACGCACAGTTGCCGGCGGCGGCAGAGTAAAGAACCTGCAACGCATTGAGTGGCGACCAGGGTCCCGTTGCCCCTTAATGCACTTGCATAAGACAAGCTGTGAGGGTCTTAGGCGCGCCTTGCGAATCGACTTTCAATGGGCCTTACAAAGAATCGCCGTCATTACGGGCGTGACTTCGTGAACAATAGCGTCGCTGCCTATTTGACTCAGGCGCTGCCTGACGTCGTCCGACGCGCCTGTCACCACTACACCGTATGCCCAGTCCGCGACAGGATCGCCCTTGCCCGGCTTGAAGAGCGGATCGTCCTTCTCATAGCCGAGCACCACGAAGACCGGGAAATCGAATGCCGTCAGCTTCACACCCCGGGCCGGTCGGAATGCGTTGATTGAATTCTTCTCGACATGCATGGGCTTGGACTGTATCTCGCCACTCTGCATCAGTGCGCTGATGAACACGTGGCCCGTCGATTTGCAATCGAGCTGTTCTTCTATCGCACTTGCATGTGCGGGTGTCGACAACAACCCGAAGGGCGCGAGCGCGACCACGGCGACAACCCGAATAAGCTTAGTGACCTGTCTGACGACCCGCATGGTTGGCCTCTGTTTTCTCGACATTGCATCAGCCGCGGCAAACTTTCTAGTCGCGGAGTTTCACTCTACCTGCACAGGCAAATTGTTGCCGGATTGCCGGTCGCCCTTAGCCGGCCTCTGCAAAATAATCGCGGCTCGCTAGCAGGAATGTGAGCGGGCGCTCGGCTCGCAGTCCATGAAACCGCGGCATCAACACGTCCAAACCTGGGCTTGCAGAGTTACCCCCATTGCGGGCGCTATTGCTTGGCGTGTCCGTTCTCTTTCGAACTTTCAAGAATTCTTAACGATGCCATTTCGAGGTTTTCCACTAACTCCGACTCGTCGCCCTGTACCTTTGTCACTCGTCACAAATGTGCCTTTACATTTTCGATTTTGTTCACTAGCATTCGAATTCGAACATTATCGGTTCCATAGATTTTCTTAATTGACATGAACGAATGACATGAATCGAGGCGCAATGGCCGATCAGCAGGTAGCAACGTAAGATATTGGTCAAGGCGGCGACGTGTGCGATATCGCTGATATCTGACCCGACGGTGTTGTTTTACGAACAAGGCAAGTTCGTTTTCCACTCATCTGTGACGTGCAGCGGACCGACCAGCGGCGGCTCGCGCGGGCCGAATGGGGGTATGGAGACCGCTGCCTGAAGACCCCGTTGCATAGGTAAAGCGACCGGCATTCAATGAAGTAGCGCCGTGATTTTGCGGATGAAACCACGCCGTCATTGCGCTATTGGCGGCCCGTACCCCAACCGCATCAAGCGGCTAGCCGGATATAACGCCGTAATAGAAACGTAATTTTGTAGAAGTGCCTGCCTCACCGAAGCCGCAGTCAAAACAAGAAGTCAGCAACGTCGCGAGGCATCATGCACGAAGCGGCGATCCATTTAAAAAACCAGTGGAGAAGACAATGCAGGAGCAATACATCCTCGCGCTCGACCAGGGCACGACGAGTTCACGCGCAATGGTGTTCGATCGCCAGGGCAATGTAGTGTCGGTGGCGCAGAAGGAATTTGGCCAGATCTATCCACAACCGGGCTGGGTCGAGCATGACCCGCAGGAAATCTGGTCGACCCAGGCTGGCGTAGCCGCCGAAGCCGTCACCCGCGCGGGTCTGAACGGTGCATCCATAGCCGCTATTGGCATTACCAACCAGCGCGAGACCACCATTGTCTGGGATCGCGAAACCGGCCAGCCGATCTATAACGCCATTGTGTGGCAAGACCGCCGCACCGCCGACTTCTGCGACGAGTTGAAGGCGCAGGGCCTGGAAGAAAAGGTCCGTGCCAAGACGGGCTTGCCAATTGATTCGTACTTCTCCGCGACCAAGATCCGCTGGATCCTCGACAACGTGGAAGGCGCTCGCGAGAAAGCGAAACAAGGACGCCTTGCATTCGGTACGGTCGATAGCTGGCTCGTATGGAATTTCACGAAACACGGTTTGCATATCACCGACGTCACCAACGCGTCGCGCACCATGCTCTTCAATATCCACACGCTCAAGTGGGACGACGAACTGCTCGACGCGCTGGACATTCCGCGCAGCATGCTGCCCGAAGTGCGCGCCTCGTCTGATGTGTACGGCCCGACCAAGACCACGGTATTCGCCTCGAAGATTCCGCTTGCCGGCATTGCAGGCGACCAGCACGCCGCCCTCTTCGGCCAGATGTGCACGAAGTCCGGCATGGTGAAAAACACCTATGGCACCGGTTGTTTCCTCGTCATGAACACCGGCGACAAGCCGATCGAATCGCGCAACAACCTGGTTACCACTATTGCATGGCAGATCGGTGACCAGGTCAATTATGCGCTGGAAGGCAGCATCTTTATTGGCGGCGCGGTCGTGCAATGGATTCGCGACGGCCTTGGTATCATCAAGAGTGCGAACGAAATCGAAGCTCTTGCGCGCAGCGTGGCGCATAGCGACGGCGTCTATATGGTGCCCGCTTTTGCAGGTCTGGGTGCGCCGCACTGGAATGCACGTGCACGCGGAACGTTGTTCGGCGTGACACGTGGCACGACCTCCGCCCACATTGCACGGGCGGCGCTGGAAAGTATCGCGTTTCAATCGATCGATGTATTGAAGGCCATGGAAGCCGACTCCGGCATCCGCATTGGCGAATTGCGCGTTGACGGCGGCGCGGTCGCCAACAACCTGCTGATGCAATTCCAGGCCGACATGCTGGGTGTGGACGTAGTCCGTCCGCAGATCAGCGAAACTACTGCGCTGGGCGCGGCGTATCTGGCCGGGCTGGCAGTCGGTTACTGGAAAGACGTGAATGAACTGCAAAGCCAATGGAAGCTGGACCGTCGTTTCTCGCCGGATATTGCGGCTGACGAGGTCAAGCGCCAGATGCACGGCTGGCAACGTGCGGTGAATGCCGCCAAGGCATGGGCCGACGCCACCTGAGGTCAGGTTTAACTCACGTTGAACCTGCGTTCAACGTGAGCCTCGGTCACGTCAACTTGGCCTTCTTTGAGGCAACGCAGTTCTTCTTTTAGGAATCCTTTTCATGTCAACAACTATTGCAAAACCTACCGGCAGGCAATTTGTCGGCGAACTCATATCCGAGGCTATCGCCGTCCTCATCATCATCGCGTTCGGTGATTCAGTCGCGTGCATGTACGTGCTATACGATCCCAGCCCGTACGTGAATGCTTACTGGGGTGTCTGCATGTCGTGGGGCCTGGCCGTAACGCTGGCCATCTATGTGACCGGATCCATTTCGGGTACGCATGCCAATCCTGCGGTAACGCTCGCTCTTGCACTTTTCCGCGGTTTCTCGTGGAAGAAAGTGTTGCCCTACTGGGTAGCGCAACTCGTTGGCGGCATTCTGGGCGCCATCATTGTTTATGCGCTGTTCGGGCCGGTGATCGACCATTACAACCTGGTTCATCATCTGTCACGGGCGGACGGCGGCGCAGCGGGTGTGTTCTTCACGCATCCGGGCTTGGCCATCACCCCCATGCACGCGTTCTCCGATGAAGTCATCCTGACGGCGTTTCTTTTGTTCGGGATTTTCGCCATCACCGAGCAGTTCAACGAAATGGCGCCCCAGGCAAATGCGGGTGCGCTCATGATCGGGTTCCTGGTGGCAATCCTTGGGTCGTCGATGGGTTATCTGGAAGCCTGGGCAATGAATCCGGCCCGCGATCTTGGCCCGCGTTTGTTTGCGTACTTTGCAGGTTGGGGTTCGTCAGCGCTGCCTTCGCCGGACAACTACTGGTGGATTCCGGTGGTCGCTCCGTTGATAGGCGGCGTGATTGGTGGCGGCGCTTATCAACTACTGATTCATCCCTTCTTGCCGGCGCGCGTGCGCGCATTGAAAGCGGAAGCCAATGGCGAGGACTGCGAGCAAGGACAGCGCATTTGACAGGTTAGCAGGCTGACCAGGCTGACTTGGAGTTCAGCCTATGCAATGGCGAAGCGCCGGACGTTGGTTAGTCCGGCGCTTCGCCGCTCAATGCTGCGTTCGCTAGTGTTATCTCGGCCGTTGTTTCTGTCAGCGGCCGCAACTTCCCTCATCCGCGCGGTTGCCCGCTTGGCGGCACTTCGCGATCCAGCTAACAAGCTGAAAAATCGTCGCTCAGGTACACCACGTCTAACCAAGCCGCGCGCCAACCAGTCCTAAGCCACAGTCCAGATCACTGTCCGTTCGACACCGGGGCCACCGCAGTTCCGTTCATCGGTGGCTGCGACATTGACGTTCCATTCTCCGTGGTTCCACCGTAACTGGTAGTGGTGTCTCCTGAATGCACGCGTGCTTCGGCAGCCTGAATATCATTCGGATAGTAAGCGTCCTGCGAGTTGGGGCGCCATCCCGCATTCTCGAGCTGGATCAGATCTGCGCGCACCTGGGCACGCGTGACGGGCTGATCCGTGGTTTGAGCGAACGACATGGCGGGAGTAGCCAAAACTAGAGCAAGTGTTGCGCAGATCAGTGCTTTCATGATGAGTCGCCTCTTTGAAAAGTGGCTTCACTCTCAATGAATGAAGCTCGTGCTTCACCGTCCGGTAAGCGACGGTAAGCAACTTCATTCTGCGCGGCAAGCACTGTCCAGAAGCTGACGCCCAGATGACAAGATCGTCATGTTGCACAGGCCGGCATTCGAAGATAACAACTTTGTAACCTTGCGGTCAGTACCGGGTAAAGACCCGTTCGTCACACTGGCCGCACGTTACGAAGTCTCCGCTTTCAAGCGCAGTTTATCTTCCGGGAATGTCCAATGTGGATTGTCAGACTGGCCCTGCGCAGGCCTTATACCTTTATTGTGCTCGCGATCCTGCTGTTCCTGATCGGACCGCTCGCCATCATGCGTACGCCTACGGATATTTTTCCGAACATCAATATCCCGGTGGTGAGCATTGTCTGGTCGTATAACGGCTTCTCCGCGGAAGACATGGCGAAGCGGATCACGTCGAACTATGAACGCGCACTGACTTCCGATGTTGAAGACATCGAACACATTGAATCGCAGTCGCTGAACGGCGTCTCGGTCATCAAGATATTCTTTCACCCCGGCGCCGACATCAATCGCGCCATCGCCGAAGCCGGCTCCAATTCCGAATCCATCCTGCGCGTGCTGCCGCCAGGCACGTTGCCGCCGAACATCATTACGTACAACGCGTCGACTGTCCCTATCCTGCAACTGGGACTGTCGAGCAACACGCTGCCTGAACAAACGCTCTACGACCTGGGCAACAGCTTCATTCGCACGCAGCTTGCTACGGTGCAGGGCGCGGCCGTACCGCTGCCTTTTGGCGGCAAGATCCGCCAGATCATGATTGACATCGATCCGCGTGCGTTGCAGGCCAAAGGCTTGTCGCCCAGCGACGTAGTCAATGCGGTCAATGCTCAGAACCTGATCCTGCCGGGGGGCACCGCCAAGATCGGCGCACGCGAATACAACGTGCAGATGAACGGCAGCACGGACAGCGTCGCGGCGCTCAACAACTTGCCGATCAAGACCGTCAAAGGCGGTGTGGTGTATGTACGGGACGTCGCGCAAGTGCGTGACGGGTATGCGCCGCAAACCAACATCGTGCGCAGCGACGGCAAGCGCGCCGCGCTGCTCACGGTGGAAAAGACCGGCAGCACGTCGACGCTGACAATCATCGGGCAGATCAAGTCCATGCTGCCGAAGATTGCGGCAGGACTGCCGCAGGCGCTGCACATCACGGCGCTCTCCGATCAGTCGGTATTCGTGAAGTCAGCCGTAACAGGCGTGGTGCGGGAGGCAATGATCGCCGCATGCCTGACTGCGCTGATGATTCTGCTGTTCCTTGGCAGTTGGCGCGCGACGTTAATCATTGCAGTTACCATCCCGCTCTCGGTACTGACCTCGCTGATCGCGCTGTCCGCACTCGGGCAAACCATCAACATCATGACCCTCGGAGGGCTCGCGCTGGCGGTCGGGATCCTGGTCGACGACGCGACGGTTGCTATCGAAAACATCACGCACCATCTGGAACGGGGGGCGCCGCTGCATGATGCCATTCTCAACGGCTCGGGCGAAATCGCGGTCCCTACCTTCGTTTCAACGCTCTCCATCTGCATTGTGTTCGTGCCAATGTTCCTGCTCTCAGGGGTAGCGCGTTATCTGTTTGTGCCGCTTGCTGAAGCGGTTGTGTTTGCGATGTGCGCGTCCTACTTCTTCTCGCGCACCCTGATTCCGACGCTTGCGATGTATCTCATGAAGATGCCATCGGAAGACGGCAGGCCAGCACGCGGGCCGCTCGCTTTCCTGATGCGATTCCAGGCGGGGTTCGAACGTCGCTTCGAAAAATTGCGGCACGGCTATAAGGCGACGCTCAGCCGCGCCATTGAAAATCGTCGCCGGTTCCTGCTGGTGTTCATGCTGCTCTGCGTGGGCTCATTCGCGCTCGTTCCCTTCACAGGCCGCGACTTTTTCCCGGCTGTTGATACCGGCGAAATTCGCCTGCACATGCGTGCTCCCACCGGCACCCGGATCGAGCAGACTGCGCGTCTCGCGGATGAAGTCGAAGCGAAGATCGGCACAGTCATTCCGAAATCGGACGAGGCCGCGTTGCTCGACAACATCGGCGTGCCGGTGAGCGGTATCAACCTGACCTATGACTCGTCGGCGCCGGTCGGATCGGAAGACGCGGACATCATGATCACGTTGAAGAAAGGACACGCGCCCACGGCGGACTACGTCGCAAAATTGCGGAACGTATTGACCGCGTCGTTCCCCGGCACCATCTTCGCGTTCCTCCCGGCGGATATCGTGAGCCAGATCCTCAACTTCGGCCTCCCCGCGCCGATCGACATCCAGATCGTCGGCAACAAGCTCGACCAGAACCGTGTGGTTGCAAACAACTTGCTGGCAAAGCTGAGAACCGTCCGTGGTCTGGTCGATGCCCGCATTCAGCAGCCCGGCGACGAACCCGCGATCAACGTCAACGTAGATCGGACCAAGGCGATGCAAGCCGGTCTCACACAGCGCGATGTTGCGCAGAACCTGCTGATCGCGCTGTCGGGTAGTTCGCAGACCACACCAAATTTCTGGCTCGATCCGAAGAACGGCGTGAGTTATCCGTTGATGACCGAAGTGCCGCAATACGACATTCATTCGCTGCAAACGCTGGCGAACGTACCCTTGACGAAGGACGTCACATCCCCGTCGCCGCAAAGCCTGTTGGGTTCATTGGGCACGATGTCACGTGGCACGCAGCAAGCCGTGGTCTCACACTACAACGTGCAGCCCGTGCTTGATATCTTCGCTTCAGCGCAAGGACGCGATCTCGGCGGCGTGGCGTCCGACGTGACCCGGCTCGTGGACCAGGCGCAGGCACAGTTGCCCGCCGGCTCGTCAATCGTGGTCCGCGGCCAGGTGCAGTCGATGAATGAATCGTTTAGCGGCCTGGGACTGGGACTCGTATTCGCCATCGCGCTGGTCTACCTGCTCATGGTCGTGAACTTCCAGTCGTGGATCGACCCGCTGATCATCATTAGCGGCTTGCCCGCGTCACTCGCGGGTATTGCCTGGATGCTCTTCGCCACGCACACCACGCTAAGCGTTCCCGCGCTCACAGGCACCATCCTGTGCATCGGTATTGCAACGGCCAACAGCATTCTCGTCATCAACACGGCGCGCGAGATGTTGCAGGGTGGCGCGGCGCCGCTGACCGCTGCTCTTGAAGCCGGCTTCAATCGCTTCCGGCCCGTGCTGATGACCGCGCTCGCCATGTTGATCGGCATGTTGCCGATGGCGCTTGGTCTGGGTGACGGCGGCGAACAGAACGCGCCGCTTGGGCGTGCCGTGATCGGCGGCCTGGCGATTGGCACGGTCTCCACCCTTCTTTTCGTCCCGGTCGTATTCGGCATGGTCCACGCGTGGATCGAAAGGCGCCGTTTGAGCAAAGCGGCGCGCCAAGCTAATCCGGCCATTCAGTGACCGCCTTTAGACGAGCTTAGACAATGAACCATCACAACGACATGCACGAACCACCGGCGTTGGCCGGTGAGACGAACCCGAAGCTTGCCCCTAAGCCTGACACCAAGCGACGCTTCATGATGCCGCTGGCATTCGGCGCTATTGCTGCCACGTTGCTCGTTGTCGGCATTGTTCCGAGACTTCAAGCCAGCACCGCGCTGACCTCGCAAGCCGCTGCGCAACGTGCGCTCAGCGTCTCGATCATCAAGCCGCGCCGCGCACCTGCCGTCCAGGAGCTGCTGCTGCCCGGTTCGGTGATGCCCTACGCCGACGCCGCGATCTATGCCCGCACAAGCGGTTACCTCGAGCACTGGTACGCCGACATTGGTGCGAGAGTGAAGACAGGGCAAACGCTGGCCGTCATCCAGACGCCGGAGCTCGATGCACAGCTTAGTCAGGCCCGCGCCGACGAAGCAACGGCACAAGCCAATTTCAACTACGCCAAAGTCAGCGCGCAACGCTGGCAGGACATGCTGAAGACGCAGTCGGTCTCGCAACAGGACACCGACACGAAAGTCAGCGACATGCAGGCGAAACGCGCCATGCTGCAGTCTGCCCAAGCGAATGTGCAGCGCCTGTCAGAGCTTGTGTCGTACGAGAAGGTAAGCGCGCCCTTCGACGGCGTCGTGACAGCTCGCAACGTGGACGTGGGTGCGCTGGTCACGGCGGGCGGTTCACCGGGTCTGGCCGCCATGCCTGGTGAACTCTTTCATGTGGAGCAGACGGACACGTTGCGGGTGTTCGTCGATGTGCCGCAAAACGATGCGCCCTACGTCACGCCGGGCACCGAGGTTTATCTGAGTGTGCAGCAATATCCCGGCAGGCGCTTCGCCGCGAAAGTCGCGCGCAGTGCCGGCGCGATCGATCCGGTCAGCCGCACGCTGCACGTGGAAGTCGATGTCGACAACCGCGACGGCGCGCTGCTGCCCGGCGCCTATGCACAGGTACATCTGGCGCTGCAGAACGCCAGCCCCGCGCTTGACCTGCCGGTAAGCGCGCTCCTGTTCAGACCCAATGGCGTGACCGTCGCGGTTGTCGACAGTACGGGTAAAACCGCGCTCAAGACCGTGACCGTCGGAAGGGACTTCGGCACCCATGTTGAAGTCACGACCGGGCTCACGGCCACTGATCGTGTCATCGACAATCCGGGGGACGCTATCAGTCCAGGCGAGCCGATGCAGATCGCTTCGTCCGCTTCCTGAGGATCGCTCCCATGCCCATGTCACCCTTCGCACTCGCCCGCAAGACGTTGGTCGTCTGCCTGGGCGTTGCACTCAGCGCTTGCTCCACCTTGCCTGCCTATCAGAAGCCGGATGTCTCCGTACCGGCGCACTATGCCGGCGCCGCAGGTTGGGCGCTCGCCACGCCTGCCGATACCCAGCCGCGCGGTCCATGGTGGACCGTCTTCGGCGACCCGCAGTTGAACGAGCTCGAAAACCGTATTGATGTGTCCAACCAGACCGTGAAGAAAACAGTCGCGCAATTGCAGCAGGCACGTGCGTTCGTCGACTATCAGCGCGCCGGCTTCTTCCCGACCGTGACCGCGGGCGCGTCCGAGAGCCGGTTCCGTACATCGCAGAACGTGCAGGGCCATTCGCTTGCGGGCAAGACCATACCCGACTATTCGACCGGCTTGAGCGCTTCGTGGGAGCCCGACCTGTTTGGCCGCGTGAAAGACGCAACCGTCAACGCGCAAGCGAAGGCGGCTGCAAGCGAGGCCGATCTTGAAGCGGTGCGCCTCTCTATGACCAGCGATCTGGCCGTCGATTACTTCGACCTGCGTTCACTCGATACCCAGAAGAAACTCCTGGACGACACCGTGAACGCCTATGCCGACGCGTTGCGAATCCTGAACCAGCAACTGAAGAATGGCGCAATCGACGCATCGGCGGTCGCGCTTGCCGCGACCCAACTGGAAAGTACGCGGACACAGGACACGGATATCGATGTCCAGCGCGCACAGCTTCAGCATGCGATTGCCACGTTGGTCGGCGAACCGGCATCGACGTTCTCCATTGCGGCCAAGCAGCAATCATTCGTTGTACCATCTATTCCACCCAGCTTGCCCTCGCAGCTTCTCGAACGCCGCCCCGATATTGCTGCTGCCGAACGCCGCGTATTCGCGGCCAATGCGCAGATAGGCGAGGCGCATGCCGCATTCTTTCCCGATCTTGCCCTCTCGGCGAGCGCCGGACTCGAAAGCACGTTTTTTGCGCCGTGGCTGACCGCCCCCAGCCTCTTCTGGTCGATTGGTCCGCAACTGGTGGGCACGTTGTTCGATGGCGGCCGGCGCGACGCGACACTGAAGAGCGCCAACTCACAGTACGACGCCTCGGTCGCTGATTACCGCCAGACCGTGCTCGTGGCGTTTCAGCAGGTTGAGGACAATCTGTCGGCATTACAGTCGCTTCAGAGCGAAGCCGCAAGCCAGCAACGCGCAACGTCCGCTGCCGCGCTTGCATTGAAACTGACGACCAACCGGTTTCAGGCGGGCGCCGTGAGCTATCTCGACGTAGTGACCGCGCAAACTATCGCGTTGACGAATCAGCGCACCGCCGACCAGATCGACGCACGCAGGCTGGATGCAAGCGTGTTGTTATTGAAGGCGCTTGGCGGCGGTTGGCAAGGGCTTACCCCCGCGCAAACGTCGGGATGAACGCCTGCCGCGCCGGAGAGAGTCATTTACTGCCTGGATTTATCGCCCGTGGAATGGGCGTGGTCATCGTGCTCATGCGATTCGCCCCGGGTGCGCTTCAGTGTGTCGAATATTCCCCAGATGGCAATCGCGAATCCAGCCCCGAACCCGCAAACCAACAACACATAAGTACTCATCTGCAACCTTTGAATGGGGTGAAGCGACGCCTGAGGATACGACCCTCCGCTCATCATGCACGGCGGGTCGAACCTGCACGCCATGTCGGCATGAGTACGCGCCAGGCATCGCTGCCCCGGATACTACCGATGCATCCTTTCAAAACCCATGCCATGCCCCACGCGTGCGGGCACGCGGATCAAGCCGATAAGCCATGCGCAGCGTCAGTCAGGCACCGGCACGGTATCGAGCGCGGCCCAGCTCACGCTGGACACACCCTTGTCCATGCTGAGCCGGCTCGCAACGGCTTCAACCTTTGATTGATATTTCGGATGCGTTTCGAGCGTTGCAACCACTTCCACTCGCCCCGAATCGTCGTCGACATCCGTGCTGCTAAGTCCCTGGAACGACAGCGGCGCGGACACCATGGAGTTGGTGATCAACGCCCGGATATTCACTTCATCCTCCGCGCGGCAGACTACCGTCAGCACATATTTGCTCACGAGGTCGGCGGAAGCCACAGGCGCGGTATTGATTGCGCGCCCTATCTCCCGGAGCACGGTGTTGGTGAAGAGAATCACCAGGGTTCCAGCGATGGCGGGCCCGTAGTGCGACGCTCCGCAAAGAACGCCAACGGCCGCAGAGCACCACAAGGTGGCCGCCGTATTGATACCCTGGATTGCGCCCTGCTCGCGCATGATGACGCCGCCGCCCAGAAAGCCCACGCCGGACACCACATACGCCGCCATTTGTGTCACGGTCGCGGTTCCGTTGCCGGTCAAGGTGCCAAGGATCACAAACAAGCAGGCGCCGCTGGTCACCAGGGTGATGGTGCGCAGTCCAGCCGTTCGCTGCCGCATCTGTCTCTCCAGACCGATGCCGATGCCGCACGACAAAGCTGCTATCAGGGGAAGAATGTACTCGTAGATCATAAAGCGATTCTTTGAATTGTAATGTTCGCATGCAATGCCTGACGAAGACCGTTCAAGCACTCTCAATGGCCGCGCCGACGCTATGCCAGCGCGGCTCACCGTATTGTCTGCGTGTGACAGTCCGATGACAGCCGGCAAACTACTCTGTTGGGCCGGTGCTGGCGGTCAGGAACAGGCGCGAGCACAGGCAGCCGCGAATTAGCTCGCGGCAAGGCTCCATACAGACGCAGGAAAACACTGCGGCCGATTGGCGCTGAGGGATGCACGGGGAAAATACTGCGACGCGCACCATCTGCCTGCTGGCAAGACGGCGGCTAGGAATTCAAGCGCGGAGTCCTGCCGGTCAGGCAGCTAAACAATCCAAGGGGCGACGACTACAAGTGTCCAAGGCACTAGCCCGATTTATGACAATGACCGGATTTTAGGCAGCCGCTAAATCACAAGTCAACAGTATTCGCTAGGAAGATCGGAAATAAGCAATTGCCCGTTGTATGCCTCTTTGAGCCCTGTCAGCAAGATACGCGATGCACGACTCATAAGCCTGGCGGTCAGAACTATGAAAGCCTGGAGAAAGACTCTCGTGATTCCGGGCGTAATGAACCGTCCACTATTTTTTATCAAGTGCTATTGCTATGCCGGGCGCAAGCCACGTCCTCTTGACGAGCCGTCAGCGCTCTGCAATATCTGACTCGTCTCCCCAACAGCTCAACGCCAGACCGCTTAAACATCCTTCCACTGGCGATAAGTCGCGGCCTGCCCGCAATAGGTTCCCTCCCGATTAACCAGGTTCCAGACCGTCACGTTCTCGATCCAGAAGCGCCTTCCCGACTTGGCTATACGAAGGCCACGGTATCCGCTTGCATAGCCTTTGGTTCGCACCGATTCGAGCAAACCGTCGCGCTCCTCGCGGTTAGGGTGTTCCGCGGATAACCGGGAGCGCAGTGCCGTCATTTCGTCCCACGTGTATTCGAAACATTGCTGCGCCGCCCGGTTTGCGTAAACAAAGCGCGGGTCAGCGTCCGTGTTGTGCGCGACTACGCAAAATGGCGCGTCTTCGTATAACCATCGTGCGGCATCGGCCTGCAAGACTTCCGGATCGAGCAACGGCGCACCCACCACCCGGAAGTGGCTATCCGTCAGCAGATTGCAGAAGTTGGGATCGAGGGCGAGTGACATCGTCATTGGATCGAGTCTTAAGAGGTGTGGATTCAACCGACGATGGTACCGCGCCAGATAAGATCCAGTCTCCACGCGAGCAAAACGCAATCCATTTTTCGAATACGCGTTCGCGTCACGTTGCATACCGCTAAGCCAGGGCTCCGCCTAGCAGTGTTGGCATCTGCTTCAGCGGAGCGATCAAGTTCGCGTCGACTTTATAGTCCAGCTCAAGCGCCGTTGTCACGTCCTGATAGTCCACCCATACCGTGCTCTCTGAGTCTTCCCACACAACTGCCCTCAGCGGTAGCTCAAGCGCTGCATGCGGGTTGGCTTCCATGACAGGCGTACCCGCCTTCGGATTGCCGAACAGAAGGAGCCGCGTGGGTCTTAAGGTAGTGCCGGCCTCAGCAGCGGCAGCGCTCTGGTCAATATCGGCGAAGAGCGTCACACCACGCGCGGCCAGCGCTGCCTTGAGCCGGGAGACGGTCGCCTCAAAGTCGTATTTGCTTCGCAAAGTAACGACGGAAGACGGGAATGCAGCGGTAGCGTCAGTTTGTGAGGTCATGGTCGGTGTCATCCAGTAAGTGGCAAAATCAGGCGTGTTCTTCGTGCTACCCGCGCCAACGACTCTCTATAATGCGCTGCCGCAAAGCTTCCCGGCAACCGCATAACGCAATCAATGAGCGTCTTTTGCGCCGGCTCAATACAGCAATTCATGCCGGATATAGAGTCATTTACTATGTACTACGGATGACAAAATAATGACACTAGCAATCAACGCTGATTTTGCGCCAACGGGATTAACACCCGTCCGGTCGATCCGAATTAGACGGTATGCATGCTTGCGCGTCGCGGCGCTTGCACTGGCAATCATCGCCGCGCTCCCGCTGACGCCTGCGCTTGCCGCGCCGCTAATCGTCGCGCATCGGGGCGGCACCGGGGACACGCCGGAGAACACGCTACAAGCGTTCAGCACCGCTCTTGAGAACGGCGCCGACGCGCTCTGGATGACTGTCCAGGTAACGAAGGATGGTGTTCCCGTGCTCTATCGTCCGGCGGACCTGGGGTCGCTTACCGACGGACAGGGCCGTCTCGACGAGATCACGCTAAATGACCTTCGCAAACTCAACGCGGGTTATTCATTCAGTCGCAAAGACGCCTCGGGACAACTCAGCTACCCGTACCGCGCCAACCCTCTGCGCATCCCCACGTTACGTGAAGCACTGGACGCGGTGCCGCGAAATGTACCGATCATGCTCGACATGAAGCAAACGCCAGCCGCGCCGCTGGCCGAAGCGGTCGCCCAGGTTCTGGACAACGCGAACGCATGGTCGCGCGTACGCCTGTATTCCACCGACGCCCAAGCAATCCAGTTGATGAAGGTGCACCCCCAGGCACAGGTGTTTGAGACACGCGATGCGACCCGCAATCGTCTGGTCGATCTTTCGCTCGGCGGGACCTGTGACAACCCGCCTCCCGCCGGAAGCTGGGTGGGAATCGAGTTGCATCGTCAAGTCGAAGTGATCGAGCACTTCACGTTGGGGACCGGGGTATCGAAGGTGGACGCACGGTGGTGGACGCCCGCTGCCGTCAAATGCTTCAAGACCAATGGAGACGTGAAGATCGTCGCGTTTGGTGTCGACTCGGCCGACGCATACGCAGCCGCTTCCGCCCTCGGGATCGACGCAGTGATGACGGACTCGCCCCGCGCCATGCGCATCGAAAAGAAATCGCAGTAGCAGTAAATATCGCAGCGGAGTTGCCAGCGCGCAGCCATCCCTTAAGTTCACGATATGAACTGCCGTGCACGACATGGGGCCGCCTGCTGCACCATGCTCAGCGACTCAAACATCGAACCCGTACAGCCGCTCCGGGGTATCGACAAGGATCTTCCGGCGCACCGCACATCCTGGGGTTAACGCGGTTAACTGGGGAATACCCCGCCTTGAAGGGACGTGACTTCTACAGGGTCTTTGGAAGATGGAAGAGCGCCACGCATGCGCGATCAATATGGTTATCTTCATTTGATATTTAAGCTTTGCGTGCCCGGGTGCTAGCCTTTGAGACTGTTCACACTCGCCGGAACTCGCGTTGGCCGCTAGCGGCACGAGCTAATCCGGACAAGTCAGGACACCGCTTGAACGCCAAAGGACATCAAAACAATGAGCACTCTCACCGACCCGCCCGGCCTCACCCTGCACGCCACGCCCGTCCGCAAATTCTGGTTCGATGAAGTCCCGGCTCCGGCTACGCCTGCTGCCGAACGCCGACATCGCCTGGAGCGGCTTGCCGGCGCATTTCGTCTGTTCGCCCGCTACGGTTTCGATCAAGGCCTGGCCGGACATATCACTGCACGCGATCCTGAATGGCCCGATCATTTCTGGGTCAATCCGCTTGGGCGGCACTTCGCACGCATGCGGGTTTCCGACTTGCTGCTGGTGAACAGCGCCGGCGAGATCGTAGTCGGCAAGGGCCCGGTTAATCAAGCTGCGTTTGCGATTCACGCGGCCATTCACGAAGCCCGTCCGGATATTGTTGCGGCTGCGCATACGCATTCGCTGTATGGAAAAGCGTGGTCGACCCTCGGGCGCAAGCTCGATCCACTCACTCAGGATTCTTGCTCATTCTATGAGGATCACGAACTATTCGATGATTTTCAAGGCGTGGTACTGGACACCAGGGAAGGCGCACGCATTGCCGAGGCGCTGGGTTCGAGCAAAGCCGTGATCCTGAAGAACCACGGCATCCTGACCGCGGGGCCAACCGTTGAAGCGGCCGCATGGTGGTATCTCGCGCTGGATAACGCGTGCCACACGCAACTACTCGCCGAAGCTGCCGGAACGCCTCAGCGCATTCCGCATGACGTCGCGGCGCTGACGCATGAGCGGGTCGGCCGCCCGGGAGGCGCGCTGTTTTCGTTCGAGAGTTTGTATGAAGGTCTGGTCGAAGCCGAACCCGATCTGCTTGATTGATCTGAAACGGCGCATAGTAGTTAAGGCGATGCACTACTCATCACCTTAACTACCACCACCGTCAAGCCTTGGCGATCTGCGTATCCGAGATGGCGCGCACATCGATTCTTCTTGGCAGGATCGCATCGCGGAAAGCGATATCCGCAACCCGCTGTAACGCGACAATATCGTTCTCGGCAACAAAGCGTTGCTTCAACGCCGAGCGCGCGGTGATGGTCTTGGCTGCATCGAAGGGAAGCCGGGTGAGCGACGCGTAGACATGCGCGTATGCATCAGGATTGGCAACCGCCCAATCGCCCGCGCGCTGCAAACGCTGCAGCACGTCTGCAATGGCCAGGCGTTTAAGGGGATCGGCTGCCGCGCTCCCGGACGCCGTTACAAAGCCCAGACCGCTATTGATCCCGGTACCATCCCGCAGCACCCGCGCGCCCCGCTGAACTGCTGTTCCAAAGTACGGATCGAAGGTCGCCCATATATCGATGCGCCCTGATTCAAACGCAGTAAACGCGTCGACCGGCAATACAAACCGCACTGAAACGTCCTCGCGCGAAAGGCCGGCTTCTGCCAGCGCGCCATAGAGCTGGAACTGCGAAATGCTGCCACGTGCCGACGAAACAAACACCGTACGGCCCTTGAGCTCCGCCACGCGGCGCAGCTTCGAATCCGCCGGAACGAGAATGCCCAACTGCGAGCCGGAGCCAACGCGCGTCGCAACGATCTTGAGTGTCGGATCGCCAACGGCCGCCGCGAGCACCGGCAAATCTCCAGCAGGCGCCAGGTCGACGGCACCCGCGCGTTGCGCTTCAAAAAGCGGCGCAGCACCCTGGAAATTAGCCCACTTGAAAGCATACGGCGCGCCGTCGAGCACCTTCGCCGCCTCGGCCAACGCGCGCGTGCCGCCCGCCTGATCGCCCAGCACAAGCGTGACGGAGGCGAGCGCAGCATTCGCCGCCCTCGCCTCCTGCGACCCGAAACTACCTAGCGCGGCGACCGCTGGCGCGGCGCCCAGCAGGCGTAATACGCGCCGCCGTCCAGCGAAAACATCAGAACCATCTATCTGCATAAATCCTCGCGGGCGAAATCAGCGCCCAGAGTAGCAACGCCGCGCCCCCTTGAGAATTATTCAATTCCGATATGGTTATGACGGCCAGATACTTAAGCATTGCAGAGTTCAGCACAGCTGCCGGATGCCCGTGACGACTCGTGTGGGGCGCGGAGCCATCCGTTAGAACGCGACGTCTCCACGCGCCAACCCTCCTCCTCGCTTCCTCCGAAAAAAATATTGACAACACATCTTAAGATATATATCTTAAGATGTGTTTTACGATAACCACGGAGTTTTACGATGAGACATCAACGAAATCGCGAGTTCGCTCACCCCCAAGCTGGGTTTGAATCTTCAGACCGTTTTTCCATGCACGCACTGTGGCATGCAATCGGCCGCCACCACCACCGCCATGACGATGACGGCCGCTTCCCGGGTGGACCAGGCGGCCCGGGAGGATTCGGCGGCCGCGGTGACGACGGCATGCCGCGGGGCCGCAAGTTCACCTCCGACGACCTCCAGTTGCTCCTGCTCGCCCTTCTGGCCGAAGCACCGCGCCATGGCTACGAACTGATCAAGGCACTGGAAGTTCGCTCAAACGGCTTTTACAGCCCGAGTCCGGGCATGGTCTATCCCGCGCTGACTTACCTGGAAGAATTGGGCTACGCAACAGTCGAAGTGGAAGGCAATCGCAAGCGTTATGCCTTAGCCGAATCCGGACGCAATTACTTGGCGACTAACCGCGAGCGCGTCGATCTGATGCTCGCCAAGCTAAGCCATTTCGCCCGCAAGATGGATTCAGTGCGCCGCGCGTTTGCAGGCGAAGCAGGCGATGAAAACGCGGACGCTAACGGCGAGAGCAACGCATGGCTGCCCGAGTTCATCCAGGCACGCCGCGCCCTTAAGCACGCGCTGCTGATGCGAACCGATGCACCCGCTAGCGAGCAACGTCGCATCGCCGCCATTCTTGCGCGTGCGACTGCCGAGATCGAAGGAAAAACCGGCGGCGATCCCGCGTGAATCAACACTTAAGAGAACACACAATGCAAAACAGCAGACCCGATCTGGCGGTCGGCCGCGTCCGCCATCAACTTAAATTCCGCCTGGCTCAAGTCAAGCGCGTTCAACCGCTTACGCCCCACCTCGTGCGCATCACGTTAAGCGGCGACGATCTCCACGACTTTGAATCCGCGTCCTTCGACGACCACATCAAGGTCTTCTTTCCGCCACCCGGAGCCGACAAGCCGGTCATGCCTACAGCCGGCCCGAATGGCCCGGTGTTCGCGGACGACCAGCCGCGGCCAATCGCACGCGACTTCACCCCGCGCCGATACGACCGCGAAGCACGCGAACTCGATATCGAGTTCGCGTTGCATGAGGCGGGACCCGCCGCGACGTGGGCAGCGCAAGCGAAGGTAGGGCAGTATCTGGGAATCGGCGGCCCGCGCGGCTCCTTTACGATCCCCACGGGTTTCGACTGGCATCTGCTGATCGGCGACGAGACTGCACTGCCTGCCATTGCACGCCGACTGGAAGAGCTGCCGCCGGGAACTCGCGTGGCCGCGCTGATCGAAGTGGAAGATCCGTCTGCACGCATCGACTTTACGACGCAGACCGATCTGTACGCCGAATGGCGCTATCGCAGCGAATCGGACTTCCCCGGCGGTGCCTTGTTGCTGGCCTTGCGCGAAATGTATCTGCCGACCGGTGAAGGCTACGTCTGGGCCGCGGGTGAAGCCACGATCATGCGTGCCGTACGCCAGCACCTGTGCACGGAACGGGGTGTCGACAAGACCCGGATTCGCGCTGCCAGCTACTGGAAACGTGGTGCGGAAGCGGTTCACGAATCGATCGACAACTGACTTGCGCCTTTTCCATTTTAGCCGCTGGAAAAAAATTTAATCAGGATGGCTATATGTATAGTCTAGACGCGAGTCGCGAGCGGCGCCTTCTCTGGCTGCTTGCGCTTACGCAGTTCACCATCATCATGGACTTCATGGTGATGATGCCGCTCGGCCCGCAGATCATGCGGAGCTTTCAGATATCACCGGCCGCGTTCGCCACCGCTGTTTCAGCCTACTCGTGGTGTTCCGGTCTCTCGGGGCTGCTTGCCGCCACTTACATTGACCGCTTCGATCGCCGCCGCCTCATGTTGGCGGTCTATGCGCTGTTCGCGCTGTCGAACCTTGCGTGCGCCTGCGCCACCAGCTTTCCCATGCTGCTGATCGCGCGCGCTTTCGCGGGCATCACCGGCGGCGTGCTGGGATCGGTCATCATGGCGATCGTCAGCGACGTTATTCCCGCCGCCCGCCGCGGCGCCGCGACCGGTACGATCATGACGGCCTTTTCGCTTGCCGCAGTGGCGGGCGTCCCCGCCGGTGTTTTGCTGGGCGCGCAGTTCGGCTGGTTCACGCCATTCATTTTGCTGGCGGGTTTGTCGGTCGTGATCTGGCTGGCCGGAATGCAAATCGTGCCCTCGCTTACCGAACATCTGAGCCGCACGCCACCCGCGTTGGGCAGCGTGTTGCCTACGCTGTGGAGGTTGGTGTCGAACCCGCGTAACGCAAACGCATTCGCGCTTACGTTCATCGTGATGGTCTCGCAGATGCTGGTGATCCCGTTCATCTCGCCCATGCTTGTGGCTAACCACGGTGTAGCCCCCGCACAGTTGTCATGGCTCTACATGGCGGGCGGCGCCGCGACGTTCTTCACAGCGCGGCTTGTTGGCAGACTTTCTGATCGTTACGGCAGCCGCCGGATGTTCCGTCTGATGGTCGTGCTGTCCCTGTTGCCGGTGTTGTTCATCACTCACCTGCCGAGCCTGCCGTTCATCGCGATGGTGCTGCTGTTCCCGGTGTTCATGGTGATCGTGTCCGGCCGCATGGTACCTATGCAGGCGTTGCTGACGACCGTTCCCGAACCGTCTAATCGCGGCGCTTTCCTCAGCACGAACAGCGCACTGCAAGCACTCGGTGCCGGTTGCGGTGCGTGGCTCGGCGGACTGTTCCTGTCGTTCGATACGCATGGGTTTATCCGCGGTTATGGCGTCAACGGCTTGCTGGCTGCCGCGCTCGTATCTTTCGCGGCAGTTTGGGTCGGCCGCGTGAAAGCGGCCTCGGAAAGAGCTGTTGCGCCGCTCATTTCCGCAGAGCCGCTTGGGGAAGCGTAGCGGCTGCAGCGGTGGTGGAACGGGCTTGAATAAGTTGCGCCGCGCAAGTATATTGGTTGCGAGGCGCAACTTATTGGAGCAGCCATGGACTATGTCGAATTGCCTGATAAATCGCGGGATCACACCATCCTCGAGCTCCGCGACTTTTCGCGAAAACTGGTACGCGAGCTTGGTTTCATGCGCAATACGCTGGCCGACAGCGACCTTGCGCCGTCGGCCGTTCACGCCGTGATTGAAATTGGCCTCGCGCCCGGGCTTCAGGCGCGCGACCTGGCCGACACTCTCCGGCTCGACAAGTCGAACACCAGCCGGCAGTTAGCCAAGCTCGAGTCATTGGGACTGGTCACGCGAGAAGCAGCAAGCGACGACGGCCGGTCGTCACGACTATTCCTGACACCCGCCGGCAAGAAGTTGCGGCAAAAGATCGACCGGTTTGCGACCGATCAAGTCTCCAATGCACTGCGGCGGCTGGTGCCCGCCGACCAGCAAACGCTGGTCCGCTCTCTAGCGCTTTACGCGGATGCTTTGGCGCAGGACAACGTCAACAAGATGCCGCGAGCGGCAGCATCGATCGATGAAAAAATCCTGGAGGGTTATCAGCCCGGATGCATTGGCAACATAGCAAGCCTGCATGCCCGCTTCTATTCGCAGGCAGCAGGCTTTGGGGTCTTCTTCGAAAAGAAAGTGGCTACTGAGCTGGCGGAATTTGCCATGGCCTTGCCGTCTTCGGGCAAGGCGCTCTGGCTCTATGTCGAAAACGGCCGGTCGCTCGCTTCAATCGCGATAGACGCAGACCATGCCAACGCCCGGCTTGCCCATTTGCGATGGTTTATTGTCGACGAGTCGTTGCGCGGCTCAGGTGTCGGGCGCCGTTTGCTCTCAAAGGCGCTGGATTTTGTCGACCGGGAGTTCGATGAAACCTATCTTTGGACCTTCAAGGGCCTTGATGCAGCGCGTCATTTGTACGAGTCATCTGGCTTTCAATTGACCGAGGAAGCTGAAGGGTCACAGTGGGGAACTCATGTGACCGAGCAGAAATTCAGTCGTCGATCGAAGCGGACGTTTTAGCAAACACGTTCGATAAAGACTAACGCCCAAGCAAGATAACGAACACGCCACTCAGCCAGGGCCTAAGGCCGACCACCGTTGCGCAACCGGCGACTAAGCGGTAATCTCGCATCCTTAGTACGCGACTCTATTTAAGCCGCTTGTCCATGACAAACCTTGCGCACATACGCCTTGCCGCTATCGAGCCTGACTCGAAGGCCGGTCATGCGCGCTTTAAGGATTTCAGCGGTTGCGGTTTCTCTGTTTCCCCACCTGTCGTTTCTCCCCCCAACACCGTTCCGGCTGGCGTAGTAGCGCCGCCGCGCACGGTCGTTCCTGGCTGATCTCACGCCCTTCAAGTCTTAGGCTTCCGGCCTGACCGCAGCACCTGTTGGTGCTTGGCGGCTTGACCGTGCTCGCCCAAGTCCTTTATTCCCTCGACAGGTGAATACTCATGGCTTTTGTAAAAACCGCCTTCGCCGCGTATGGTTCGACGGCACTCTTTGTCCTGCTGTGGAGCAGCGGTGCAATCGTTTCAAAACTGGGACTCGATCACGCCCCGGCCTTCGCTTTCCTCGTGCTGCGCTTTGCCCTGGCGTCGAGCGTCCTCGCGATGCTTGGTGTATGGCGCGGGCGCTGGTTGCCGGCGTCTGGAACGCGTCTGCAAGTTGCAATCACCGGCGCGTTGCTGACCGGTGGTTATCCTATTTGCTATCTGCTCGCGCTGGATCGCGGATTGACACCCGGCATTCTTGCAACGCTCCTGGGCGCGCAGCCCATTCTCACGCTTGTGCTGGTGGAGCGTCGCTTGACCGCGGCACGCTTGGGCGGCCTGTTGCTTGCGTTGGGCGGTTTGTCCCTCGTCGTGTTCGCAGCCGGCAACGCTGAGCGCTTCCCTCTAGCGGGCGTGCTTCTCGGCTCGGCCTCTCTAGCGTGCATGACAATCGGCGCCATCCTGCAAAAACGCGTGAAGCAACAACCGACCGATGTCCTGCCGCTTCAGAACGTTGTTGGCCTCACGCTCGCCATGTTGTTCGTCCCGTTCGAGCCCGTCACGTTCGTACCCAGTGTGGATTTTCTTATACCGCTGCTTTGGCTAGGCATTGTGATATCGGTATTCGCGCAGTTGCTCTTTTACCGGCTGATGCAGGCCGGTAACCTGGTCAACGTGACGAGCCTCTTTTATCTCGTGCCCGTGGTCACCGCCATCATGGATTATCTCGTGCTGGGAAACCGTCTGGCACCTCTTGGCGTGGCTGGAATGGTATCGATCCTCGCGGGCCTGATGCTGGTATTTCGCGCCGCACCCGCACGGAAACGCTAGGTTCTGCGAATGCGGGCAATAGTCTTGCGCCATACAGAAGCCGAGAATGGGAACTCGGCTACAAGATGGACCTCAGCCGTATTAGTCTTGGCGCCGCGTTGCACACGCATACAGCGCAGCGGCTGTATGCGTGTGCAGGAACGGATAACGTTTTCGCTGAACAAGGCGGTCAGGCGTGCTGCAGGTCCTCCCGACGCACTGCTCGGTTGTCGCGATGTATTTAGTCCCGAACTCGCTTCGAACGAGGTGTTCCGGCGCGCGTTGATTGAAGCGGTCACGCAGTTGAAAGCCGGGGCAAGAGCGGCGATAGAAAACGCCAATCTGAAGACTGCCGAGATCACGTCTGCGTCAGGGCAGAACCTCTGAAGCGCGAGGGACGCTAACGGGTATCGCCTTGCGCCAGCGCACCGTCGCCAGCATGGACGCCACGACAATCAACCCGCCGCCAACCCATGCAATAAGCGATATTTTCTCGCCCAGCCAAAACCAGGCGAACAACGCGCCGAACGCGGGTTCGCTGCCCATCAGCAGCGCAACGCGGGTTGGACTGCTGCGCTTGATCGCATAGTTCTGCGCGAAGAACGCGAACAGCGTGCACGCAAAAACCAGATAAAACACGCTGCCCCAAAACGGCTCGTGCCCCGCGAATGACGGCACGTGCTGCCACTGCTGCGGCGCAAACACGAGCGCCACGGCGGCACTGCCAAACGCGACCACGCCCGACTGCACGGCTGTCACTGACAAAGGCGGCAGCACCGAGTCACGCAACACGCGTTTCGTCACGCAGACATTCAGCGCGCGCAGTAAGGCAGCCAGCAGGATCAGCGCATCGCCTGGATTGAAGGCGACCGCGCCGTCACCGGCAAGCAGCCATGCACCTAACAGCGAGAGCGCGACTGCTGCCCACTCGATCCGCCCGGGTCGGCGCTTGAGCAGCATCCACTCGACCAGCGGCGTCAGCACCACGCACAGGCTGATCAGGAACGCCGCATTGGCGGCACGCGTCAGCAGCACGCCAAACGTTTCGCTCAGGAAAATACCCAGCAGCAGCAAGCCTGCGATAAATACGCCGCGCAACGTGCGCGCGTCGGCGTGACGCAAACTCCGCAACGCGGGCGACAACATGACAAACGTCATGCCGAATCGCAGCGTCAGCAGGCCCAGCACTGGATAAAACACAAGCGCGCTCTTGACGATTCCATAACTGGTGCCCCAGACCACCGCGACCACGAGCAGCATCAGGTCGGACAGTAAGAGCAGGCGGTTTTGCTTGGACATAGTCGGACCTCCGGAGATGAGTCCGTATTGTCGAGCGTTGCACTTGCGACGATAATCGGGTCGGTGCGCAAAGCCTTTATGTCGCAGATGCATTAATCCTGCGCCCCACTCGCGACGGTCCGATGAATCCAACAGAATTTTTTGCTTTGCTGCCCGACATGGCCGTATTCGCTCGTGTCGTCGATGCCGGCAACTTTTCGGTGGCGGCGCGCCAGCTCGGCAGCACGCCGTCGACGGTCAGCCGCCAGATCAAGCGTCTTGAGGAAGCGCTGGCCACGCGTCTGCTCGAGCGATCAACTCGCAAAGTGAAGGTGACCGAATCGGGCGAACAGGTCGTTCGATTCTGCCGCGACATGGTGAGCGCGGCGTCGAGCGCCGTAGATGCAGCCGGTTCACTGGCCGGCCGGCCGCAGGGAAAAGTCAGCGTGAGCGCGCCAACGGCGTTTGCGAAAACGGTGATTCATCCGCTCGTGCCGGGCTTTTTGCGCACTTACGAGGAGGTCGATCTCCAGTTGCTATACGCGGATCATGAGGTCGATCCGCTAGTGAACGATCTCGATCTCGTGATCCGGCTAACGGATCGACCACCGCCCGGTCTGGCGGGACGCCGGCTCGGTTCGGTACGCTGGGTGCTGTGCGCGTCGCCAGCGTATCTGCGTGCGCGCGGCACGCCCACACACCCGTGCGATCTCGCGCAACACGACTGCCTCTATCTGGGCGAAACCACCGACGACAACCGCTGGCGTTTTCGACGAGGCACTGAGACGCAGACCGTGGAGGTTAGCGGGCGATATATAGCGAATCATGCCGGTGCGCGACTCGAAGCGGCGCAGCAGGATTTCGGCATTGCGAACCTGCCGGAATTCACCGCCACCGGTGCGTTAGAGAGTGGCGAACTTGTACAAGTGCTCGCCGACTGGGATCTCGAAGCGCGCGCCTATGTAGGCTCAGTGTGGCTGCTCTATCCGCCGAATCGATTTCTGCCGCCCAAGGTGCGGGTCTTGATCGATTATCTGGTCGAGCACATACACGAGCGCAAGTGACGTTGCCTGAGCGGTCTTGCCTGAGGGCATAACTTGGATCAACTCGCCTAATTTCGCTCAAGCAAAACCTTGCCATTCGTTACATGGCCAGTTGACTCACCCGACATGCACACAATAGCTTCTCCTTGAGAAGCCGGAAGGGAGTGGTATGGAGATTAAATGGATCGAGGACTTTGTTGCTCTTGCCCAGTACCAAAGTTTTTCGCGTGCTGCTGAGGTTCGCAATGTCACTCAGTCCGGTTTCAGCCGGCGTATTCAGGCGCTCGAACAATGGGTGGGAGCCGACCTGATCGACCGCAGCAGTTATCCGCCCACACTGACACCCGCCGGGCGTCTCTTCAGGGAAGCTGCCGACGACATTCTCAATCGCCTGTTCGACACCCGGGCCATCATTCGTACGGAACAGCGAATGCCCGGCATCGGGCTGCAAATTGCAGCGGGCCACACCATTGCGCTCAGTTTTCTTCCGGCTTGGCTCAACGCGCTTACCGCACAATTTCGCGATGTCAGGGCGCGCGTGATTCCCACCAACGTCCATGATTCCATCCTGATGCTGGTGAACGGCAATTGCGAATTGATGTTTGCGTATCACCACCCCGACCTGCCGCTTCATCTCGATCCCACGCGCTATGAGTACCTGACGGTTGGCATCGACACATTCATGCCTGTCTGCAAACCGAATCAAAAGTCGGGGCCTTCTCTGCGCTTGCCCGGCACCGTCAGCCGCCCTTTGCCGCTTATCTCGTACACCGAGACCAGCTATTTTGGCCGCTGCCTGGCCTTGCTGCTGCGCCGCGCCAAGACGCAACCGGCGCTGCGTCCGCACTACGAATCGGATATGGCGGAAGTGCTCAAGAAGATGGTACTGGAGGGTGAAGGCATTGCGTGGCTGCCGAAAAGCTCCATACAAACCGAGCTGAAAAATGGTGAACTCGTCCCGGCTGGCGGCAAGGAATGGAATCTCGAAGTCGAGTTGCGTGTGTACCGCGACGCATCGAATAAAAACGAGTTCATTGACACTCTGTGGCGATACCTGCGCTCATCCGCCTGAGTTTTATTGACTTAGCGTTTACCCTTGTTATGCGACGCTCGCATAACGACATGCTGAACCCGCATCGCGGTTTTTTTGTTCGCTTCTACTATCCGTCCAGAGACAGAAAACGCCCCTAAGCCAAGGCACTTTTCGTCAAACCCATCGCACAGCGGCCCACGCTCATCTTCGTGCGAGACACCTCTGGAAGAATTGAAATGAAAAACCGGTTAACGCTTTATATAGTCATCGGCATGGTGCTTGGCGTCGTGATCGGCTACGTCTGTCACCGGAGCGCCGCGGATTCGAACGCAGCAAAAGAAGTCGCCGGCTACTTCTCCATCATCACCGATATCTTCCTGAGGCTCATCAAGATGATCATTGCGCCGCTGGTATTCGCCACGCTGGTGTCGGGCCTTGCGGGCATGGACGGAACGAGCGACGTGCGCCGCATTGGCATTCGATCAGTCGGCTGGTTCGTCTGCGCCTCCCTCATGTCACTCGCCCTTGGTCTCTGTCTCGCCAACCTCCTGCAACCGGGTGCGAGCCTGCATATGGTCCAGACCAGTACCGACGTGAGCACGGGCCTGAATACCGCGGGGCTGAACTTCAAGGACTTTGTCACGCACGCATTTCCGACGAGCATTCTCGACGCAATGGCGCGCAACGACATCCTTCAAATACTGGTGTTCTCCGTGCTCTTCGGCGTTGTGTTGGGTGCGATCAAGTCGGACCCAAGGGTGACGCCACTCGTGCAAGCGATCGACGCCCTCGTTCCCGCCATGCTCAAGCTCACCGACTACGTCATGCGCCTTGCACCCGTGGGTGTATTCGGCGCAATTGCATCGGCTGTGACGTTACATGGTCTCGATGTGCTGATGACATACGGCAAGCTGATCGGCAGCTTCTATGTGGGACTTGCGCTGCTGTGGGTGATCCTGATCGGCGCCGGGTACGCGTTTCTTGGCAACGCCATCTGGTCGTTGCTCAGAGCAGTACGCGAGCCCGCCATGCTGGCGTTTTCAACCGCGAGCAGCGAAGCAGCGTATCCGCGCCTGACGGAGAAGCTGGAAGAGTTCGGCGTGGACAAGAAGGTGGTTGGCTTTACGCTGCCGCTGGGGTATGCATTCAATCTGGATGGCTCAATGATGTATCAGGCATTCGCCGCCATCTTCATTGCGCAGGCTTTTGGTATCGATATGCCCGTAGGCACGCAGATCCTGATGCTGCTCGTGCTCATGATCAGCAGCAAGGGCATGGCCGGAGTGGCGCGAGGCTCTGTCGTGGTCGTTGCCGCCGTTGCGCCGATGTTCCATCTGCCTCCGTCCGGCGTCGTGCTGATCCTCGCGATCGACCAGATACTTGACATGGGCCGGACCGCGACCAACGTGATCGGCAACAGCATTGCAACGGCCGTGATTGCGAAGTGGGAGACGGCTCGTGTCACGCGCACGGAAGCCGTGACCTTTGATCAGCTGCAAGGCGAAGCAAAATGAGAGAGAAGCATTTGCAGGGACGCCGATCTTTTGGCGTCATTGGTGGACTTGGCCCGCTCGCCAGCGCCGACATGTTTTTCAAACTCGTGAAGTCGACGCCCGCAACCGGCGACGCGGATCACTTCGATGTTGTCTTCGAGCAGCATCCGTTTCGCGGCGCCGGCGCCACCAGCGCCGCGACGGTGGAACGCAAGCTCTACATCTTCGATCTCATTCGTGCATTCGAGAAACGCGGCATAGAGACGGTCGTGCTGCCCTGCTTCCTGAGCCACACTTTCATGGACGAGTTGAAGGCCAATTCGTCCCTGCAGATCGTGGACATGATCGAGGCAGTGCGACACCATGTGCGGCGCAAATTCCCTTCCGTGCGTCGCATTGGCGTGCTGGCATCGGACTACACCCGGCGCAACGGTCTCTTCGAGCGCTATTTTTCGGCGCCCGAATTCGACGTCATTCATCCGCGTATCGATGGAACCACGGACCTGGTCACGCGTGCGGTGTATGGGGAAAATGGCATCAAGTCCGGCCATCTGCTGGGTCAGCCGGTTGCGCTGCTGAAAGCCGCTTGCGACGATCTCATTGCGCAAGGTGCCGAGATCATCGTGCCGGGCATGACCGAGATCGCGCTCGTTGCAGATGAGCTTGGCGCTAAACCAGCCACGTTCGGCGTCCCTCTGATCGACTCGAATCTTGCGTATGCGCAGTACATTGTGTCGGGCCAGTACGAGTCGCCGGCCAAGCTGTTCAAGGTCGGCGTGGTCGGCGGCGTTGGCCCTGCGGCGACAGTGGACTTCATGCAGAAGATAGTCAGCAACACACCGGCGAAGCGGGATCAGGATCATATCAAGCTGCTGGTCGAGCAGAATCCGCAGATCCCCGATCGCACCAACAACCTGATCGGCGATGGCCCGGACCCCACCATCTCGTTGTACGCCACGTGCAAGAAACTCGAGAGCGGCGACGCCGATATCATCGCGATTCCATGCAACACGGCGCACGCGTTTGTGCAGCGGATCCAGCCGTATCTCGGCATCCCGATCGTCAATATGCTGACCGTGACGGTCGAGATGCTTCGCGATTCGTTTCCGTCGCTTAGCGAGGTCGGGCTGCTAGCTACATCGGGGACGGTAGCAAGCGGGGTGTATCGGCAAGCGCTTGAAGCGCAAGGATTACGGCAGGTCTTGCCGAGTCCTGCATTGCAGGCAAGCGTGATGAATGCGATCTACGGCAAGGAGGGAGTGAAGGCCGGCTTCGTGAACGGACAGTGCATGGACGACATCCGAGCGGCGCTGGAAGGCTTGGTCGAGCAAGGGGTCGAAGTCGTGATCCTTGGCTGTACGGAATTGCCATTGCTGCTTCCGCGCGCTCAATGGCTAAGCGCTAGCGGACGAACGATCACGCTAGTCGATCCGACGGATATTCTGGCAAAACGCTGCGTTGCGTACGCTACCGCGGCGGCCGAACTGGAGGCGGAGTCAGAAGTCCCCCACTAAGACATCGCGGTAGCGCGTGCTAAGCCTTGATCTCTGCACGCAGAAAATCGATCAATGCCTGCTGGGCCGCACTGAGTGCGCCGCCCGCGCTCACCAACGCTAGCTCGGTTGGAGGCAAGTCCGGCAGACCTGTACAGATACGATGCTCAGGAAGCACGGCGGTCGTAGGCAAGACCGACACTCCAAGCCCCGATGAAACAGCCGCCTGGATGCCGGTCAAGCTATGACTCCCGAACGCAACCCGCCAGCGCCGGCGCACTTTGTCCAGGCCTCGGATCGCACGTTGCCTGTACACGCAACCTTGCGGAAACAACGCTAGCGGGATCGGTTCGTCCGTCAGCTCAATGCCTTCGCCCTCAACGCCCTCACCCTTCACCCAGACAAGCGATTCGGGCCAGGATGCAAGGCACTCGCCGCTGCCCGGCTCGCGCTTGAGCAACGCGATCTCGACCTCGCCGGCCGCCAGCTTACGCTGAAGATCGACACTCATGCCGCTTACCGTTTCAAGCCGCACGCCGGGTTTCATCTTCACAAAACCCGACAGCATGGCCGACATGCGGCGCGCGTCGAAATCCTCGGGTACGCCAATGCGTACCGGCTCAAGCGCGACGTCGCTGGTCAACGCATCCTGCGCCTCCCTCGACAACGCAAGCAGCCGCCGCGCATAGTGCGCGAGCAACTCGCCGTGCTCGGTAGCGCTCACGTGATTGCCCGTCCGGTCGCGCAGCAGCAACGTGCGGCCTACTGCTGCCTCAAGCTTGCGGATCTGCTGGCTCACCGTTGACTGGGTCCGGTGGACGCGTTCGCCGGCGCGCGTAAAGCTGCCTTCATCGACAACGCAAACCAAGGTGTTCAACAACTCGAGATCTAGCATGGTCGACCGCCGCGTTATTTGAATTTCGACTGATCTACAGAGTTTAATTTAATTTCCAAATATCGATCAATCCTTCTACGCTTGCAGCATTGCCTCAACTCAATCACTTATCTACCTAACAACCAGGCGAACAAATCATGGCTCTTAACGCGCTTGAGCACACCCGCCGGCCGCAATGGCTTACCTTCGACTGCTATGGCACCCTGATCCAGTGGGATGAGGGACTGCAAGCCGCAGTCCGCAAGATACTGTCCGCCAAGCAAACAGAGGCGGTTAATCCAGCCCGCTTCATCGGCATTTACGATCGGCATGAACACGCGCTTGAGCAAACCTCGCCACATCGGTCGTTTCGCAGCGTGACCGCGGATGCATTGCGGCTCGCACTCAATGAACTAGGCTTGCAAAGCGACGCAAATGACGCCCGCGTGCTAACCGACAGCATCTCCGCCATGCCGCCGTTTCCCGAAGTGACCGCTGCTTTGCAGCGGCTTAAGGAAGCGGGTTATCGTTTGTGTATTGTGTCGAATACGGATGACGAGATCATCGCCGGCAATGTCGCGCAGCTTGGCGGGTTGATCGATCGAGTCGTCACGGCGCAGCAGGCCGGGGCTTACAAACCATCGCGTAAAATATTCGATTATGCTTTTGCAACGCTGGGCGTAACCAGGGACGATGTCGTTCATATTTGCGCCAGCCCGCACCTCGATCATGCGGCTGCGCGCGAAGTCGGCTTTCGTTGCGTGTGGATCGATCGTGGTACGGGCCGCACGGCGCTGCCGGATTACACACCCGACGCAACGCTTGCGACGCTCGACCAGGTGCCCGGGCTTTTCAATAGATCAGGCTGGTAAATTTTCAAGGTAATCAATCGTCATGGCTCACTCGCTTTCAGTCGACAGCGCCCCTGCTCGCTCGCACACCTCGCATACCCCACGTCTTGATTCCGACGCTGTCATGCAGGCACGCATCGAACTTGCCGCGTGTTTCCAGCTCGCGGCACAACGAGGTTACGAGGAAGGCGTTTGCAATCATTTTTCAGCCGTCGTGCCGGGGCAAGATGATCTGTTTCTTGTCAATCCGTATGGCTATGCGTTTAGCGAGATCACCGCATCGCGCTTGCTCGTTTGCGACTTCGAGGGGCATGTGATCGCTGGTGAAGGCCAGCCGGAAGCCACTGCGTTTTATATCCACGCGCGGTTGCATCGGTCAAAACCGCGCGTAAAAGCTGCTTTCCATACGCATATGCCGAACGCGACCGCGTTGTGCCTGATCGAAGGGCCGCCACTTTTGTGGCTTGGGCAAACGGCGTTGAAATTCTATGGCCGCACTGCCGTCGACGAGGATTACAACGGCCTGGCACTGGGTGAGTCGGAGGGAGATCGCATTGGTGACGCCATGGGCGACGCTGACATCCTGTTCCTGAAGAACCACGGCGTGATGGTGGCCGGGGCGAGCATAGCGGAGGCTTGGGACGATCTCTATTATCTGGAGCGTGCGGCAGAGGTCCAGCTTAAGGCCATGAGCAGCAACCAGCCGCTTAAACCCGTGCCGCACGAGGTCGCACAGCGCACGTATGAACAAATGCGCTTGGGCGATGCAGAAAGCGCCCGCGCGCACCTGGACAGCTCGATTCGAATATTGCGCAACCAGGGGAACAGGTTCGAACAATAAGCGTAAGCGTGAATATGGTTATCCTGTAGCCACAAAGCGTTGCCGATACCGGATAAGCATGTCACGATCTCACGTCCTCACGTCCATCTTTCATGCCATCGCCGGCCGCGCACGACGTTATTGAATAGGACTGCGATAATCAGCAGCAAGAAAAATCCGCTAATGACAGGAATAAAAAGGAATTCTATAAAAGCGTTACCGCTTAGCATGATCACCAGCGGATCAGCGCCCGCAGGAGGATGTACGGCAACGCGCAAGCTGCATCAAGCCAATGGCGAGCCCAACGGCCAGTGCCATTTGCCATACCCCTGGACCGGCGAACCAATTGCGCCTATACGAAGCGTCCCGATCAGCCTGATCTGCGCAGCGGACGCGTCCTGCCGCATGTTTTGCAGCGACGCGAGCGCTTGCCTCGCCCAGCCAAGCGCACGCTCACCGTTCTCCGTGAAACCTACGAAGCGCCGCGTCCACTCGACAATGACCAGCCCTAGTTCGGCCTCAAGCGTACGGATGGCCGATGACAGCGCGGGCTGGGAGACGTGACAGGCTTCTGCTGCCCGCGCGAAATGTTTTTCGCGTGCCAACGTGACGAGATACTCGAGTTGCCGAATGAACATTGCGTCCTTTTTTAGCTTTTCTTCGCCGACACGACTGAGGCAAGCAGGTCCTCGTAAAACGAGCCGAACGGCCTTGTAGGATGAGCGAGCTGAATCTCCAGGATCCAGAGTCCGGCCTCAGGATGCGGCTCGAAATTCCCCAGGTTCCCCGCCTTGTAGATTGCGTGCGGGAAATCGCTCACGCGATGCCCTTTGATGTCGAGGTTCAGTTTCCACCCCAGCGCCAACGCACGCTCCGCCGCGTAGTCATACAGCGCCTTGCCGCCGGCTCCCGTCGTTCGCCAATGATGTTCGACCTCATCGAAGACGGTCTTTGCGGCATCCGCGCACGCTTTCATCTCCGCGTCCGCACCGACCACGAACGTCGCGCCCGCATCGCCTTCATGTCCTTTCCAGACCACGCCGAGATCGACGAAAAAAATGTCATCGTCTTTTAGCCGCGGATCTTCTTCGGAACGTTGCTTGAACGTCCGCAAGGTGTTTTCTCCAAACCGGATCAGGATGGGATGCCAGATTCGCTCCATCTCTAGTTCCTGCAGAACCCGCTTGCACTCGCTCACTGCTTCCGACTCGAGCATTCCAGGCTGAATGCAAGCCGCCACTTGTTCGACGACTTCCCACGTTTTGTCGCGCGCGTAATGCATGGATTCGAGGACGAATTTCTCTCCGACCGCTTGTTGCGTGGTATTGCTCACTCAATCTCTCCGACTTCGTTGTATTCAAATAAATATATCGATGACCATCAGGAAAATCCATTTCCGCGCCTTGCGGTGAACGGGGAACGGTGTGTTTCCTCGCGGCATCGCGGTCATATTCTACGCGAGCGTGCCTTCGCAAGCCGAACCTGATGACGAAAACAAGCTCTCATCTACATATGGAGTACTACATATACCGGCAACTTCGCAAGCGCCTGGAATGACGCAACCCGGCTCGAATTTGCAATGAATTCGAAAGCACGATCGTAAGCTGAATAGATCATTGACTACCTGCGGGAGTAGCGCGATGTTCCCAAATATTGAACTCTCTAGCGAACCTCTTATATCTGTGGCTGACCTTGGCCGCCGCAAAACCCTAGTTCCCGACAATAGCCATTTAGTCCGTCGATCAAAATAGTCCGACTAGTTAAGGGTATACATTGATTAATTGGTCAAGTGCCTGTTCTAGCATGTCGATACGTCGTCATTCGACCGTGCGTGCGCTTGTGCATGCCAGTTTCACGGAGTGTAGCGACGCCCGGCACCGGCGCTTTTCCGGCCCGCGCCAACATGTGAAATGAGTTGTTCAAAAACACCGACACGGGAGAATGGACATGGCGCAAGATCGGGAAGACCTGGGTGAAGTTCAAAGCGTGCGTCGCGGTTTGCTGCAAGGCGCTGGCCTGACTGCGGCGCTGGCGCTGCTCGGCGGCGTAATCACACCGGCGCAAGCCGCGGATGCCAGCCCGTTTCCGCAGCACAAACGCTGGAAGATCGTATTCGTCAATCACGTCACAACCAACCCGTTCTTTGTCCCCACGCAATACGGCATTCAGGATGCGTCTGCGTTACTAGGTTTCGATTACCAATGGACCGGCTCGGCCAATGCCGACGTGGGCGAGATGGTCAATGCGGTCAACGCGGCCATTGCCGCGAAAGCCGACGCCATCGCGGTGCCTATAGTGGACCCCAAGGCATTTAATACGCCGATCCAAAAAGCGCTCGACGCAGGCATCCCCGTGTTCGCCTATAACGCCGATGCTCCCAGCGGCAGCGGTAATCCGCGCCTCGCGTATATCGGCCAGGATCTGTATCTGTCGGGCTACCAGATGGGCGAGCGCATCGCGAGCCTGGTGGATAGCGGCCTCGTCGCACTTTTCATCGCGACACCCGGCCAGCTCAACATCCAGCCGCGCCTTGACGGCGCAATCGATGCGATCAAGAAATCCGGCAAGAAAATCGACACGCAAACCATTGCGACCGGAGCGACCGTCAACGAAGAACTCTCGAAGATCAAGTCGTTTTACCTGGGGCACCAGGATTTGAAAGGCATGTTCGCCGTCGACGCAGGCAGCACGCAAGGCGTCGCCCAGGTCATGAAGGAGTCCAACCTGCCCTCCAAGGGCGTGCACGGCGGCGGCTTCGATTTGTTGCCGCGCACAGTCGAGCTGATCCATGACGGTTTCCTCGACTTCACGATCGATCAGCAACCTTACGTGCAAGGTTTTTATACCGTGCTCGAAGCCTTCGTTTTCCTGTCCTCGGGCGGACTTGTCGGACCGGCCAATATCAACACAGGGCTGAAGTTCGTCACCAAGGGCACCGTCGACCCGTACCTGAACACCGAGACGCGGTATGAAGGCAAGAGTACGAAACCTCAGATCGTGCCGCGCACGGGTGCGATCAAGGCGTGACCACTCCCGTGACGGATGCCAGCCGGGCAAGCCGGCGCCCAAGGTTGTGGCCGGGCGCGCTGAAGCGATCCAGCGAGATCCGCATCCTTGCGGTCGCGCTGATCCTTAGCGCCTACTTCGAGACGGCCAACCATGACTTCCTGCTGACCAGCGCGAGTCTGGAGAACCTCTCGCAGTTCATCGCGCCTGTGGCGATCATTGCCTGCGGCGAAATCATGCTCATGATTGGCGGAGAGATCGATCTTTCTGCCGGCATGGTCTTCGCGTTCGCACCGTTCATCATGCACTTCGCCAGCGAGGCAGGCGCGCCCGTGTGGCTCGCCCTGCTGGCCGGCGTGCTGGCGGCAGGCGTGGTCGGCGTGATCAACGGCGCGGTGACGGTGTACCTGCGCATCCCCTCCTTCGTCACGACGCTCGGCACGCTGTTCTTCGTGAATGGCTTGACGCTGACCCTCTCACGAGGCACGCCGGTGTCGCCCCCGGAGGGCACGCGTTTTTCGGCGTTCATGGGCGAGTGGGGCTACAGCGAAATCATCTGGACGATCGCGATCGCCGCGGTCATGCATGTGTTGCTTCGCCATACGCGATGGGGCTTGCATACCATCGCGGCCGGCGCGAATCAGCTAGGCGCCAGCGAAGCGGGGATTCAGGTCAAGCGCCTGAAACTCGGCAACTTTGTGATTGCCGCGCTGCTTGCCGGTTTCACCGGCATTCTGGAAGGCTTCCGGATAACGTCCATCGATCCTCAGGCCGGCGGCAACCAGATCATGTTCCTCGCCGTCGCTGCGGCCGTGATCGGCGGCACGCCGCTCGCCGGCGGCTCGGGCACCATCATTGGAGGGCTGATTGGCGCTGCTGTGCTTGGGATCCTCAACGACGGGTTTACGCTTATCGGCATCAACGCCTTCACGTTCAACATGATTCTCGGCGCGGCAATCCTGGCGGCCATGATCTTCAACATCCACGTCGTCCGTCTTGCTCGCAAGGGAGACCGCTAATGAGCGACGCATCAGCGACTGCGCCGGCAAGAACAACGGGGACGGCCGCGTTGCAGGGCGAAGATATCGTCAAACGTTTTGGCGCGGTGACCGCACTCGACGGTGTGTCGCTGACGCTCAGGCAAGGCGAGATCCTTGGGGTGCTCGGCGACAATGGCGCGGGCAAATCGACGTTGATCAAGATCCTTACCGGCTTCCATCAGCAGACGAGTGGCAAGCTATTTATAGGTGGCGAGGAAACACTGCTCCGCTCCGTCGATCATGCCCGGTCGCTTGGCATTGAATGCGTCTATCAGGATCTGGCGCTAGCGAATTCGCTCAGCATTTATCACAACATGTTTCTAAATCGCGAGATCGTCCGGCGCGGCCCGTTTCGTCTGTTGAATAACCGCGCCATGCGTAACCGCGCGGAGGAATGCCTGGAAGAGATCGGCGTGCATGTGCCGTCGGTTGATCTGCCGGTCGAGCAGCTTTCGGGCGGGCAGCGGCAAGCGATTGCCGTTGCACGCGCCGTCAATTCGAATGCGAGGATCCTGCTGCTCGACGAACCGCTTGCGGCAATGGGTGCGCGCGAAGCGGGATTGATCATCGACCTGGTCCTGCGGCTGAAAGAAAAGCAGGGACTGTCGATTGTCATGATCATGCACAACTACGCGCAGACGCTCGATATTGCGGATCGCGTCATGCTCATGCAGCGTGGCCGCGTAACTTACGAGCGGGAAGCCGCCAGCACGTCAGTTGCCGAGTTGATGGACATTGTGCGGCGCGAATACCGGTCTATGCGGACAGGCGCGAGTTAGCGCCTGCCCGCCCATGGGTACCTGATACCCCGCGCGTTGCTCACCCCCGGCGTCAGAATAGTTGTCGTGCTATCTGATTCTTATAGACATGGTCCGGGGGCGGTAAAATCAGGGTGAATGAAAACCTACTCAGCAGAAAGAAAAGAAGCGCTGGTGCGGCGCATGATGCCACCGGAAAACGCGCTGGTTTCGGCGCTGGCCAGAGAAACGGGGATTACCGAACAGACGTTGTACACGTGGCGCCGACAGGCGAAAGGACAAGGGTTGGCCGTGCCGGGCGATGGGAAGAATCCCGAAGCATGGTCTTCGGAGGACAAGTTTGCAGTAGTGCTGGAAACCGCGCCGCTCAATGCAGCGGAGCTGGCCGAGTATTGTCGTCGAAAGGGTCTTTATCCAGAACAGATATCCGCCTGGCGAGCCGCTTGCCGTTCGGCCAATGCGAATGCCACGGAGCAGGCACGCGAGCAGCGCCATCAGTCGAAGGACGACAAGAAGCGGATCCAGCAGCTCGAGAAGGAATTGCAGCGCAAGGAGAAGGCGCTGGCGGAAGCGGCTGCGCTGCTGATTCTGAGAAAAAAAGCCCAGGCGATCTGGGGAGACAAAGAGGACGATTAATCAACGTCCCGGATCGCCTGTTATGTGTATCGTTGATACGCGAGGCGGCGCAGTCAGGCTGCCGGCTGGAGAAGGCTTGCGACGAGCTGGGCCTGAGCCTGCGCACGTTCCAGCGCTGGGTGGGTGACGGTGACGCGGTGCACGCCGATGGCCGTACCACGACCGAACGGCCGCCGCCGGGTAACCAGCTGAGTGAGGCCGAACGGCAACAGATTCTTGAGGTAGCCAATAGTGCGGAGTTTGCCAGCTTGCCGCCCAGCCAGATCGTGCCAAGCCTGGCGGATCGCGGCGTGTATGTCGCGTCGGAATCGAGCTTTTACCGCGTGCTGCGCAGCGCCTCGCAGCAGCATCACCGGGGTCGTGCGCGCAAGCCTTCGACCCGGGTGGTGACCAGTCATTGTGCGACAGCGCCGAATCAGGTCTGGTCGTGGGACATCACGTGGCTGCAGGCGGCGGTCAAAGGACAGTACTACTACTGGTACATGATGCTGGACGTGTTCAGCCGCAAGATTGTTGCTCACGAAGTGCATGAAGCCGAATCGGCGGAACTGGCCGCGTTGCTGATGCGGCGTGCCAGTCTGGCCGAGGGCCTGGCAGGACGTCCTCTGGTGCTGCACTCGGATAACGGCAGCCCGATGAAGGGTGCGACGATGCTTGCCACTCTGGAGAACTTGGGGGTTGCGGCCTCGTTTAGCCGCCCGCGTGTGAGTAATGACAACCCGTACGCAGAGTCGCTGTTCCGCACCTGCAAGTACCGGCCCGACTATCCACGCAGGCCGTTCGGCAGCGTGGATGAGGCCCGTGCCTGGACGCAGAAGTTCGTGCGTTGGTACAACCAGGAGCACAAACACAGCGGCCTGAAATTCGTCACGCCGGCGCAGCGCCACAACGGCGTAGCCGCCGCAGTGCTCGCGCAACGTGAAGCCGTTTATGCAGAGGCCAGGCAGCGCAATCCACAGCGTTGGTCCCGATCGACGCGCAATTGGGAATTGAAGGATGAAGTCTGGCTCAATCCGGAGCGTATGCAGCCGGAAGAACTAAAGCAGTTTGCTTGAAGTGACGCGACAACTACGTTGACAACCGCCGATCATCGACTTCCGCTCCACCAATATCACGGCAATGAGGTCGACCCCGGCCGATAAAAACCGCCCATATTCAGCTTTCGCGCTCACCACGGCGTGAATGTCGCAGTGGGCGAATGACCAGGGCCGGTCGCAGCTAACGTGTTCGTTTCGTGAGATAGATCAATCTAAGGTTGAGGACCTCTGCGCGTCGCCTTCTGTAGATGACCTATGATCGAGGTCTCCAGCACTGAAGACTACTGGCTTAAAACAATGAGTGAAACCGACAACAATGAGAGCAACGAGACGTTCGCTCATTCCGATTTTCGAATTGGTACGGAGTTCTACACCGAATCAGGGCTTTGGCGTTGCACCGATGTCGGCACACGTACGATTGTCGCGGTGAAAATAGAAGACGGCTATCCGTCGCCCGAACACCAACCGCCATTTTCCGACGCTGTCGAGATGGTGTTTGACGAGTACGATTTCGACGGCTTGTATCGCCGCCCGGTAGAGGATTGATCACGCCAATGCCCTCTTCAATCCGCAACTCGCTCGTCTGGATCTTCGAAGCATTCGAGAGCGATTCAACCTACATCACCAAGCGGATGTTCGGTAGCGACGCTGCTTATATCGACGGGCTGCTGTGTCTGGTTGCCGCCGATCGCGACCCGCCGTGGAGCGGCTTGCTGGTGTGCACATCGCAAGAGCGCCACGCTGCTCTCATTGATGAAATGCCCGCGCTGCAGCCGCATCCGGTGCTTGGTAAATGGCTTTATGTACCGCAAGACGATCCGGCGTTCGAAACCATAGCGAAAAGAATGACGGCGCTCGTGCTCGCACGCGATCCGCGCGTGGGTGTCGAGCCAAAGCCCCGTCGACGCAGCGGGAAATCCACGCCACCAAAGGAATAAGCCAGTCAACCTGCGCTTCAAACCCGTGCGTTCCAGTATGCGGAGAGTGCCATTCAAAATTTCCGTTAGATACGAGCCAACCAGTCCGCGATCGCCTGAGTGCAAGCTGATTCACTCACCTGTTCAGATCGACTTGACCTCGCCTCCGTCCATTCGAATAGCGGAGCCTGTCATCCATCGAGCCCCCGGTGAAACCAGGAATGCCATCAGTTCTGCGATGTCTTCAGGTTCGCCGTAGCGTGTAATCCCCACTTCAAGCGGGAATCGGTCGGTTGCCTCCTCGACAGTCATGTTGTGCAGCGGCGCCCAGTGCTCGAGATAAGAGCGCCGACGCCCGGTCATCACGGGTCCAGGCAACACACTGTTCACTTGAACGCCGTCAGTGATCCCTCGGTCGGAAAACGCCTTCGCGAGCGCAATGATCGCCGCGTTGATCGTCCCGACCGCCGCGTACGGTGCTTTCGGAAAGAGTGCGGAATTTCCCGAGATCAAGACGACAGAACCTTTGGACGCCTTCAAAGCAGACCACGCTTCAATGGTCAGGCGACGAGCGCCGTGCAACTTCAACGCCATGCCGGCGTCCCACTGCTCGTCGGTCATGTCGAACAGGTCGATTTGAGGAACAGCGCCCGCGATATTGAGCAACGCGTCGATGCGCCCAAACTTGGCGAGTGTTCGTTCTACTACCTTCTTAGCCGACGACCGGTCAGACAGATCCAGGTCAATGACAAGGGGTTCCGCACCGCTCTCCTTGACCGCTGCGGCCGTCTCCTCGAGCTTGGCCCGATTGCGTGCAACCAGCACGATCGAGTCAAAATCCCGAGCGAGACGTACTGCCGTGGAAAAGCCGATGCCTTGGCTGGCTCCTGTAACAACAGCGACTGCGTTTGACATATCAAGTCTCCTAAGTTTATGAACGCGCCAGCGTTCAGTCGTGAACGATCACCATTTTTTCGTTCGCCGGAGTGACCTTCATGACTCGATGCACTTTCATTAGTTGCAAGGTCCTTGCAGGCTGATCCTCTTCGGGAGCGCCGAACTTCTCGATGACGATCACACGCACTGCGCACCCTTTGGATTGTGCGGTCACTATCTCCGGCACCAACAGCAGGCATGACCCAACCTGTCGCGCAAGCTCGGTCATCGAGAGAGGAATTCGCCGATCGCCGCAGCAATCTCCCTGACGTGCGTTTCCAGAGCGAAGTGGCCTGTATCGTAGAAGCGGATATCGGCGCCGGGAATGTCCCTCTTGAACGCCTCTGCGCCTGGCGGAAGGAAGAACGGGTCGTGCTTCCCCCACACCGCCAGCAAGCGCGGCTTGTGATTGCGGAAGTACTCCTGGAACGCTGGATAGAGCGCAACGTTACTCTTGTAATCACCAAACAAGTCCAGTTGGACCTCATCGGCTCCGGGGCGCGCCAGATAGAAGTTGTCCAGCGCGATACCGTCCGGCGAGACCGCAGCTTCGTCGGGCACGCCATGGGTGTACTGCCAGCGTGTCGCCTCCGGTGCCAGGAAGCCGCGAAGCGCCTGCCGATTCTTCTCTGACGACTCCTGCCAATACGCACGGATGGGGTTCCACCCGTCGCTCAGGCCTTCCTCGTAGGCGTTGCCGTTCTGGGAAATGATCGCCGTAATTCGCTCAGGATGCCTGACTGCAATCCGCAAGCCAGTCGGCGCCCCATAGTCGAAAACATAGACTGCGAAACGGTCGAATCCGACCACTTCGGTAAAGCGATCAATGACGCCGGCGATGTTCTCGAAGTTGTACTTGAACTGCTCGCGTGGTGGCATATCCGAGCGGCCGAATCCGGGTAGATCCGGCGCAATGATATGGAAGCGATCGGCCAACAGCGGGATCAGGTCCCGGAACATATGGCTGGAACTAGGGAAGCCGTGGAGCAACAGCAGCTTGGGCGCACCTGCGGACCCTGCTTCACGATAGAAGATATTGAAGCCGTCGACATCCGCGGTACGGTACGTGATACCAGTCATGGTGATTCTCCTCGTTGATGCCTACAGTTACGCCAGAAGGCCTTAGCGATAAGCCAACAGCGCAAGGACACAAGCCCCAAGCCCGTGGGGCTGAACTCTCGTTTAACCTGGCGAGACGACGAAACTCTCGATCTATCAAACGCGCGCTTAAAGAACTTCGCGAACTTCACGAACTTCACGCACGGCCTGAAGAATCAGATCAACAACGAAACCCGGCGCCGTGACACTCGGCGTGTGGTCGACCGGGTGCGCGCTCACCCGCGCCTTCATGCGATCAGCCATGAAGCGCTGGGTCTCAGCCGGAATCATTTGATCCTGCTCCGCCAGCAGATACCAGCTCGGCACCTCCTTCCAAAGCGGCCGTCCTACTGGAACGCTGATACAAGCCGGCGAAATCGGGCGCTGAACTGCTGCCAATACCGCCACTTCTTGCGCCGATGCGTTTTGGGCAAAGGCCGCGGCAAACGCCTCCTGGGGCAACCAGATCAAGCCGTGTTTATCAGGAGCGAGCTTGGGCGCTGTAGGGTGCGGCTCGTTTCGATGGAACACATCGGCTACCGTTTCTCCCTCGTCGGGGCTAAGCGCGGCGATGTAGACCAGCGCCTTGATCCGGGGACTGCGTGCGGCGCCAATCACCGCGCCAGCGTACGCGTGTCCCACCAGCACGACGGGCCCGTCAATCCGCTCGAGGGTTCGATCAAGTGCTGCAACATCGTCGTCCAAAGTCGTCAACGGGACAGGAACCGTAACCGCTCCAACCCCATTTTCATGGAGTCCGGTCACCACTTTGCTCCAGCTTGAACCATCGGCCCAGGCTCCAGGTACGAGCACTACCTTTACATCGCTTTCGACCATTTTCGTCTCCTTTCTTCAGGGGAAATTCACGCGAAGGCAAACTCTATTACAGCGAGTCGGCCATCAATTTCAGTAACCTCATTAATGCGTTTGAGAAGGTTATTACAGGATGTGATAACCTGTCAATAGTCTTTGAGAAGGTTATTTTTCCACTGAGAGGTAGGCAATGCCCCAGCAAATTCCCGCGATGTTCATTGCCGATTCGGCTGGCCTGGATTTTTTGAATTCGGTGGCCACGCCCGTCAATGTTCCGATCGACTGGATCGACGATGGCGAGGGTCTGCTGGCTTGGCTCGAGCAATCGCAACTGGTACCGGCGGAAGTGCTGCGCACGATGCGCAAGCGCGCAATGCCCGGCGAGTTCGATCGCCTGGCGGAACAGGCGCGCAGTCTGCGCGAGTGGTTCAGGGTGTTCGTTCGTGAGCGCAAAGGCCGTCCGCTTGAGTCTGCGGATCTGCAAGCGCTGGAGCCTCTGAACCTGCTGCTAGCGCGTGATGAAGCGTTTGGGAAGATCGTCGCTCACGAACATGCGGCTACGGGTGCGCTCACGTTTGAACGCTCGCGGCGATGGAGTTCACCGGAGTCACTGCTTCTGCCGATTGGGGAAATCCTGGCGAAGCTTGTTTGCGAGGAGGACTTCACGCACGTGAAGGCGTGCGAGGGTCCGACCTGCACGTTGATGTTCGCCGATCACACCCGGGGGCATGCGCGGCGCTGGTGCAGCATGTCGGCTTGCGGTAACAGGGCGAAGCAAGCGGCGCATCGGAATCGGATCAAGGGACAAGGTTGAAATTGTCCGCTGATAATTTTCGTGGCAGTGACGAACCTCGCGCTTGCCGAGAAGTGTCCAGAAAATATATCGATGCGCACATGGCGGAAGACGCAAGATTTGGACTTATAAGCTGCACCAAACGCCATGCCTGAGCGCTTCCTGCTACGATCCGGCATGACCGAACCCGATCTGAATTTGCTCATTGCACTTGACGTATTGCTTGCCGATGGCAGCGTGACCGGCGCTGCGCGTCGGTTGGGATTGAGTGCCTCGGCAATGAGTCGAACGTTGACCCGTTTGCGCGAGGCGATCGGCGACCCGCTATTGGTTCGCGCGGGGCGCCGTATGGTATTGACTCCTCACGCGGAGGCACTTCGTGAACGCACTCAACATGTGGTTCATGAGGCACGTGCCGTACTTCGGCCCTCTACGACCGAACCGGATTTCCCCACGTTGCAGCGAACCTTTACGATTCGAGCCAACGACGGCTTTGTGGAAGCCTTTGGCGCTCCGCTTATCGCCGCAGTGACGGCAATCGCACCGCTCGTGCGTTTGCGCTTCGCGCCCAAACCTGAAAAGACGGCAGCCCATTTACGAGAAGGTTCGGTCGACCTTGAGATTGGCGTCTTAGGCGAAATGGGCCCGGAAGTCCGCGTGCAGGCGCTGTTCCGGGATCACTTTCTCGGCGTTGTCAGAAAGGGCCATCCACTCGAATTGGAACGCGAGGTGACAGCTGAACGGTACGCCGCCTTCGGCCACGTTGTCGCTTCGCGCCACGGGCGCGCAAGCGGGCCGGTGGATCAAGCGTTGGCTGCTTTAGGGTTAGAACGCACGATCGTCGCCATGGTCCCGAGCTTTCACGCCGCGCTGACCGTGGCTCGAGCCTCCGATTTGATAGCGCTCGTGCCGGCGTCGTTTCTGAGCAATCAAGCTGACCCAAAAAAATCGGCTGGATCCAGAACCACCTACGCTTTCGAGCTGCCTGTCACGACCGAAAAAATTACGGTTTCTCAGATGTGGCATCCCCGTCTGGAGGTCGACCCTGTTCATCGTTGGCTCCGGCAACTGGTGCTGACTGTATGTCGGCAAAGGGTGCCGCTGTGAACCGGTAGCCAGGGCGATCCGGTCCGATCCGGTCCCGCCGACCGTGCTTACTGTTCCATGTTGTTCCATGTTTTTTCATGCTGCGCCGGATCGGCGTCGTTTCACGACACGTCTTGCCGCTTCGTCGCAAATGGATGGCAGCTGAAGAGTCGAGCCGCCACCATGTGCGTCACACCAGCTAACAGGCTTGTTTCCGCGACTCCAAACCGGGTTGTCGGGGCTCGCACGGCCGTCCGGCGAGCTGATCCCCGAAGGAATGTTGATGAACCCGAAAGTCATCGCGGCTCTGCTCGTGACAGTGATGCAGATTCAATGGGCACATGCCCAGAGCAGCGTCGGAAACTTTTTAACCGGCAGCGCCAAGGTGGAATCAGTCGAACCGAATAGCCAGGGACAGATCGTTCCGAAGCCTGACCGGGTCGTGATTCACGACTTCACCGTTCGCACCGACGACATCACGCTGGATCACTCTATTGCCGGGAGTTTGCGCAGGCACAGGCTGCTGCGTCACGGGAACGACGAAGACTCGACGCCCCAAGTTCTGGCTCAGCACGTTCAAGCCGCGTTTTGCAAGGCGCTGACCGATCAGCTTGAGAAGGACCACATAGCGGCAGAAAGAGCCTCCGGTGAAAAAGCTGAAGGCGGCGTGTCGAGCCTGGTGGTAGACGGCGAGTTCACTGCGATCGACGAAGGCAGCAAGAGCGAGCGGGTGATGATCGGCTTCGGCAGCGGAGCGAGCGACCTCAAGACCCACGTTAACGTGTCGTCGGTGAGAGCGGGCCACTCAATGGTCGTACTGACGTTTGATCTGGATTCGAAGAGCGGCAAAAAGCCCGGCGCGATCCCGGGCGTGGTGACCGGCTCGCTGGCAGTAGACGCCGCGAAAAAGGCGGTGGGGGACAAGAAATCGACCGTTGACGCCGATGCATCCCGCATGGCGCAACTGGTCGCAAAGCAAATCGAAAGCTTGATGGGCGACCGGACTGGCCCTGCAGGCCCTCCCGCTGAAGCGGCGGGTACCACATTGGCTGGGCGTTCTGCGGGCTGAACGGTACCGCGCTCTTCACGCAGAATCGACACGATCGAACACAGCGCGACTCTGCCCCGTCTGTCCCGCCTGCCCTTGTTGCTCGCCGAACTGGAGGGCAGCAAGCTGCGCATAAAGCGGCGAGCTCAGAAGCAGCTCGGCGTGCCGCCCTTGCGCAACAATGCGGCCTTGTTCCATCACGACAATGCGATCGGCTTGCTGCACCGTAGCCAGGCGGTGCGCGATGACCAGCGTGGTGCGGTTCTGCGCGGCGTTGTCCAGTGCCTTTTGCACCAGCCGTTCGCTTGCTGCATCGAGTGCGCTGGTGGCCTCGTCGAGCAGCAGGATGGGCGGATTCTTCAGGATCGCACGGGCAATCGCAATGCGCTGGCGCTGTCCGCCAGAGAGTCGCACACCGCGCTCGCCCAGAAACGTGTCGTAACCTTGCGGCAGCTCTTCGATAAAGCCAGCCGCAGCCGCCATGTCGGCAGCTTGCTGCACTTGCGCGAGTGTGGCTTCGGGCGCGCCGTAGCGGATGTTGTCGAGCACACTGCCAGAAAAGATCACTGACTCCTGCAGCACTACCCCTATTTCCCTGCGCAACTCGACGAGCGGCACTTGCTGCGTGGGCACCCCGTTGATCAGAATGCTGCCTGCCTGTGGATCATAAAAACGCAGCAGCAGTTGGAACAACGTGGTTTTGCCGGCGCCGGACGGTCCCACCAGCGCGACATGCTCGCCCGCGCGGACGTCGAGTGAGAGGCCTGAGAGCGCCGCGATACCAGGGCGGGACGGATACGAAAAGCTGACGTTATCGAAGCGGATGCCCTCCCCGCGCGTCGGCAGCGGCACGGTTGTCTCGGCTTCCACCACCGGCGAGCGCGCCGACAGCAACTGCAGCAGCCGCTCGGTCGCGCCAGCGGCCCGCTGCAGATCGCCCCACACCTCGGCGACGGCTCCCACCGCGCCGGCCGTGAACACCGCGTAGAGGATGAACTGGGACAATTGGCCGGCCGTCATCCGCCCGGCGAGCACTGCCTGTGCCCCGAGCCAAAGCACGAACACGATGGCAGTGAACACAAGCACGATCACCACGGCGGTCAACCAGGCGCGCGCCCGAATGCGCGTGAGCGCTGTTTCAAAGGCCAGCTCTACTGCGCCGCCAAACCGCCGCGCCTCGAAGGGCTCCTGCGTGTACGACTGCACGGTCGGCATGGCATTCAGCACCTCGCCCGCCACCGCGCTGGCATTCGCTACCTTGTCCTGGCTCGCGCGCGAAAGCCGGCGCACGCGCCGGCCGAAGATAACGATCGGCGCGACCACCACAACCAGCGTGGCGATAATGTACGCCGACAGGACCGGGCTGGTCACCGCCAGCATCGTCACGCCGCCGGTCAGCAGGAAGAAGTTGCGCAATCCCAACGACAGGCTGGTGCCCACCACGGTCTGGATCAACGTGGTGTCGGCGGTAAGCCGCGACAGCACCTCGCCGGTCTGCGTAGTCTCGAAGAACTGGGGACTCATCCTGAGCACGTGGTCATAGACCGCACGCCGCAGGTCAGCCGTGACCCGCTCGCCTAGCCACGATACGAGGTAGAAGCGCAGCGCCGTGGCGCCGGCCAGTACCAGCGAAACAAAGAAGAGCGCGAGAAAATAGCGATCGATGTGTGCCCTGTCGCCCCCGGCGAAGCCACGGTCGATCAGGTATTTGAACGCCACCGGCAACGCCAGTGTGGCCCCTGCGGACGTCACCAGTGCCAGGAACGCCAGCGCCCATCGCCCAGCATAGGGGCGCAGGAAGGGAAACAGCGCAAACAGGGGGCCGATAGCCACCGAAGGCTTCGAAGGCGGCGAAGACGGGACAGCGTCTGGCATGAGGATTCCAAGTGGATCGAAGGTTTCCCCGATTGTGCCAGTGCTGCAGATTCGAAGACGGACTAGTCAAAGCCTCGCGCTCATCGGTTGAGCGCATCTGCGTTCGCTATGTTTTTCGCTGCTTACCGGTTCTGACTGCGCGCCTGTCCCGTTGCGTTGCGGCCGGTAAATCGCCTGCGGCGTGCTTCCGACGTGCTTGCCGCGACTGTCCATCTGTATCAAGATTAATCTGACTCATTCGTAACAAGCCAGGAACTAGCCATTTCCATGACAGACAATCCCGATCCCGACAAACTGAAGGGCCCCGGCGGCCTGACGTTGCGCCAGATCCATGAACAGGTTCAGAAGAGCGTCGAGCGCGACCGCGAAGCGCAGGCAACGCGCAACGCCGTCGCTCCACCGAAGAGCAGGTGGCAACGTTGGGTGCGCTATGTATGGGGCCGAAGCGGCCGGCGTTAACATCGCTTCGACGAGAGATTCGCCGGTCGACGGCAGGTTTCTCAGGCATTGAGCGGATCAGCACGCGCCGCGCCCTCGGCAGGCGCTTTTGCGAGCGACTACTCTCCTGTCACTCCGCATGCTTCTCGTCGAAATCCCATACGGCCGGGAATCCCATCAGGTCGCACATTTTTGCGAACGAATACATGTCTGCCTGCACCGGGACGGTGCCCTTGAGAGCCTTGATCTGCTCGTAGACATTCTCGAGCGCTTTTGCCACCGCTAGAAAGCCGGATGCGGGATAAATAGCGATTGAAAAACCAAACGCCTGGAGCTCCGCGGGTGTCAGTTGCGGTGTGCGGCCACCCTCAACAATATTCACAAGTAACGGCACGTCAAATGACTTACCGATTCGCTCCAGCTCGTCAGCGCTCTCCGGTGATTCGATAAACAGCACATCGGCGCCTGCCTTCACATAAGCCTCTCCGCGGCGCAGGGCCTCGTCGAGACCTAACGATGTACGCGCGTCTGTGCGGGCAACAATCTGGAAATCGGGATCCTGGCGCGTTTGCGTGGCCACCTGGATCTTTTTAACCATATCGTCGGCAGCGATCACGCGTCGTCCTGGCGTATGGCCACACTTTTTTGGAAACTCCTGGTCCTCTAACTGGATGCCGGCAGCACCGGCCTGTTCGTATCCGCGCACGGTGTTGGCGACGTTTAGCAGTCCCCCATAACCCGTATCACCGTCGCATATCAGCGGCGTGTTACTCGCGGCGCAAAACGCCGTCACGCGGTTGAGCATGTCCGTGTAGGTTGCAATGCCTGCATCCGGTACGCCGAGATAGGACGCAACCGTTCCAAAGCCCGTCATATACAGGCAATCGAAGCTCATTGTGTCCGCAAGCCGGACTGAGATCAGGTCGAAAACACCAGGCGCCACTACGATTTCGTCGCCAGCGAGCTTGTCTTTCAGGACGCGTCTTTTCGTACTGCTTGTCATGATCGGTTTTCCAGAGTTAGTGGTTTTGCTCGCGTGGGACGTCGTGGCCCATCAGCGGAACGGGAACGGGTTCGTCTTGCTGCTCCGAAATATCTTCAAGCGAGCGCTGGTTCGTTTCAACGCCAAATACAGCCAGCACGAGGGCCATGACCAGCAACGTGCCGATGATCACCCACAGCACATCCTTGATTCCCCCGCTTGCGTACATCAGCACGACAATCTGCGGTGCGGCGATGCCCGCAATACGGCCGGCCGAGCCCGCGATGCCATTGGCACGCATGCGGTTTTCCGTGGCGAACAATTCGGGTATGTAGGTGGCAATGCCGAGGGCCACCATCAGGTATGTCAGCGTGAACAGCACGAAGCCGAGGAGCGTGGCCATTTCGACGCTCGATGAATGACCATAGAGCCATCCGACAACTGCGGCAATTAACGCAACACCGATCAGCCCATTCTTGCGGCCTACCCTGTCGGCGATCAATACGCCCAGGAGCGCGCCGGCAGGACCGCCCAGCGACATCAAGGTTGTATAACCGAGCGATGAAGCCATGCCGAGTCCCTGTTTGATCAGAAACGTCGGCACCCAAACGATGAAGCCGTAGATCACCACATTGATTCCCACCTGGACGCAAATCGAGAGCAGCGTCCGGCGGATCAACGAGCGTCTGAACAGGCTGCCCAGACTGGTGACGCGCGCCACCACAGGAGTGGTATCGGCAATTGGCGGCAACGCGCGTCCCTGCGCCGTTTCTCCCTCGATGCGAGCAAGGATCTCTTCGGCTTCGGCGAAACGCCCCTTCGACTCCAGCCAGCGCGGCGACTCGGGCATCTTTTTCCGCACGACCCAAATGACGAGCGCCCCTGCGCCAACGATCGCGAACATGGCGCGCCACCCGATTGCCGGAATGATCAGGTATCCCAAGAAAGTCGAGAAGAAAAGCGCGGAATTGGTGATCAGGGAAAGATACGCCGACCATTTGCCGCGTACAGCCGGCGGTATGAATTCGCCGATCGACCCGTAGCCAACGACGATCTCCGCCCCCAGCCCAAGTCCCATGAAAAAGCGGCAGACGATCAGCCAGTTCATACTCGGCGCGAGCGCACCCGCGATCGAGGCCAGCCCGAAGATCGCGAGGTTGAACTGATAGGTAAACTTACGACCTTTGGCGTCACCGAGAATGCCGGCGGTGAAGGCGCCGATCAGCATCCCGACAAAGGTCGATGACAGGAACGCGGCGTTGAGTTGCATCGTGGACCAACCGCTGCGGGACAGCGCACCTAGCACGCCGCCGGCGAGATAGATGTCGAAGGAGTCCAGGAACATGCCGCCACCAATGAGCCAGAGAATCCGCCGATGAAAACGGGAGGTGGGTAATCGGTCCAGCCGTGCGCCGGCATGTACGGTGCTCAACATGTTCTGTCTCCGATGGTGTACTTTTTACGGCTGATGCGTGGTGATCCCCGGAACTAACTCGATAACTAACTCAAGAACTATCTCAAGCCTGTCCAGGCTCCTGCCTGAATTTTTCGACTACCGATTTCTGGGCTGCACGAATGTGGCATGTCATGACGGCTTCGGCCCATACGGCGTCCCGGCTCTCTAATGCATCCACAATCTCGATGTGCTGACGCGCGCTGCGCGCGCGGTCATCGTCGCTGTATATGTCGAACGTCCACTTGATGAGCGGCACGTCCTTCATCGACCTGAGCGATTGATCGAGACGCCCGTTCCCGGCCGCCCCGGTGATGATGTCGTGGAAAGTCCGGTTGGCCGCGAACCATTGCGCCGCCAATTCGGGCGTGATCGGATGCTTCGCAATTTCAAGCATTTCATCCGCCAATGCGCGAAGGGTCGCAAGCTCCGGGGCTGCGATGCCCGATGCTGCACGCCCAGTCAGATAAGGCTCGATAAGAACCCGAGCCTCGAAGATCTCTTCAACATCGCGTATTGACCAGCTTTTAACGCGTACGCCGTGATTGGGTTTGACCTCTAGCCAACCCTCGGCCCCGAGCCGGCGAAATGCCTCACGCACCGGTGTGCGGCTCACGCCCAACCCGCGCGCCAGTTGCTCCTCACGGAGGTATTCACCGGGCGCATATCGCGTTTCCCCAATCGCTCGCTTAATCGCGGAATAGACGTCGTCTGCCGACTTGTTAGTGGACTGAGCGGGTTCAGTTGTATGCAAAATAGATCCTGGATTGCGAATTTGCCAGCTTGGCGGCTGACATGTTCAATTATTGTATGCAATTCACGATGACGTCCGTTACCCGGGATTTCCCGCAGCACTCGGGCACACGCAATGGGTACGTATCGCGAGCCCCTTGACGAGCATATTTTCACCATTTACGCTAATTCACATATCTGCAATGAGTTCCTATATATGAACGATTCGGTTCGCTCCGCAGCGAGAGTGCTCGATCTCCTCGAATATTTCGCGGCGGCTTCGGAAGGACTTGCATTGACCACCGTATCGACCGTGTTCGGCATGCCGAAGAGCAGCACGCTGGCCCTCTTACGCACACTGCTCGTGCGCGGGTACCTGGTGCGCGACGAACGCGGGTTGTACAGCCTCAACGACGCTTTTCGCAGCCGTGGTTTTGGGTGGGGAGGCGATCTCCTGGCCCGGCTCGTCGCGGTGACAAAACCGGCCATGGATGCGCTCTGTGCCGAAATCGGCGAGACAGTCATTCTTGGCGTGCTGGGCGACGAAGGCTGCATCAGGTTTCTCGCGAAATCGGTTGCGGCTTCCGTCGTCAGATACGACGTCGACCTGAGCAGCGTCAGCCCGGCTTACTGCACGGCGATCGGGCGGGTGTTGCTCTCTCCTCTGCCGCGCCATCGCCGGGATGCGATCCTCGCCGCGCAGCCGCTCGAGAAGGTGACACAGGACACGGTAGTGGACCTGGACAGGATCAACGTTCTCATCGACGGCGCAGCGGCAGACGGCTACTGCATCGTCCAGGAAGAGTTTGCTGTGGACGGCATCGGGATCGCGATGCCCATCTTCGGGCCCGACGGCACAGCATTGGCGGCGCTCGACGTGGGATGCGTGGCAAGTCGCTTCGCAGCCAAGCGAGACAACATCATCGCGGCCATGCGGGCTTGCATTGCCGGATTACCTCCGCAATTTTCATCGCAGTTTTCCAATCACCCATCAATGCAAGCCGCAACGACCGAACACTCCGGCGACGACTAAGGAAAGTGTCCGACACGTGCGTCGTTCTTCAGGAGCCACGCGTATGAATCAAGTAGATAGCCCGGTAGCGAATGCAGTGTTCGTCGCCGATGCACCTCCGCTGCTTCAAGCTCGCCGCCAATTGATGGCCGCGATGATAGGTAACGTTCTGGAGTACTACGATTTCGTGGTGTACGCGTTCCTTGCCGCCACGCTGGCCCGGAACTTCTTTCACAGCGGCGGCCTTGGCGGGTTGCTCGCCAGCTTTGCGGCGTTCGGTGTCGGATTCCTCGCGCGCCCTGTCGGCGGGGCACTGATCGGTAGGATTGCTGATGTTCAGGGCAGGCGAGTGGCATTGCTGATCACAATTTTTGGCATGGCGCTCGGCACGGTGGGTATTGGCCTGTTGCCAACCTATGACAGCATCGGTATGGCTGCGCCGGTCATGCTGGTGGTCCTGCGCCTGATTCAGGGCCTCGCCGCCGGGGGCGAATGGGGAAGCGCCACTTCGTTCATCGTTGAATCCGCGCCCTATGCCAAGCGCGGTCTGTACGGCAGTTTTGGCCAGGCTTCGATCGCTGCGTCGTCGCTTGTCAGCAGTGTCGTCGTCGCTATTGTGAGCGCATCGTTCACTGCAACGCAAATGGAGGAATGGGCATGGCGCCTACCCTTCCTGATCGGCGGAATTTTGCTGCCCATTGGCATCTACATGCGCCGCAATATTGCCGAAACGCCGGCTTTCGTCCAGGCGCAGGCGGAGCCGGCTAAAACGACGCTACTGCCGAAGGGCGCGGCGTTCGCCATGATGAGCAAGGCATTCGGCTTCACCATCATCTGGACGGTCTCGTACTACGTAATGCTTAGCTATATGCCGACCTTCCTGAGCAAGTACGCAGGACTTACGCCAACACAGGCGCTTATGTCAAATTCAGGAGCCCTACTGGTTCTTGTTCTCGCGACACCGTTGTTCGGCGCTCTGTCGGACCGTATTGGGCGCAAGCCGCTCCTAATCGGCTGTTGCGCCGGTTTTGCATTGTTATCCTATGCGTTATTTCATGTGATTCTCAACGGTGCCTCGTTTGTCACCATTCTCGGCGTGCAGATTTTCTTCAACCTGTTTATCGCGGCTTTCTCAGGGTCCGCGCCTGCTGCGCTGTGCGAGCTGTTTCCCACGCATTCCCGCACGACGCTGCTATCGATCGGTTACAGCCTTTCGACCGCGATCTTCGGCGGCTTCGCTCCCTTCATCGCGACCTGGCTGATCGGCGCGACCGGCTCGCCTATCTCGCCTTCGCTGTATCTGACGGCGGCCGCGATCATCTCGGGGCTGGTCATTTTGACCTTCCGGGAAACAGCGCATGAGCAACTCCTCTAACCACACAGGAATCAATCCGATGGGTAAAAGAATCTTGATCTGGGGCGCCGGAGCGATTGGCGGCACGATAGGCGCGTATCTTGTCCGCGCGGGACACGCTGTGACGTTCGTCGATGTGGTGGCCGAGCATGTGCAAGCCATTCACGACGAGTCGCGCGGCCTGCGCATCACAGGGCCGGTCGACAATTTCACCGTTACCGCGCCGGCATTTCTGCCGCAACATCTCGAAGGCACTTGGGACCGCATTTTCCTTGCGGTGAAGGCACAGGATACGGAGGCAGCATGCCGTGCGCTCGCACCGCATCTTGAGTCTGATGGCTACGTGCTGTCGCTGCAGAACGGCCTTTGCGAGAAGCTCATCGCGAGCATTGTCGGACCGCAACGCACTGTAGGCGCCTTCGTGAACTTCGGTGCGGACTGGATCGGGCCAGGCGAGATCCTCTATGGCAACCGTGGGGCAGTTGTTGTCGGCGAGATCGACGGCGCAATCACCCCGCGCGTGCGGCAACTGCATGCCGACATGCAGGCGTTCGAACCGGACGCAATCTTGAGCGATGACATCTGGTCTTTTCTATGGGGCAAGTTGGGTTATGGGTCGCTATTGTTCGCGCAGGCGATCGGCCAGCTTGGCATCGCCGATTGTCTTGCACGACACGAACTCCTGCCGCTCTGGCGCTCCCTCGCAGGTGAAGCAATGCAAGTAGCGCACGCCGAAGGCGTCAACCCGCGCGGCTTTAACGGCTTCGACCCGGCAGCGTTCCGGGGTTCAGCCACCGAAGCCCAGGCACGCGACAGCGTCGCCGCCATGGTGGCGTTCAATCGGCCGAACGCAAAGACTCACTCCGGTGTGTGGCGCGATCTAGCGATACGCAAGCGCCGCACAGAGGTGGACATGCAGCTCGCGCCGGTCGTGGAGATCGGCCGTTCGCACGGCATTGACTGCGCGAAGTTGCACGCACTGGTGCAAATGATCCACGAAATTGAGAACGGCGACCGCCCGCTCTCTGATGACAACCTCAACGAACTGCTAGGCGTATGAACATCTCATTCGAAGGGAAAGTGGTAGCTGTGAGCGGTGCCGCGATCGGCTTTGGCCGTGCCATTGCGAAGCGGTTCGCTTCAATGGGCGCGATGGTGTTCGCCTGCGACCTGAGAGCCGATGCGCTCGCTGAGCTCGCCCGCGACGGTATCACAACGACCAAGGTCGATCTGACTGACCGAGCTGCCGCGGCGGCATGGATTCAAAGCGTGGAGGAACGTGCAGGAATGGCAATCGATGTGCTCGTCAACAATGCGGGCGGCGTGGCGGGGCAAGCGCATCGACCAATCGAAAAAGTCAGTGACGACGACTGGAACCGTTTGATTGAAATCAATCTGGGCGCGTCGTTCGCGCTAAGCCGTGCAGCTGCCCCGGCGATGAAACGCGCGGGCAAAGGGGCGATCATCAATATCAGCTCGGGCGCTGCGTTGCAGGCATCGTTGACCGGCGTCCAGGCCTATTGCTCGGCAAAACACGCGGTGCTGGGACTCACGCGGCAGCTCGCTCACGAACTCGGTCCGCATGGCGTTCGCGTCAATAGCGTCGCGCCGGGTTTCGTGCGGACTAACGAAGCAACCGAGAAGCAGTGGGCCGCTTTCGGGGAGGACAAGCAACGCTCGCTGATGGAGGGCATCGCGCTGCGCAGACTCGGCACGCCTGAAGACATCGCCAACGCCGTCATCTTCCTGGCTTCCGATCTTGCCAGCTTCGTCAATGGACAAATTCTCTCGGTCGACGGCGGCCGCTAATCCGCATTCACTCGCAAGGACTGAACCATGAATACACCAGCATCATCGGGACACGCGCAGGAACCGTGGCAGTGGGCAGACGAAACATGGCGTCAGATCGTGAATCAGGCGCGTGCGGGCCGCGCGCTGCGGCCGACGTCCTGGCCCGGTGGCGCGAAGTGCGCCGTGGCCCTCTCGTTCGACAGTGACCACGAGACGAACGAACTGCGCGATGGCGGCAAGTCGATCGGGCGGCTCAGTTGGGGGCAGTACGGAAGCCGCGTCGGCATGCCGCGAATTCTCGAGATCCTCGATCGTCATCGCGTCAGGGCGAGCTTCTATGTGCCGGCGGTCGCCGCGCTGCTGCATGAGGACGAGCAGCGTCGCGTTGTCGCCGAAGGGCATGAGATCGGAATTCATGGCTGGATACATGAATTGAACTCTATCCTGCCTTACGAAGCCGAGCGCGACCTGATGCTTCGCGCAGCGGATACGCTTGAAAAAATCACCGGCATAAGGCCGGTCGGGTTGCGTACGCCGTCGTGGGATTTCAGCCCGAACACGCTTGCAATCGAGAAGGAGATGGGACTTCTCTACGACTCGTCGCTCATGGCGGACGAGGATTGCTACGAGCTATTGCTTCACGGAGAGCCGACTGGCATCGTGGAACTGCCGGTGGAATGGATCCGCGACGATGCCGTCTATTTCAGCATGCATCGCTTCCAGTCACTGCGGCCCTACACGCCACCCGCCGACGTATTCGACATCTTCCGCCGCGAGTTCGACTATGCCTACGAGACCGGTGGCCTGTTCCAGTTGACGATGCATCCGCATGTCATCACGGCGCGTTCGCGGATCTGGATTCTTGAAGAGATCATCCGTCACGCGAAATCGAAAGACGTCTGGTTCGCGACCCATGCGGAGGTCGCGGCTTACGTAAAGGCACATGCCGGCTGAACAATGGTTCACTATCCCGACGCGCCCGGCTTGGACCACAGCAGTCCGCGCCTGGCACATTCACCCGTCCTGATCAGCGCATGCCGCCACTCGCAACAATCTGTTCACCCGTCAGCCAGCGTGAATCGTCCGACGCAAGAAAGACTGCGATCGACGCAATATCATCCGGCTGACCCAACCGGCCGAGCGGAGTCTGGGCGAGCGCCCACGCATCGAGGTCAGACCCGATTATCCCCGAGCTTTGCGTACCCTCGGTCACCACTACGCCCGGATTAATCGAGTTCACGCGGATTTTCCGTGGTCCGAGTTCACGCGCCAGCACACCGGTGATAGCGTCGACCGCGCCCTTCGTGCCGCTATAGACGGCACTTGAAGGCGGCGTAATACGGCTGACGACCGAACTGACATTGATGATGCTACCGCCCTCGCCCAGATGACCCACGGCGGCCTGCGTGGTAAGCAGTACGCCTAATACGTTCGTATTGAACTGTTTGTGGAAGTGTTCTTCGGTGATCTGCTCGATCGGCGAGAATTCGTAGACTCCTGAATTGTTGACCAGGATATCGAGGCGTCCAAACGTGTCGATAGCCGCATTGATAATGCCTTGCGCATCCGCTGCCTTCGAAACGTCGCCGCCGACGGCGACTGCCCGGCCGTCCGCTGCGGTAATGGCCGCAACAACGGCATCGGCGCCCGCTTTGCTGGTTGCATAGTTGACGACTACCGAAGCGCCCTCTGCTGCGAGTGCCTTGGCGATAGCGGCGCCGATGCCCTTGGACGCGCCCGTGACGACGGCTACTTTACCTGTGAGCTTGCTCATGATCGTTTCCTTGAAGAGAGTGGGTACCGTGCAAAATGACTGGCTGTTTCTGGGCCAATCGACTTGCGTGGGTGCAAATGTAGACATCTCTTCGGCCGCGATAAAGCGGCGCAAAACGAATTGACTGGAGGGATTTCACGAACAATCGAAGGTCAGAATATTTTGACCGAGAGTTCCGTACCCCCCTTGATGGGCAACCTGACGGACAGAAAGCCATTGGAAGGATCTCGAATGAATTCGACATAGTCCGGGTCGCCGTTATCGTTCATCAAGAAGCCACCCACTCTAAGCTCCGGCGGCACGATCTCGATAACTTGCCGGGCCAGCGACGGTCCCGACCTTAGCGGCCAGCCATCGATGAGCGCGAAATCGACAGGGCCGCGTCGTATCCAAAAAACCGTGGCTGTTGCAAGATCGAAAGGCCCGGATGCACCTCGCTTCGCCCGGGATCACAGGAGCGCTCCCCGAAGCATGGCGTAGCGTGTGCGATGCCATTGATGCCATTGCGCAGGCCCCTGGAATCAGGCCGTTTCAAGCGCGGGAATATTGTGGACAAGCGAGGACTAGCTAACCGCGGCCATTTGCTGTCCTTCGAACAGTTCTGCAAAACGACATCGGGATAACCTGAAGGTCGCACGACACATCAACTTCATTCCGCTGTGAAGCGCGCGCCCTGCCCGCGCCACAGAGTCGAGCCGCCCGTGCCTCGGTTGGCTTATGTCTTATCGTATGACCTCGTTGCAGCCCGGCCACACCGTCGTCGCTCAGGCCTGTCGTACGTTGCCACGGTCCGCTAAACCGGCAGGGTTCACGTACAACGCAAGTTAACTGGTTGTCGGGAGGACGAAAAAATGGAAACTTCTCTGCTGACGAAACGTAGATTGATCCGTCCTGCAATGGCACTCCTGTGCTGCTGCTTGAGCACGTGGTCTGCGATGACGCGCGCGCAAACCAATCAGCCTGGCGCTCCCTATCCTGTCGGGATGAAACAGCTGGAATACGTAGACACGGCACAGGGCAACCGACACCTGGCGCTCACGCTATTTTACCCAGCTATGCTTAGCAAATCCGACATGCCGTTACACATGATTTTCTTTACCAACCTGCACCTCTACAAGAACGCTCACATGGTGTCAGACAATGTGAAGCGACCGCTCATCATGTTCTCGCACGGGCATGGCAGCAATGGGCTCTACTACGCCTGGTTTGCTGAGTTTCTGGCGTCGCGCGGATATATTGTGGCTACGCTCTATCACTACCGCGCCAACACTTACGACGCAACGATCATGTACACGAGGAGTAAGCTCTGGCAACGCCCTGTCGACATCAGCAAGGACATCACGTTCCTCCTGAACGATAAAGCCTGGGGACCGCATATCGATCCGAACCGGATTGGCGTCGCCGGCCATTCGCAGGGAGGCTTCACGTCGCTCTGGATTGGTGGCGCAATGGTGAACCCGGACAAGTACCTCGCGTACCAACGTCGCTGGAAGAACAACGAGTTGGTTCCGGCGTCACTGCGCAAGGGGTTGCCGGTCGATGCCAGGCCTGCGCTCAAGGTGTACGACAGCCGTGTCAAGGCGGTTTTCGCGATGGCGCCAGGCGACTTGCCGGGTTTCGGAATGGACGAGGAAGGGGTTGCTCAACTGAAGGTGCCCGCCTACATCATTGTTGGTGCGAGGGACACACAGGCGCCGCCCAAAGAGAACGCCCAATTCGCGGCCAAGTACGCTCCCCGTGCGCAACTGGATGTGATGCCAGGCCTTGTCGACCACGAAATCTTCACCAACGAATGCGATCAGGAAGGAAGGGACACGTGGCCGGAATCGTGTATAGATGCGCCGGGCGTAGACCGCACCAAACTGCACGAGTACATTGGAAATGCCGCGCTGAAGTTCTTCGATACCAACCTGAATGTTCAGCGAAGCCCGCTGAACTAGTCGATCTATAACAAGGTATGCCTAGGTGACCGACACCTCAGTCGATAAAACCGGCGGCTACAGGTGCAACCTGATCTGCACCGCAAAGGCGCGAATAACGTCTTCATTTCGCGATAGAAACATCCACTGACCAACGCGGGTTGAAACAAGCAATCCCGCCTCGATCAATGCCGCGACGTGCGCTGATACGGTCGATTGAGATAGCCCACTGAGCGCGTGGATTGCATTTGACGGTACCCCGCAGCCCAGATCGACATGTCCTTGCAAAAAGTATTTGTTCGGCGTCTTTAACCACCTCAAGACCTCGCGTCGGAACGGGTTCGCGAGCGCCCTATAAATTAAATTCTCGTCAATCATAGATTTCGACAAGCACCACGATAGAAGCTGAACAAACAGGCAGGAGTCGCGAAGCAGCGACTCATGAATCCGTCCTTGGGTTACCGCCCCGCATCAACCTGGAGCGCGACGTTTGAAGGGGTGGCTGTAGCCGCATCCACGATCCCCCAAGTCTAGTCAGCCGGCAGCGGAGAGGAACACATGGATGTGGCCATGTCGGGCCAATTAACGCGAGATTTGGGCCAACGCAGGGCCAACGCAGGGCCAACGGTGCTGCTGCGGTAAGGTCGTACGTTTCGTTGCGCTGCACCCGGACGCTCGACGCTCATTTCGCACCGCTTGAGCCCAGACTCGTTACACAGACGCAAAAGACTCTTACCGGCTAGTGCGTCCCCGTTTTTAGACTATTGCGGTAACCTAGGCCATCGCTCGTCACTACAGGTCAACAGGCTTGGTCCAGTCGTTCGGTCTCACCCCGACGGAATCGCCGGTATTGGGAAACGGGCTTACCCACTCCACCAAGGTCACGGCATGAAAGTCGCCATTGTCATATTCGATGGTGTGCAAGCGCTCGATGTTGCGGGCCCCCTCGACGTGTTCGCGGAAGCAAACACGATCCTTTCCGAACAGCAGAAATATGAAGTCTGCCTCGTGGGCCCCCGGGCCGGTACCGTGACCTGCTCGAACGGGATGGGGCTTTCCGTTCCGTTCGGATACGCTGATCTGGACACGCAATGGGACCTGCTACTGATCGCAGGAGGGCCGCAATTGCCCGACGCTCAACTGTCAAATGACTTTCTGGCGTGGCTGCAAAATCAGGCAAAAAACGCGACACGGTTCGGCTCCGTTTGCACTGGAGCATTCGTGCTCGCACATGCGGGGCTGCTTGACGGCAAGGAAGTGACAACTCACTGGGCGGACGCGGGCCGTCTCGCCAACGAATTTCCGCAGGCGTGTGTGCAACCCGACAAGATCTTCGTTCGCGACGGACGCCTCTTTACCTCGGCAGGCGTCACGGCTGGCATCGACCTGTGCCTGTCGCTTGTCGCCGAAGACTGGGGACACGAGCTGGCAGTGCGTGTCGCAAAGCGTCTTGTCGTCTATATCCAGCGGGAAGGCGGGCAGTCTCAGTACAGCCCCTATATGGGAACTGGGCGGGACGAAGATCCGATTATCGGCAAGGTGTACCGGTATGTGACCGAGCATATAACCGATGCGCTGTCGATCGAACAGCTCGCGGGCGCAATTGCAGTGAGCCGACGGACCTTCTCGCGATTATTTGCGAAGTATGCAAAGGTGACGCCATCCGTGTTTGTTGAGCAGGTTCGCGTCGACAGCGCGAGGAAGTTGCTCGAAGACTCAGATGCACCGCTGAAGACCGTAGCATTTAAATGCGGCTTTCGCAGCGCCACGCATATGCGCACGACTTTCTCCCGCCGGCTGGACGTAACACCCAAGCAATATCGGCAACGATTCCGCGGCGAGGCAGGCAAAGAGCCGTGGGCTGATAACGCTGCTGGCAAGCAGGTGTCCTATCAATGACTGTCTCATCTGTCACTGACGTCGATTCCCAACAATCTCTTCCTGATCTTCTTGAACCGGGCTTGTCGCTAATATTCTGCGGCATCAATCCAGGCATGCGGGCGGCATCGACAGGTCATCATTTTGCGGGCAGGAACAATCGGTTCTGGCGGGTCATGCATCTTGCGGGCTTTACTCCTGAACAGATTCGTCCCGAAGACGACCGCACGATTCTTCGATATGGCTGCGGTCTCACAACAGTCGTCGCGCGGCCAACAGCACAGGCCGCCGAGCTGTCGCGATCGGAGATTGAACTGGCCGGCGATGCTTTTCGGCGGAAGATCGAGCACTACGCACCGCGGTATGTCGTTTTCCTTGGGAAGATGGCGCTCTCGGCGATCTCCGGCACGCGCAATATCGATTGGGGACCACAAACCAAACCATTCGGCGGCGCCCGCGCGTGGGTCTTGCCCAATCCAAGCGGACTGAACAGGGCGTTCGATCTCAATGCGCTGGTGGCCGCCTACCGGGAAGTCCGCATTGCAGTAGCGTCGCCGCCCTGAAGATGCGCGTTGTTGCGCAGTGTCTCGGTCACGAATTCCACGAAAGCGCGAATCTTGCCGCTCGCGCTTCGCCGTTCCACATGCAACAGGCTCACCGGGGTCGACTCTGGCTCGAATGCGCTCAGGACAGGTTGGAGCCTGCCATCGGCTACCTCAGGAGCCGCCTGATACGACAGCAACTGGATTATCCCTACACCGTCGACGGCGGCGAGCACGGCAGCGGCACCGAGGTCGACAATCATCCGGGGCCGAAGCCTGACAGGCAACCTCGAACCGTTCTCGTTGAACACCCACTCAAGCGGCAGCGAGACGCCCGTGAAGGACACACAGTGGTGATTGGCCAGATCCCTGGGGTGAAGGGGTTCCCCGTGCGCGGCGAGATAAGAAGGAGCCGCGTACGTTCGACGCCGCACAAAACCCAACGGAACAGCGAAGGTCGAGGAGTCGCCGAGATGGCCGACACGGATGGCAATATCCACACCTTCCTCTAAAAGCCGCGTGGTTCGATCGGCGTACACCGCATTGATGTTGACGTCGGGATAACGCAGCGCGAACGCGTTGACCAGCGGAGCGACATAGCGCTGGCCAAACAGGACCGGTGCGGAAATAGTCAACGTACCCACGGGATTGAGTTGATCAGCCGCAATGGTTGCTTCCGCATCCGTGATGGCGTCCAACACCTTCCTGCAGGCTTCGAGGTAGGTCATGCCTGCATCGGTCGGACGAACCGTTCGAGTCGTCCGGGCAAGCAGAGGTGTGCCAAGACGGGATTCCAGCGAACTGACCGCCCGCGAGACCGCGGCGGACGACATTCCGACTTTGTCGGCCGCGCCCGTAAAGCTGCCTCGGTCGACGATGGCTACAAAAATCTCCATCTCACGCAATTTATCCATTTCGCTTCCCACCCTTATCGGCGCGTCTACACGTCGTGATTCTATGCGTTGTGATCCGCATGGTGACGATCCACGTCATCTAATGATTCAAGGAAGATACTGAATGTTCAACGCTGAAGTCTTTTGAGCTGGCAGGTAGCGGCTTTTTATGATTTTCCCGCGTCAGCGGAGTTTGCCTTATCAGTTGGCAAAGGACTCTTTCAGGTAGTGATGGTTATAGAGGGCGTCCATGGCCGGTTGGCAAGATTCATCAATTCATTGGCCCAATACCTCACTAGCCTGAGCTCCTATGAATGTGGCTGATCTTGGACAATGACTACACGCCGCACAACCAACCAAACGAACGAGGTGCTCATGTTTTCCGCGATGCTTGAAGTTCACCCCATACCCGAACAGTTCGACGCGTATCTCGGCATGGCCAAGATGCTGCGCCCCGAACTCGAGAAGATTGACGGGTTTATCGACAACAACCGCTATGCAAGTCTCTCGCGTAAGGGATGGCTTCTTTCGCTGTCGAGCTGGCGCGACGAGAAGTCGCTCATCCGCTGGCGTACCCAGACGACGCACCACAAGATCATGCAAGCTGCGCGTGACCGGGTATTTTCCGACTATCGCTTGCGCATTGGCCAGACCGTCAGCGATACCCAACTACCCGCGGGACAGGTCTTGCTTGAGCAACGCCTGGATGTCACTGAGGTGGGCCAAGGCACGGCGGTGACGCTGCATGACGGAAAATTCTCGCCGGAGTGGGTCAAGCAGAGTAGCGCAGAAATGGTGGCGAAATCACTTGGAGTGGATACAAGCGCGCCTGGCCTCGTTTCCTGGGACGTATTCGACGCACTGATGGCACCGGGGGACGTGATCGCGGTGGTGACGTGGCGCGACCATAAGGCGGCTGTTGCGTTGGAACGCAATGAGCCGACGGCGGATGCTTCGCGCCTGCGCAATATCCGCATCATCCGGGAATATGGAATGTTCGATCGCCGGGAAGCACCGCAATACTTTAAAGAGGTGCAACCTCAGGCGTAAGCCGGTCGCATGCCGTTACGAGTGTTGGAGGACCGTCGCTTTTCACGTGACCTTCAACTATCAATATTTAGATATCCTATTTAACGTGAATAGCAGCGGGAGTCCCATGACTACAGGCAACTCTTTGACAACTGGAACGGAAACGCCGACCGTCGCAGAGTCCCCGGCACCCGTTCCTGTTCCTGTTCCTGTTCCTGTTCCTGTTCCTGTTCCTGTTCCTGTTCCTGTTCCTGTTCCTGTTCCTGTTCCTGTTCCTGTTCCTGTTCCTGTTCCTGTTCCTGTGCCTGTTCCTGTGCCTGTTCCTGTGCCGCAGACAAAGGCTCCTGCGCCGCCAACGCCTACACAATCCGCGCTTTCGCTTCGTCTCGCCATCGGCCTCGTCGGGATGCTGCTTGCGTCTCTCCTGGCGATTCTCAACGAGCAGGTCACTGCAGTATCGATGGCGGACATCCAGGGCGCGTTCTCAATTGGGCATGACGATGGCACGTGGCTGACTGCTTTATTTGAAGCGGCTAATGTCGCGACCATGGTGTTTGCTCCGTGGTTTGGGATCACCTTCACGCTCAAGCGATTCACGATTGGTGCCGTGATCGCGACAATGCTCCTCGGCATTCTTTGCCCCTTCGCACCGAACCTGCTTACGCTATATGCGTTGCGCGTCCTGCAGGGAATTGCCGGCGGATGCCTCCCCCCCATGCTGATCATCGTGGCGCTGCGTTATCTTCCGCCCAAAGAGAAGCTGTACGGGCTCGCCGGGTACGCACTTACAGCAACCTTTGGGCCGTCGCTCGGCACACCGCTCGCCGCTTTGTGGACCGAGTATGTGGGTTGGCAAATGGCCTTCTGGCAGATCGTGCCGCTTGGAATCGTCAGTTGCCTGGCGATTCAACGAGGGCTTCCGTCAGACCCGCTCAAACTCGAACGACTTAAGGCATTCAACTGGACCGGGTTGCTGACGGGATTTCCTGCCGTGGCCATGGTCGTGATCGGCCTTCTGCAAGGGGACCGTCTTGACTGGCTGAATTCCGACTTCATTCGTGTGATGTTTATTGGCGGGACGCTGCTGTTTGTAACGTTCCTCGTCAACGAGTGGTTTCACCCGCTGCCTTTTTTCAAGCTGCAGTTGCTTTCGCGCAGAAACTTTACGCACGGACTGATGACACTCGTGGGCGCGGTAATCCTGCTGGTCGGCGTGGCTGCAATACCCGGGCAATATCTCGCCAGGGTCCACGCGTACAGGCCACTGCAGACTGCACCCTTGTCCTTGCTGATAGCAATCCCTCTATTGATCGCGCTGCCTCTGACGGCAGCCCTCCTGAATCTGCGGCGGGTTGACCACCGGTGGGTCATGGCGGGTGGATTGTGCCTCATGGTCACCACGTGCCTGATGGGGACCTTCATCACGTCCGATTGGATTCGCAACAATTTCTACTGGCTTCAATCCATGCAGATCATCGCGCAACCGATGGTGATCCTTGCAATCCTGATGGGCGTGACGACGGGCCTGGCCCCGGCAGACGGTCCATTTGCTTCAGCGATGTTCAACTCGCTTAAAACATTTTCTGCGGCCGTGGCCACGGGTCTGATCGAAGGGTTGGGTACCGATCGCGAACATCTTCATTCGAACAGGCTCGTGGACCACTTGGGTAATCACGCGCTTGTAGCAAGTCAAAGCATCGACGCGGCTCATGGTATCGGCGAACTTGCACACCGGATCCATGAGCAGGCAGTGGTGCTGACCTCGGCGGATCTTTATCGGGTAATGGCGGGTGTTGCCATCGCCCTTCTTTTCCTGGTGCCCGTGTTACCCGTGCGTATTTATCCGCCGTGGTGCGCTACCCCTCCCTCTTCTCATTAAGGGACCGAATTTATGTCATCCGTTGCTCGCTCTCCCATCAAGATCATTCGTGTTGCCGCTCTGGTTGTCGCGGTTAGCGTTGGCGCATTCGCTTGCTCAAGGTTGTTGGGCCGCTCGAATACCGAATCCACGAACGATGCTTACGTAGAGGCCGATTTCACGCTCGTCGCACCGCGTATTGCCGGTCAGATATCCGACGTATTCGTCAAGGATAACCAATCAGTAACGGCCGGCCAATTGCTGATACAAGTTGATGACCGCGACTTCAAGGCCGCATTGATGAGTGCAGAAGCGGACGTGGCAGCGGCAAAGGCGTCAGTTGCGAACTACGATGCCGAGATTGCGCGGCAGCCCTCGCTCGTCGCGCAGGCACGCGCGACGCTCAAATCCGACGACGCATCGATCGAGTTTGCGCGAGCCAACGCATCTCGGTACCAGAATCTCTCGGAAGCCGGTGCAGGAACGGCTCAGGAACAACAGCACGCGTCGAGCACCCTCGCCGAGCAACTCGCGCAGCAGGCGCACGACCGGGCCGCGCTGGCGTCGACCCAGCAGAACCTGGACGTACTGGATACCCAGCGCGACAAAGCGGCCGGCGCGCTCGCACGCACCGAGGCGGCGCTCGAGCAGGCGAAGCTCAATCTGTCCTATACGGAAATTCGCGCGCCGGTCGACGGCAAGGTTGGGCGGCGTTCCGCGCGGGTTGGCGCATTCGTGACGCCCGGTTCGCCGGTTCTCGCGATAGTGCCGCTTTCCGACGCCTATGTCGTCGCCAACTTCCAGGAAAACCAGATCACTAACATGCGTCCTGGCGAGAGCGTGAAGATCAAGGTCGACAGCTTTCCTGGCGTGGTGATTCGCGGCCGTGTCGATAGTCTTGCCCCTGCAACTGGCGTGAGCTTTGCCCCTATCGCACCCGACAACGCGACGGGCAACTTCACGAAGGTCGTCCAACGCGTACCGGTCAAGATCACTATTGATCAAGGTCAGGAGGCGGCGTCTGCGTTGAGCGTGGGGCTTTCTGTGGAGACGGACGTCGCCGTCGGCCAGCATGGCAAAGAGGTGGCCGAAGCAGTGGCGGAAGCGGGAGATAGAAAATGAGCGAGAATAACTTTCCCTTCGGCGCGTTAGTGTTGGAGATATTGGCGTGCCTTGTGATAGCGGGCTGCACGGTCGGGCCGGATTTCCAACCTCCAATCACCTCCGCGCCGCCGGAAGTCTTTGATCGTACCCAAGCTGCGCAAGCACCGAGCAAGGCTGTCGAATCTGGTTTCAACTCAGATTGGTGGACACTGTTTAACGACCCCACGTTGAACGCGCTCGAACAGCAACTGGCCGATGCGAACCTCGATGTGGCCGCGGCGTCGGCACGCCTTCGGCAAAGCCGGGCCGAACAGCGCGTGGCGGGTGCCGCGGAATATCCCACGCTGGACGGCGCAGCGTCGTACGATCGCGAGCGCGGAAGCGAGAACGGTATTCTGTCGCTGCTCGGGGTTACCCCGACCGAAACACAGCCGCAATCCGCTTCGGGTAGTGCGCCGCTTGGCGTGGCGCCGTTGCCGGGCTCGAAGGGTTCACCGGCTTACAACCTCTATCAAGCAGGCTTCGATGCATCGTGGGAACTCGATATCTGGGGCCGGAATCGACGCGGCATCGAAGCCGCAAGCGCGCTGGCGGACGCTTCCTACGAAGACCGAAATGCCGTCTTGTTGTCTGCTCGCGCCGAGCTCGCGCGAGACTATATCGAGTTGCGCGACATGCAGTCATTGTTACGGATTGCGAAACAAAATCTCGAGATTGCTCGCAATACCACGAAGCTTACTCAGGTCCGGGTGCATGAAGGCGTGACGACGGATCTGGACGTGGCCAACGCGTCCGCGCAGGCGGAGTCAATCGAAAGTCTGATTCCGACGCTTGAATCGCGATGCGAAACCACGATCAACGCGATTGGCGTATTGCTTGCCGAGGAGCCGGGCGCGCTTCGTCAAACGCTTGGCGAGCCGCATGACGTGCCCGAGCTACCTGCACAGGTGCCTATCGGCTTTCCGTCGGAGCTGGTGCAACGCAGGCCCGATATAAGGCGAGCGGAAGCGCAACTGCATGCAGCCACGGCGTCGATCGGCATGGCAAAAGCCGATTTTTATCCGCGTATATCGCTGAATGGCAGCGCGGGTTTCCAGACTCTTCAGCTTTCGAGCCTCGCCAACTGGGCGTCGGGACAGTTTGTTGTCGGACCCTCCATCACAATGCCGATCTTCGAGGGCGGGCGCCTCAAGGGGACACTGCACCTACGCGAGGCGCAACAACAGGAGGCCGCGATCGTCTACAAACACACGGTACTTGAAGCTTGGCGCGAGGTGGACGATGCACTTGTTGTCTACGATGCCGAGCAGCGGCGGCGCGATCGGCTGACGGCGGTGGTTGCGCTGAACCAGCGCGCACTCTCGGTAGCGCAACAGCGCTACAAAGCTGGGGCAGTTGATTATCTCGACGTGCTGAACGTGCAGAAGCAACTGCTGGACGGCCAGAGCAACCTGGAAGAAAGCAAGGCGAGCGCTGCCGCGAATCTCATCACCCTCTGCAAGGCGCTCGGCGGCGGCTGGGAATCGACTTACCCCGATAGACGTCTCGCGTTGAAGGACCACTGAGGGGTGCATTCCGCCGGAAATGCACGCGACTGATCGCACTCCTTAGTTGCAATCCAACGTGACGAATATAAGCAATCGCCTGGTGACGAACCATGGGTAATTTATCGCACTAAAGCTGAGCTTCAATAGCCGCCTTATCTATAACCGACCATACCTGCTCGATCTTTCCTTCCCGAAACTGATAGAACACATTCTCTGTAAAGGAAACTTTCTTCCCGTTCACAGGAAGGCCAAGGAAAGTTCCCTTTGGCGTGCAGGCGAAGCCTAGCCGGGCGGCTACGCAAGGCGAATCGGAAATCAGCAGATGAATGTTGAAATAAAGGTCCGGAATTTCACTAAAGTCTCTCTCCAGCATTGCGCGATAACCTGATAAGCCAATCCGCTGATCGTTGTAGTACACGTCCTCATGAACGAACTGCTCCAAGTGCGACCAGTCCTGCTTGTTCAGGCAGGCAATGTAGCCTCGATAGACGTTTGAGAGGTCGATTTTATTCATGGCAATTGCCCTGTCCTTTTACAAGGTCCCTGCCGCAAAGCAGGACGAGTTGAAATTCCACACCAACCGTTCACATTGGCGCGCTAAGACCTGAAGCGCAACGCTTCGATCAACACCGCCAAGGCTCGTGAAGACTGGCGGCGGCTCGGGTAATACAGGTGATAGCCGGGAAACACCGGACACCAGGCCTTGAGAACCGGCTTGAGTCGTCCATCGGCAACATACGGCTGCGACAGATCTTCAGGAATATAAGCGAGCCCGCCGCCGGCAAGCGCGGCAGCGAGCATCTGGTTCGTTCCGTTGAAAATCCACTGACCGTCCACGCGCACCTTCACTTCGTGCCCTGCCTTTTTAAACTCCCACGCGTACAAACCGCCATGGGTTGGCAGCCGCAGATTGATGCAGTTGTGCCCCGTCAGCTCATGAGGCGTTTTCGGCCGCGTGCGTTTTGCGAAGTAGGAAGGCGCGCCGACAACAACCATGCGCATGTCGGGCGAAATAGGCACAGCAATCATGTCTTTTGCCACCTGATCGCCGAGACGAACGCCAACGTCATACCGTTGCGCGACGATATCGGTCAATCCATAGTCGACGATGATTTCGACCTTGATATCTGGATAGTCGAGCAGCAGCCCGGCCAGCTTTGGCTGAAGTATGGTTGCCGCAGCATGTTCGTCCGTCGTGATGCGAATGGTGCCGGCAGGTTTATCGCGCAGCTCGCTCAGCGCCGCCAGTTCTTCATCGATCTCGTCAAACCGCGGCCCCACGGTCGCAAGCAGCCGCTCGCCCGCAGGCGTGGGCGAGACGCTGCGCGTCGTCCGCGTCAAGAGCCGCAGCCCTAGCCTCGACTCGAGTCCGCGGATAGTGTGGCTCAACGCCGATTGCGACACGCCAAGCTTGGCGGCCGCCTTGGTAAAGCTCTGCTCGCGCGCCACGGCGACGAACGCCAGCAAGTCGTTGAGGTTTTCGCGGGCCATTCATGAGTCTCGCTCATATGAGTTTGCCGATTCTACCGTCTAGTCACGTGCTGACGCAGCCAGTAAATTTAGCGCTGTAGACGCGGTAGACGAATCGAACCGGCATGCGCGTGAGGCTCTAGTGTCTCTTGGCTCTATTGGCTCTTCACCCAGTCGCGCACGGCTTGGGCGAACAGTCTCAGCGCGGCCGGCGGATGCCGGTTGGCCGGGTAGTAAAGGCACAGGCCAGGAAACGCAGGACTCCACTCAGGAAGAAACTGGACCAGCCGGCCCGATGCCAGATGCTCGGCCACCTGATAGTCAGGAACCCAGGCAATGCCGATCCCGGCAAGCGCCGCCTCAACCATCAGATTGATATTGCCAAGCGTCATTGGACCATCGACATCAATGCTGGCGGTTTTGCCGCGATGTTCAAGGTCCCAGCGGTAAAGCGCACCGCTTTCGAACCGGAAGCGGATGCAACGGTGCTGCGCCAGATCGTCCGGCGTTTTAGGCGGTTCGTGACGCGACAGATAGTCCGGCGACGCCACCGCGGCAAAGCGCATGTCGGGGCCGAACCGGATGGCGATCATATCGCGCGGTACGTCCTGGAGGACGCGTATGCCAGCATCGAAACCATCAGCCACTATATCGACGAGCCGCGTGTCCACAACGAACTCCACGTGGATGCCGGGATATGAGGCGAGAAACGCTGGAAGCACATGGCGGACTATATGTTTCGCCGCAGACTCCGAGGCGCTGATCCGGATGGAGCCCGAAGGCTGGTCGCGTGCTGACGCCACCTCGTTCACCGCATCCGCGAGTTCGGCCATGGCCGGTGCAACTCGCCGCAGGAGTTGCTCGCCAGCCTCGGTTAATGCGACCGACCGCGTTGTTCGATTAAACAAGCGAACGCCCAGCCGTTCCTCCAGACCGCGCATTGAATGGCTGAGCGCCGACGGCGACACGCCCAGCGTGCGCGCCGCCGCCCGGAAGCTTCGCTGCTCGGCGATCGCGACGAAAGCGGTCAGTTCAGATAGACCAGCACGTGACATAGATGAATTTCCCTCAACACCCCGTGCAAGTCTAGCCGGATTGTTGAGCCGGATACAACAGCCTAAGCTTCATGCCTATCGCTTCATGCCTATTCAACGGCAGCTCGGGGCATTTTGAAAGGAGAACACCATGCAAAAGCGCAAACTGGGAAACAGCGGTCTTGAAGTATCGGCAATCGGTCTGGGATGCATGGGCTTAAGCTTCGGCTATGGCCCGGCCGCTGAAAAGTCCGATGGCATCAAACTGATTCGGACAGCCTTCGAGCACGGTGTGACGTTCTTCGACACCGCCGAGTGCTACGGCCCGTTCACCAACGAGGAACTGGTCGGCGAGGCGCTGGCGCCATTTCGCGACCAGGTAGTGATCGCCACCAAGTTCGGTTTCCAGGACGGCGATTCGAAGAACCCGCTCGACAGCCGCCCCGAAAGTATCCGCGCCGTCGCCGACGCCTCGCTGAAGCGGCTCAAAACCGATCGCATCGACCTGTTCTATCAACATCGTGTCGATCCAAACGTGCCGGTTGAAGATGTGGCCGGCGCCGTCAGGGACCTGATCCAGGAAGGCAAGGTCAAGCATTTCGGCATGTCCGAAGCGGGCGCGCAGTCGATCCGTCGCGCCCATGCCGTGCAGCCGGTGGCGGCGTTACAGAGCGAGTATTCGCTGTGGTGGCGTGAGCCGGAAACCACCGTCCTGCCGACACTCGATGAACTGGGCATTGGCTTCGTGCCGTTCAGCCCGCTCGGCAAGGGCTTCCTGACCGGCGCTATCGACGAGAACACCGCCTTCGACAAGACCGACTTCCGCAATATCGTGCCGCGTTTCTCCGAGGAAAACCGCAAGGCCAACGCTGGCCTGGTAGACGTGCTTGGCCGCATTGCTGACGGCCGTGGCGCGACGCGGGCGCAGATCGCGATTGCCTGGCTTCTGGCGCAAAAGCCGTGGATAGCGCCTATCCCGGGTACGACCAAACTGCATCGGCTGGAAGAGAACGTCGGGGCCGCCGCTGTTGCACTGTCGGCTGATGATTTGTCTGCCATCGAAGCCGCGCTGCAGCAAATCACCGTGGTGGGCGATCGCTACCCGGCGCATCTGCAAAAGCGCGTCGATCGCTAATTCAACCTTCACTGCAATCCGCTCGGCGCCCCGCTGCGTGACGCCCGCGGATTGTCGTGCTTTCGGAACAAGACCTGGAGCAATGCCCTCGAATGATCAACACTTTGCCCGGCCGGCGTCGTCCGCCAGCGTTGCGATGGAAGGCGTGACGTCGCTCGCCGCCAGCCCTGCCGTCCGGCAAGACGATGATGAGATTGGCAGTGTGCTGTGCGCATTGCTTCTCGTACCGGTTGCCACAGCTACACCTGACGCAGCAAAGGCGACAGGCCAGGAAAACCATGCGGCTTTGACCAAGGTCGCATCAAATGAGGGAATGACATCATGAGCAATAACATTGAAGGAAAAGTCGTCGTGATCACCGGCGCGAGCAGCGGACTCGGCGAAGCGACCGCGCGGCATCTGAGCGCGCAGGGCGCACACGTCGTGCTGGGCGCGCGGCGCATGGATCGCATTCAGTCGCTCGCCGATGAACTGACCCGTGGTGGAGCAAAAGCCGTCGCCGTGGCAACCGACGTCACTCAATTCGAAGACGTCAAGAAACTGGTCGACACCGCCGTACAAACCTTCGGGCGCGTCGACGTCATGATCAATAACGCAGGGCTGATGCCGCACTCGCCGCTCGAGCGCCTCAAGGTCGACGACTGGAACCGCACGATCGATGTGAATCTCAAGGGCGTGCTGTACGGCATTGGCGCGGCCTTGCCGTATATGAAGCAACAGAAAAGCGGCCAGATCATCAACGTCTCGTCCGTGGCCGGTCACAAGGTCCGGCCTGGCAGCGCGGTTTACGCAGCCACCAAAGCTGCGGTGCTGATGCTTTCCGAGGGGCTGCGTCAGGAGGTGAAGGCTTACGACATCCGCACGACCGTGATCTCGCCCGGTGCGGTGGACACGGAACTGCCGAACAGCATCACCGAGCCGGATGTAGCCGATAACGTCAATAAGTTCTACGAAGAAAATGCGATCCCTGCCGAATCATTTGCGCGGGCGGTGGCCTTCGCGATCAGCCAGCCGCCAGAAGTCGATGTAAACGAGATTCTGTTTCGGCCCACGCGTCAGGAGCTTTAATCATCGCGCATCAAGGAAACCGGCCTGCGACGTGAGCCATCATCCGAAAGGGAGTTTGGCTTACGACGCGCCAAGTGGACATCGGTCCAATACGTCCAAACCCCCGATGGATTCGAAGCGAGACAAGGAGTAACGTTCATCCACGGAAGCGAATAAATATGAGGGAGGATGCTATGCCCGACGAAGCGACTTTATGGCGTGTCTTCGAATACGAAGGCTTTGACATCCACGTCTTGCCCCAGTTGAAGTTCAAGCCGATGCCTGCAGACGCCGCGCCGCAAGGAAGCGACCGTTATGTCTACATCGGTTTTATCTGCCGTCACGGCGCGCAGGGCGACGCGCCGGGCGAAGCCGTCCAGTTCCACGCCAGCGGTGACGACGAATTCAAGAGCGCGGACGACGCCGTGCAGGAAGCACGGCACATCGGGCGAAGCATAATAGACGGCACGCATCCGGATATATCTGTCCTGCCGCTCGTCTCCCATCATCATCCAGGCTGACAACAGTGTGGGTTATGGAGCACACCAGCCGATGAACTTGCCCGCCGCTGGAACCGAGCCTGTGATCGATGGTTTAAGCGCCATCACATTGGCCACCCGCGACATGCGGAGCGCGGTGCGCTTTTACCAGGCGCTCGGCTTCTCCCTATTGCACGGCGGAGAAAATGAACCGTTTACTTCATTCGCGGCGGGCGTGTCATTTCTCAACCTGACCGTGGAGACGCACGGCCCAATCAACTGGTGGGGCCGGGTGATCATCTATGTGTCAGACGTCGATGCAATGTACCGCAAGGCGCTCGCTGCCGGATTCACGCCGGAGTCCACACCCAGCGATGCGCCTTGGAACGAACGCTATTTCCATATCACAGACCCCGACGGGCACGAACTCAGCTTCGCCCGGCCATTGAGCTGAGCGCGCGATGCGGCGAGACTTTTTGGGCAGCCCTTCATGGGCTCGCCCAACTCGAACGACACATACGCCTCACTTCGCACCCGATGCTATCTGGCGTCGTGCTGCAGATATTTGTGGGCGAACGCGATCGCCATGCTGCCCTCGCCGACCGCTGAAGCGACGCGCTTGACCGGGCTCAATCTCACATCCCCGCAGGCAAACACGCCAGGAACACTCGATTCGAGGAGGTAGGGATCGCGGCTATGGGACCAGCGTCCCGCCTTGACGACGTCGTCACCGGTGAGCACATATCCGCGCACATCGCGCGCGATTTCTGCGGGCAACCATTCGGTTTCTGCATCGGCGCCAATGAACACGAACAATCCACCACAGTCGTGTCGACGCACCTCTGCGCTCAAACCATCGCGTACGTCGATTGCTGTCAGATGGGTATCGCCGTACGCACCGACTACTTCCGATCGCAGTTGCACCCCTACGTTTGACTTCCCACGAAGCTGCTCGACAAGGTATCGAGACATGCTCTTCTCCAGCGAATCGCCCCGCAGGACAAGCGTCACCCTGCGCGCATGATTGGCAAAGTACAACGCGGCCTGGCCGGCCGAGTTTCCTCCACCGATCAGATAGACGTCGAGTCCGTGAGTAGCGTTCGCTTCGCTGCGCGACGCGCCGTAGTAAATGCCTTTACCGATAAACCGCTCGAAGCCGTCGATCGCAAGTCGGCGCCACGTGACGCCAGTCGCGAGAATGATCGTTCGCGCCCGGATGACGTCGCCTGCATCAAGGTGAACGCTACGCCCGGCGACATCGATTCGAGCGACGGACCGTGTCACCACAATCTCTGCACCGAGCCGCCTTGCCTGCTGCAATGCACGGCTCGCCAGTTCGTCGCCCGACACACCGTTGGGGAAGCCGAGGTAGTTCTCAATACGCGAGGAGGTCCCGGCTTGCCCGCCTGGCGCTTCGCGCTCCAGCACCACAGTGCGCAAGCCTTCCGATGCACCGTACACCGCCGCAGCAAGACCGGCTGGGCCGCCACCAATGATCATCGTGTCGTATTCGGCAAGGCGAGGCTGTGTCTGCAGACCCAGCAACTCCGCAAGCTCGCGTGTCGTAGGTCGGCTCAGCACCGTCCCGTCGACCAGTCGCAATACCGGGCAATCCTGCTCTGGCGGACATGTTCCAGGCCAGCGCGCTGTCAGTTCGGGCGCATCCGGTGTCATCCAGTCGTAGCTGATCTGGTTGCGGGAGAGGAACTGGCGCAACACCGTGCAAGCGGTGTCCCAGCGACTTCCAATCATGATCACGCGGGCCTTGGGCGGCTCGGCGGAGAGGCCCTGCAATCCGCCAATGCGCTCGCGCGCAAGGGCGCCCATCTTGAACGCAATTTCCGGCGACGCGGCAGCAAGCACGTAGTAGCGCTGAGCGTCCACGCGCATGACACGCGACGGTTCAGCAGCCCGATAGGCGCCTGGAAACGGCGAACTCAGCGCGAGCGGCACTTCGCCAAAGATGGTTCCGGGCAGACGCCAGCCCAGCGTGCGCTCGATACCGTCGAACGTCTTGATGACTTCCATCTTGCCGGCCAGAACGGCGTACAGTGCGCCCTCTCCACCTTCATGGACCGCGAACTCACCCGCGCACAGATGCAGGTCTGCGGACGTGTGTGCGAGATGCTCCAGTTCATTGTCGGGGAGTGTTGAGAACAGCGGAATCGCCCGGATGTCGTCGATTGTCAGCATGGCTTCGTCCAAACAGGCAAGTGAGATGACACTCGGTCCAAGGGCTTTCGGGTCGTCGCATGACAAAAAGGACATGCGCCAAGCAGACCGCTCAGCCACCTGACGTTCGATGTGAGGCGGGCACAAGGCCGTTAGTCTTCCGTCGCGAGCGCGCTGGTACTGCTCGAACAGTTATGCGAACGCATAACACAACCGCGCTATAGACAGCAGGCAGACGTAGCCAGTATATGACCTTCAGATGCGAATGTTTATCCGGCGGAGCCAGTTCCTCCATGTAAGCGCGGCGGTAGCCGATCCTCCGAAGCGGCCAAGGTCGGAGCGTTTCAATACTCAGGCTGCGATGTGTTTTTGCATGAACACACTCAGTGGATCGTTCGTGTAATCGCCAAACGGTCCCCGGTGCTCGTAGCCGACCGAGGCATACAAAGCCAGTGCTTCATGTTGATGCGGTCCGGTTTCGAGCTTGAGCAGCTTACAGCCAGAGCCTATTGCCCGGGACTCGAGCAGAGCCAGGAGCTTCTTGGCGACGCCTTGCCCCCGGCCTCGAGGTCTGACATACATGCGTTTGAGTTCGCCAAATTCAGGGCAGAGGACTATTGCCCCACAGCCGAGTGCCTCGCCCGTACTATCCCTCGCAACGGCAAACAAGACATTCGGTTGCTTCAACGACGCCAAGTCAAGGATGTGTCTGCTCTCTGGCGGGTAAAGGGTGTCCTGGTAGGCGTCCAACTCAGCAATGAGCGCGATCACCCCCGGCGTCAGAATAGTTGTCGTGTTATCTGATTCTTATAGACATGGTCCGGGGGCGGTAAAATCAGGGTGAATGAAAACCTACTCAGCAGAAAGAAAAGAAGCGCTGGTGCGGCGCATGATGCCACCGGAAAACGCGCTGGTTTCGGCGCTGGCCAGAGAAACGGGGATTACCGAACAGACGTTGTACACGTGGCGCCGACAGGCGAAAGGACAAGGGTTGGCCGTGCCGGGCGATGGGAAGAATCCCGAAGCATGGTCTTCGGAGGACAAGTTTGCAGTAGTGCTGGAAACCGCGCCGCTCAATGCAGCGGAGCTGGCCGAGTATTGTCGTCGAAAGGGTCTTTATCCAGAACAGATATCCGCCTGGCGAGCCGCTTGCCGTTCGGCCAATGCGAATGCCACGGAGCAGGCACGCGAGCAGCGCCATCAGTCGAAGGACGACAAGAAGCGGATCCAGCAGCTCGAGAAGGAATTGCAGCGCAAGGAGAAGGCGCTGGCGGAAGCGGCTGCGCTGCTGATTCTGAGAAAAAAAGCCCAGGCGATCTGGGGAGACAAAGAGGACGATTAATCAACGTCCCGGATCGCCTGTTATGTGTATCGTTGATACGCGAGGCGGCGCAGTCAGGCTGCCGGCTGGAGAAGGCTTGCGACGAGCTGGGCCTGAGCCTGCGCACGTTCCAGCGCTGGGTGGGTGACGGTGACGCGGTGCACGCCGATGGCCGTACCACGACCGAACGGCCGCCGCCGGGTAACCAGCTGAGTGAGGCCGAACGGCAACAGATTCTTGAGGTAGCCAATAGTGCGGAGTTTGCCAGCTTGCCGCCCAGCCAGATCGTGCCAAGCCTGGCGGATCGCGGCGTGTATGTCGCGTCGGAATCGAGCTTTTACCGCGTGCTGCGCAGCGCCTCGCAGCAGCATCACCGGGGTCGTGCGCGCAAGCCTTCGACCCGGGTGGTGACCAGTCATTGTGCGACAGCGCCGAATCAGGTCTGGTCGTGGGACATCACGTGGCTGCAGGCGGCGGTCAAAGGACAGTACTACTACTGGTACATGATGCTGGACGTGTTCAGCCGCAAGATTGTTGCTCACGAAGTGCATGAAGCCGAATCGGCGGAACTGGCCGCGTTGCTGATGCGGCGTGCCAGTCTGGCCGAGGGCCTGGCAGGACGTCCTCTGGTGCTGCACTCGGATAACGGCAGCCCGATGAAGGGTGCGACGATGCTTGCCACTCTGGAGAACTTGGGGGTTGCGGCCTCGTTTAGCCGCCCGCGTGTGAGTAATGACAACCCGTACGCAGAGTCGCTGTTCCGCACCTGCAAGTACCGGCCCGACTATCCACGCAGGCCGTTCGGCAGCGTGGATGAGGCCCGTGCCTGGACGCAGAAGTTCGTGCGTTGGTACAACCAGGAGCACAAACACAGCGGCCTGAAATTCGTCACGCCGGCGCAGCGCCACAACGGCGTAGCCGCCGCAGTGCTCGCGCAACGTGAAGCCGTTTATGCAGAGGCCAGGCAGCGCAATCCACAGCGTTGGTCCCGATCGACGCGCAATTGGGAATTGAAGGATGAAGTCTGGCTCAATCCGGAGCGTATGCAGCCGGAAGAACTAAAGCAGTTTGCTTGAAGTGACGCGACAACTACGTTGACAACCGCCGATCACGTCAGGTTGATCGGGTGATTCGAAGGCGATAGTCATGGCAGAAGATGCGGGTCGGAAAGGAAATTAAAGTAGCGGACGACAAAAGAACAACCGATGAAGGCCGCTGTCTGGTGCTCATCTGCCGATTATCAACGGTCTATCCGCTGCTGTCGAACGTGTCGAAGGGGCCGACTTCGATCCGTCACCGAACAGCCGAAACCGACCCAGTGCCGCCCTTCGAATATACCCATGTCCCATGGCCGCCTGCGACCTAGCTCGGTCGTTCGCTCATTGAGTCCGTCGCTCTCCGGTATTATTTGAATTACTTGGAATTCGTCCAGCAAGGAACGAAGTGGACCGTAGAACCTGTGTACTGTTTGTCACGTCGGTTGTCGGGGCCACGTGTACGTCCGCTTGGGCTTCCATTCAACGACCAGTCGCATCTAGGTCACAAACCAAAGGGAGTAATTTGATGTCGGAAAACACATCGTTGCGGGAATTGTTCGACCGATGGGAAAGCGTATGGCACGAAGCCCGATTTGATCTGGTGCCCGAATGCGTTGGCCCGCACTACATCAGGCACGATGAAATGGGTGACCGGACAGTGACACGGGAAGCCTACGCGGAGGAGATTGCCAAGGTGCAAGCGGACCGTCCCGGCATCCGTGTCGTCGTCTACGATCATTCTTTTGAAGGCAACCGCGCATGGTTTCGCTTTGCGTTCAAATGGAACGACCCACAGACCGGAGAGCCGCGTAATCGCGCAGGCATGCAGGCCTATCGCACCGAGTCAGGCAAGCTCGTAGAGACATGGCTTTCGATGCAGCCGCTCGGCTCGATCTGGACCGATGAACCGCAAAAGCATTGGACCAGCCAACCGGCGATCGCATAAGTTTGCCACTGCTGATCAGCGCGTCAACGCCATGTGTTCGCGCTGGAGCGGACGTTCAAAAATTCCGATAGGCAGAATTTGATCGTCCGCACCTGGCCGCTCTCCGCCCTGGCAGCGTCTGACGAGTTCCGTACATTCCGAGCTTTGCAGAAGGTCAATCGGCCGACGCTGGCTGAGCCCGATGGCAGTTGTGGCAAGCCAGTGCTCCGCGGCATCCACGAAGACCAATCCGACCAGCCCCCATTCCCCACACGCCTTCATCCGACCGACCGCAGAGGGTCGGGCTGTACCACTCGCATACGCTAGGGTGCGCGTCGCACCGCTCGGGCTATTGGCGCGAATGGACTATGGAGTCTACGCTTGACGCGGCGGCCGGCTGGCTTGGGCGTCTAGCGTGTGACGTTCACCGGACATTGTCCCGGCAGTGGTCTACTTGCATTGCGTGAGCGTCGCCGGAGTCTTCCCTCTATGGGAATGGGACGTGGACGGGCAGCAACCTTTGCAGCAGCAAGCACCTGCGGCGGCGTCATGGGCAAGATCGCCATAACCGTGAACCAGTGCGATCACTTCGCTGGCGCCACCCTGCGCAACGACCTTGGATAGTTCAACGTTCTGGTCGGAGATCATCTTGACCTCGCCGGCGATGTCAAAAAGGGCAACAATTCTGCCAATCGCATGGAGAGATTTCACGGCGTTGAGCAACGCTACGCCGCGAGGCGCACTGAAGTGACGTTGAGTCGGGTGAATCGCTGAGGGGTGTATGGAGATCTGAGGATGAACAGCGTATGAGGGATGCTGGAACCCCGTTCAGCGAGATCTTGATTCTAATGATGCGTTTGAAAAGTAGTCCGGTAGTGTCCCGGAGAAACGCCGAGCACGTCAATGAAAGCCTTCCGCATCGCTTCATCGCTCCCAAATCGGCAGTGCGCGGCAATTTTCTCAAGCCCGTGTCCTGACTCCTGAAGCAGCCCGCGCGCTGCCTCTACCCGGCTTTGACGGACGTGACTGGCCGGCGTACAGCCGAACTCCGCTCGAAATACACGCGCGAAATTTCGGGGACTCATTGCCATGCGTTGAGCCAGGGACTCAACACTCAAAGGCTTGCGGAGGTTCTCGACAATCCAGACACACAGGTCTTCAAACGTTGGCGATTATAGATGCCCTGATCTTCGACCCATATGCTTTCCGGATCGACCCGAACATTGGGATGGCGCGTCTGTAGCTCGTTCACCCAATGCCAATGGGTGGCCGCGCGTTTTCCTTCAAGCAGGCCTGCATCGGCCAGTATGAATGCTCCGAGGCAAACGGAAGCGGTGCGTCGTGCTCTCTTGCTCATGCGGTGTCACCTTTCGGCGTAATGGCGCCGGGCATTTTCGCCGTAATGACGCCACCGGAAACGAGCAATTGGAGGGTTCGAACGGGGATCAAGGTTGCTTGATTTTGCCTCCTTTTGCAAGCTCGGTTCTAGGTGACTCGACGCCCGGTTTTAGTCCGCGATAGCTCTCGCCGTCGAGGACGATTTTGTGGGCACCATGACGCAAGCGGTCAAGGGTTGCCGCGCCGATCATCTTGTTACCTGGGAATGCTTCACCCCATTCCGGGAAGTCCAAATTGGAAGTTAAGATCGTGGCCGTGCGCTCATAACGCTCGGCGATCAGGTCGTGGAAGTCTTCATCGTCCGGCGAACGCAGTGGCTTGAGTCCGAAGTCGTCAATGATCAGAAGTGGAAGCTTGGCGAGATACTGGAAACGGCGGTCGTAGGTGCCCACGGCCGCCGCGCTGCGTAGACTTGATAGCAATTGGCTTTGCGTAGAGAACAAGACATCGTGTCCTTGCCGCGCAGCTGCATGTCCCAGCGCTTGTGCGAGATGACTCTTGCCAGTCCCACACGGGCCGGCGATCAGAACGGCTACTTTCTCGTCGATGAATCGGCACGTGGCCAGATCGTGGATGGCGGCTCGATTCAAACCTGGCAGCCGATCGAAGTCGAAGCCTTCGAGTGTCTTCTGGCTACGGAAGTTGGCGCGTCGCATGCGCAAGCTGAGTTTCTTGTTATCGCGCCGGGCTACTTCATCATGGATGAGCAGCGAGAGGAATTCGGTGAAGGCGAGCTTGCGATCAATGGCCTCGCGGTTGCGCGCTTCCAGCGAATCGAGGATGCCAGACAAGCGCAGTTGTTTAAGCAGTGGAGTCAGTTCAGGAATGGGATGCATGGCCGGCCTTATTGGAGAATGGTTTGTGTATTGCGGCAGAAACGGCCCCCTTCGGTGTAGGTGCTCGCCAGCGCATCAAAGGCGTTTAACAGCGTCAGCTGATCCAATCCCTTTTGCAGAATGGTCTTAACTGCCGTGTAATGCGGCGTGCCGTAATGGTTGGCGCGCGAGCAAGCAGCTTCGAGTCGAATCGCGCCGTATTTCTGTTTGAGCCGCAACACGCCTTGCACCGAGCGCATCTTGATTAAGACTTTGTCGCCGAAGAGCGCATGAACCAGGGCGTAGCAGGCAGGCCCGATCTGCTCAGCAGTTGCCAGACACCATTGAGTGTCCTGCAGTTGCCACGCTTGAGCAGCGGATGGCAGATGATCGTCTACGGTGCGGCGGCCCCCCGGACGGGTAAGACGCACGTGGGCGGCAACCGATTCCTGCCCGCGATAGAGTGTCACCATAGTGTCGGTCGCCTTGAGCCACAACTCCTGGCCGACCAGTCGATACGGGACCGAGTAAAAACTCTGCTCGAACTGAACGTGAGCGTCGCGATGCACCTTCCCCTTAGCCCACACCGCAAGCTCTGGTGGGACGTCTGGCAAGCTGCTTAGCAGGCTTCGTTCGACTTCCGCGAAGCGTTTGAGCGGCATCTCGCGGGTGGTCCCGTGAATGCGGTTGCCGGCCTCGTTCATGACCCAAGCGTGTATCTGGCGGTTGGCGTCAGCCAGACCGCGGAACTCCCGCAGTGGCAAGAAGCCTCGCTTTACAAATTTGACGCCCGATTCCACGATTCCCTTCTCGTAAGTCAGCAACTGTCTGTCATGAGGAACAACGCGTAGTCAAAGGCGCGTTCTTCGAGATCACCCATCCATTTCACCCGCTTCACGGAAATAGCTTCGTTTTGGTCAGCCGGCGGCTGAACTGGGGCGAGGATCGGGTGATGTATTTCGACGCGAACAAGCGCCTGCGTTCGGTTTTGGCATCCTGGACAGACGTGCCGGAACCGGATTTGTTCGCGCAAGCTTCGGGAGTTCGATCCTCGTTTAGAACGGACGACTTGCTTCGATTGCGTGCGCTAATCGACGATTTGCTAGGTGCTCGCGATGTCAAATAAATTTCGCCGCTCGTGTAAGGATAAATACGCCGTCATCATGATGCTGAAGCATCTGATTGACCAGGACGTCTTAAGTCTATCCAGCTCCAATTTGCCGTTATTTCAGAGTAAATCGATCATCGAAATCCTTGACAGATTGATTTTACTGTCATATTTTAGTTGTCATTTTAACAACAACGGATCCTCTAATGACCAAGCCGCCGTCAAAGCGAGATCGACTACGCGAACTCGGCGGCCTCAATCCTCATCCCGATCGAATACAAGCGCCCTGGTTCCGATCGGGCGATTTCTTCGATCCCGACGACATGGTTCAGGTCAAGTACGAGATGTTGCGTCATGTTCAGGTCGACGGCGCCTCCAAGGCCGAGGCGGCCGCATTGTTCGGAATGTCCAGGCCAACGTTCTATCAAGCAGAGAGTGCCTTTGCCAGCGAGGGGCTTCCAGGGCTGCTCCCGAAACAGCGTGGGCCCAAAGGCGCACACAAACTCAACTCGACGGTTATGGCGTTCATCGAAGAGCGCTTACAGCACGACAACACCATCCACGCTCGCGCGCTCGCGCAGGAGATAGAAACCGCGCTGGATCTATCGGTCCACCCACGCAGTATCGAACGCGCGCTGGCGCGCAAAAAAAAACCGTAGACGATTCGGCTCAATTTATTTCGCCATCGTCGGCGCTTGGACGCTACGAAGCGCTGCGGGCCGAGCTCTTCGGCACAGGTCCTCACTCCGAAGGCCACGCCGCAATACGCTTTCATGGTGTATTGAACGGCCTCGCGATCAAACTCTCGCACGCTCTGTGCACCGAAGTTGCCGTCCCAGCCGTGTTTGATTCCAACTCAGTGCGGGATAACGGTGCGCTCGTACGCGTGCTGGCCAACCTCGTGCTGCGCGCCCACGAGGAGCTTGCCCATGTCTACTAACTCCGCTCAGAAGGTCACCTCGGAACATCTCCGGCGAGATGCCTTTCTTTATGTTCGCCAATCGTCGCTTCGACAGGTGTTCGAGAATACCGAGAGTACGAAGCGGCAATATGCACTGCGCGATCGTGCCGTTTCGCTCGGCTGGCCAATTGAGCGTATTCACGTCGTCGATAACGATCTCGGTATGTCCGGATCCAGCGCTAAGGAACGAGACGGTTTTCAGCACTTGGTTGCCGAGGTGGCCAACGGTCACGCCGGCATCGTGCTGGGATTGGAAGTGTCCCGTCTTGCGCGCAATAATGCGGACTGGCATCGCCTGATCGAGCTTGCATCGCTCACGCAAACTTTGATTTTGGACGAAGATGGAATTTACGATCCGGGTCAATTTAACGACCGTCTTCTACTGGGATTGAAGGGCGCCATGAGTGAGGCTGAACTTCATATTCTCAAGGGTCGTCTGCAAGGCGGGATCAAGAACAAGGCACGCCGGGGCGAACTGGAAGTGCCTTTGCCGATCGGCCTTGTTTATCACCCGAATGGCTCAGTGGCGCTCGATCCTGATCAACAAGTACGGGGAGCGCTGCAGTTGCTCTTCGACACGTTTCGGCAAGCTGCATCCGCTACCGCGACGGTCAGGCGATTTCGCCAGGAAGGCTGGCTGTTTCCGCGTCGCATCCGCCGCGGAATCGGGAAGGGAGACCTGCTTTGGGGGCCCCTGGAGCACTGCCGGGTCATTCAGATTCTGCATAACCCTCGTTACGCCGGTGCGTTCGTGTACGGGCGCACCCGCGGAGCATACCGTCCCGGTCGCAAATCCACATCGCTGAAGGTTGCTCGCGAGAACTGGCAAGTGCTGATTCAGAATTCTCATCCAGGTTTTATCGATTGGGACGAGTTCGAACGTAACCAGGCTACCCTTAAGCAGAATCTAACCGGATTCGGCCTCGATCGACGTGGCAGCATGCCACGTGAGGGTGTCGGCCTCCTGCAGGGGCGTGTCGTGTGCGGTGCCTGTGGAGCACGCATGCGCGTACGATATCAAGAGGTCGATAATAAACTTCAGCCCTACTATATGTGCACGGAGAATCCGGTACGTCGTGCAGGCAAACCCTGCCAATCGGTTCGCGGAAGCGCCATCGATGACGCTATCGGCTCGCTGCTTTTGGAGAGCGTTGCGCCAGCTGTGCTCGAGGTCGCGTTAGCGGTCGAAGATGAGATATCGGGGCGCGTCAAACAGGCCGCGGCGCAGCGTCAGAAGCAACTAGTTCGAGCGCGCTACGACGCCGAGCTTGCGCGCCGTCGATATATGAGTGTCGATCCAACGAACCGGCTCGTCGCCGACTCACTCGAAGCAGACTGGAATGAGCGTCTGCGCGTACTGGATGCATTGCAGCAAGAGAACGAGCGACTTCAGCATGCCGATCACAAGCTTCTGAGCAGCGACGCGCGGACCCAGATTCGCGCGCTTGCCGAAGACTTCCCTCGTGTCTGGAATGACCAACGCGTGGTGCCGGTGGAACGCAAACGAATGATCGCCTTACTCATTGAAGACGTAACCTTGGTAAAGGCAGAACGCATCGCTATCCATGTACGTTTTCGCGGCGGTCGAACGACATCGTTGGAGATCGACAAGCCCAAGCCTATCGCGCTAATTCGCAAGACGTTGCCCGAAGTCGTTGCAAAGGTCGACGAACTCCTCGAAACCTGCTCGGATAGGCAAGTCGCCGAACAACTCAATGCGCTGGGTTATACAAACTGGAAAGGCGAATCGTTCACGCATAAGAAGGTATCTATTGTTCGCACCGCCTACCGACTCAAGAGCCGGTTCGAACGCCTGCGCGCACGCGGCATGGTGACAGCTAACGAGCTCGCCAAACAACTCGGAGTCTGCCCGACTACCATTTACCTGTGGGGCCAGCGCGGGGTGGTGCACCAGCATCGATACGGAAACCTGCATCGCTGCCTCTACGAGCCCCTCGGTGACGTTGTCTTGGTCAAAGGGCAAGGAGGCCGCTACAGTTCGACAGAACCGACTTTTATCCCTGTTCCATCAACCACACAAGGTGCAGTATGAAGCGTACGCCTTTTTTTGCGGATCCCTTGGCGGGCATGCATCGATCTTGAAACCATATCCTTCTGCGCACTCGCCATACGCGCGTTGCACTTCGGGCTCGTAATAACACGCCCGGGTGATCGCACATTTGCAGTTGTCGATGATGACCCGGGCCGGCACGCCCCCAAATGCCTCAAAGGCGCGCCGATGACATCCCAGCCAGGTCGCTACGGTTTGGTCTCGAACAAACTCGACATATTGGTGGCGCGACCACGCCAGGGTCATGACGAAGAACCAAGTCTTATGGATCTCGCCGGTGAGCGCGTCGGTCATCATCGGGCCGGCGCCGAAATCAACTTGCGCGGCTTCGGCCGGCTTGAACTCCAGGCGCAGCGGCACGTCGGGCGTGTGCGAGGCGTCTATATGCAGAAGGAAACGATAGACCGAGGAATAGCTGCCGCTGTATCCGTGGTTGCGAACGAGCGTGGCGTGGATCGTGGTGCATTGAACGCCGGTTGCCCGCCACTTGCTGATCTGCTCGCGCCACGGTTCCAAGGTTGAGACGCAACTCGATGGTAGCGGCGCCTCTTTGCGATCCAGGAAAGCGGCCATTACGTGTTCGTCGGGTAAAGCCGCTTCACGCGCCAACCATCCGTTCTTGGCGGCAATCTCCCGCACCTGCGCAATCTTCTTGCGCCCCATGGTCTTCGATCGTGCGATATCCCGGTCAGAGTCGCCTCGGCGCATGCGCACCAGGATCTGTCGGTATTGGTACATCTCGAACCTCCGATTGGCCACGGCCTCTCCCGGCAAAAGGCCGGCAGTCTAGCCGATCAATGAAAGTTCGAACCCTCGTTGCTCGTCATCCGGGTGGCGCCATTACGCCGAAAAACGACTGGCGCCTTTACGCCGAAAACGTCGTGGCTCCATTACGCCGGAAATCCGGTGGCGCCATTACGCCGAAAACGAAATGGCTCCTATATGCCGGAAATTCACATGCGGCGAAGCCACTCGCGGAACTCGGGCGCTCCCACATCGTCAATCGAACGCGGGCCAGCTGTCACGAGCAGGGTATCGACTTCCTCCTCGTAGTCTTTGTAGGAGGAATGCGCAGCGAGCCTACCGCCTGCCTCGCCCTCAAGCTGACAGTTCTCCGTCGATGAAATGATCGTAAGCCGGTATGGAGGTTCATTTGCAGGTGCAAGCGAGGAGCCTGCGACGAGCTTATTGACGAGGTCGAATGCGCTCGCGGGACCAAAAAGATCGAGCTCCAGGACGGGAGGGACGCCTACCAGCAGGATGGATCTGGTGTGCTGCGACCGACGGATCAGATTTCCCCGATTCGCCATTTTCAACCTCTCGTGAACTGATGTGCATATTGTAGCGGCTGTGCAATCAGCCTAGAGGGTTGGACTGTTGGCGACCGAATAATTGAAAATCATCTGGCGGACCTCCTGCGGCCGCCCTACCGGGCGACGGGGTTAGAGTGAGTTTGCCAAGACCGCTTTAACCGGAAGGATGTCAACGATCCACCTCGTCACGTCGAATGACCGTAACTGCCCGCCCCTTGTTGATCCGCGATCTGCGGCACGCGGCCACTGCAATCCTTCGGGCCTTCGTGCCCCCAACGCCCATTCGAAAGTCCATCCGCGATTCGTTCACACCCTACGCCCTACGCCTTCCGCTAATCGGCCATCACTGCCGCCGGATAGTCACCGCAATCGTGCGCCTGCGAGTCGCGCTGACGACCCGTGCGGGGCTGGCCGATATCGCGACGCCCGGCATTCCGCCCAGGCAGCATCTCCGAATTGAACGCTGCCGTGCGCAACACGCTCAAGAGCGTGCAGAAACGCCCTTCGGTCAACGCTGCCTGCTGGCAGCAGCCCACGCTTTGGTCATGTCATGATTTACGGAAGGATAGAGAGCTCCGAGCCGCTTTGGGCTGGGGGCGCAGCAGCAAATAGAAGGCGGCAACATGCGTAATCATCAGGAGAGGCACGTAGATGATCGGAATCGCGTACGTAGCGCCCAGCTCTCCCGCACGCGCAGGAAGATCAGACTGGATAGCGTGGTAGTAGTCGAGCATGAGGTCGGTCGTTCCCACAAGATTGAACGCTACGACGAACGACCAAAAGAGCGGGCGTATGCGTGCTGTGAGTAGCGCCAGCATCGCCAGAACGCCTGTTGCGAAGTCACCGTACGCGGCGAACACGGCGAAGCTGGCAGGCAGATCGGGACTGACGACGCCCGGCAGAATGAAGACCAGCCCGAAGAAACGGAAGCTGTGCAAGGTGGCGATGGCGCGTTGCGCTTCGAACGGGTCCATCGACTTGAGCTTGGGCCAGACGTATGCGCGAAAGCAAAGCAGCCAAGCGAAATACCCCAGAACGAGATGCAATTGGAAAAGAAGTTCCGGTGGCATGTTGCCTCCTGTCAGGTGTTGTGTGGCGCGTTGAAGGATAGATGGACCGTTGTCGGAACGCCGCTAGTCGGGATAACCGGTTGCGAGTAGATCAACACGATCCACAGGACCGTCAGCACGACGATCCAAAGCAGGCTGCGCCAAGCGGGACGCGGCGAGACAATACCAGCAGGATTTGGGGCGGCGATCATCAGCGATTCCCCCGCGGTCTTAGCGGATTGTTCAGGGCTTGCGAGTCGACGTCGGCGTGACGCCTCATCTGCAGGCGTAGGTGTACCATGGCCTCTCGCGAGCGACTATTCATCACAATGTTGACGGGCTATGAAGCAGAACTTCACAGTCAGGCAGGGCGCACTCGATGGCGTGGAGGTGTTTCTGAGCGTTGCCCAGCATCGCAGTTTTCGCCGGGCAGCCGCGGAACTCGGTGTGACGCCGTCGGCCGTCAGCCAGACGGTGCGTGTACTTGAAGCGCGCATTGGCGCAGCGCTCTTCACACGCACCACGCGTAGTGTCGGCCTGACCGAAGCTGGCGAGCGGTTTCTGTCGCGGGCAAAGCCTGCCTTCGAGGAGCTTGTCGCCGCTAGTGATGTTGCGCGCGGACTTGGCCAGCGGCCCGCCGGATTGTTGCGTCTTTCAGTGCCGCGCGCGGTGGTGCCAATCCTGCTGGAACCGCTGATTGCATCTTTCTGCCGGGCTTATCCCGAGGTCGAAGTGGAGATCGCCGCGAGCAAGGAGCTGATCGATCTTGCAGCGGAAGGATTCGACGCCGGAATCCGGCTGGGCCAGTTCGTCGACGCTGACATGGTCGCCGTACCGTTGACGCCGCCGTTTCGTCTCATCGTCGTCGGCAGTCCAGACTACTTCGCCGGGCGCAACCCACCCAGGCACACGGATGATCTGCGCCAACACGCATGCTTGAGATGGCGGCGATCCAGCGGCGCGCTGGCGCTTTGGTCATTCAACGACGACGGCCACGCAATCGAGATCGCCGTGTCGGGCCCTCTCATCGCTCATGATTTTCCCACCATGCTGGGCGCGGCAGTCGAAGGTATGGGCCTTGCGCAGCTACCTGAGCCGATGGTCGCTGAAGGAGTGAGAGCGGGAAGACTGGTGCACGTGCTGGAGCCGTTCGCGCCGGTGATACCGGGAGTGTTTCTCTACTATCCAAGCCGTCGGCAGATCATGCCGAAGCTTCGCGCCTTCATCGATCATGTAAAGAGCCACCCGCCAGGCCATGACAAAGTTCCGGGTACAAGATGAATACTGACGTGCCGGCCGGGGAAAAGAAGGGGTTGTTTTTTCCTTTATATGGACGTCATTCAGGTGAAGGCCCCTCCTGTACGGGAAGAATTTTCGTGAGTTACATGCGTTTGACGAAAAGTCATCGTCGCGACCAGCACGCAAGTCTGTACCCCTTCTTGGATCTCAGTTCAATAGGCCTGTTTGAATTGCGCGCATAGGACCGCGCTCGGCTCGCCCTGCCGCCTCGTTCTTTATCGGTTAAAGGGCAGTACCCGGAGACAGAAGGAATATTTGAGCATCCGGCAGCAGTTGCCCCTGAACGGCCATTCCTGGCCGGGCGCGCTCCGGCGTTGAACTGGCCGCGTGCGTCGCCACTGATTGGCTCGTGTCGGGCAAAAATCGACCGCTGCGGAGACGCTCGATGAGCCATAATTGGCGTCACAAAACATTACAAAGTAGAGGCAATCGTGCGGCTTGTGTGGCTTGTGTTGTTGTTAGTTGCCGTCTGTGACATTGCTGGCGCAACAGCTTTCGAAAAAGTCATACGGCCAGTCAATTGCGATTCGAGTGACGCAGCGGTATGCCTGGTCTCTCTCTTCTATCTTGAATGACTAGAGGAGCTGGCAGGCCATGAGAAACCTCACAACCTTCCGGCGGCACGACTCCGACTTCACACAGCTATCCGGCTGGTCGTGCCGGCAGGCGTTTCGAATGTCGTGGATCGACCCTGAAGGGACCGTCGATTTTCTCGATAGCGGACGGTCGCGGACAACCGCCCGGATCGTTGATCAAGCGCCAGAACCTACGCTGTGGGATAGATGGGTCGTTCAGCCTTGATCAAGGAAAAAAGACGAACGTCGTGAAATGCGTCTTTCCAGTACCCCCACTGTCGCATGATGCCTTCCTCTATAAATCCCAAGCTGCGCAGAAGCCCTATAGACGCTTGGTTGTCGAGGTCGGTCGTTGCCTGAATTCGATTGATGTCCCAGCGATCGTAGGCATGGTCGACAATTGAGCTAAGAGCTTCGTGCACGAGACCTTGTCCCCAAAAGCGTCTCTCCAACTCGAAACCGATGCTCGCCGACCGGAAGGCCCCATTGATGGCGAGTCCGCAGGTACCAATAAGGCACATCTTGCCGGCAAACGGCAGGCTTGCTCAATCATAAGTAACTCATCCTCCATCCTATTCAGAACGAAGAACATATGGCGTCTGGCTGTGCGACGAAACCTTCGGCAAGGATGGAATGTGAGGTGTTCGAGCGAGCAATACCAACCATGTTTCAGGGGACTGGACCGTGTTCGTACTCTTCTTCTTGAGCTTTCATGGCTCGCGCGATCAATAGGAAGTCCGCTTGACTGATCCGAAGGCTCCCCTCCGCCATCGCTGACCATTTTTCCTAAGTTCGGGCGACTAAATACGCCGCGGTATAGCCTCTGCGAAAAAATCGGTGACTTGTCGCACACGCGCCGGTACAAACCGGCGTCTTGGCCAGATGAGGCTTATGTCTCTGGCGTCGCCTATAAATTCGTCGAGAACGGTGATGACGTCCGGATGCCGGAGATCATCGGCAAGAGAGATCTTGGCAAACAGGCCGATTCCCACACCGGCTAGAACACCAGCCCGGATCGTTTCGATACTGTTGGACGTGAGATTTCCGTGCACGGACACGCTAAATCGACCTTCTGGCCCGACAAAAGGCCAATGCGTTGACTCCGTCAAGCCGCGATATAAAAGGCAATTGTGATCAACGAGCTCGACAGGAGTCTTTGGCATTCCGCGTTGCTCGAAGTAGCGACGGGATCCGACGCAGACGAGAGGAGTGCTGGCCACGCGCCTGACGATCGCGTCAGGATCGTTCACGGGCCCCACTCGGATCGCCAGATCAATCCCGTCTTCCACCATATCTCGCACGAAATCCGAGAGAATGAGATCCACCTGAAGGCCAGGATTGAGTGATAGCAGGTCGGGAATAAGCGGCAAAATATGAAGACGGCCAAAAGTACCAGATGCAGCGATCCTGATCAGACCCGAGACATTATGCGTGCTGCTGGTCAGCTCGCTGTCGGCGTCATCCATCTCGTCAAGCAGCGGTTTTGCCCGATCGTAGTATCTTTGCCCCTGATCCGTCAGGGTCACGCGGCGCGTACTTCGGTTAAATAACACCACGCCGAGGCGCCTCTCGAGCGCGCCGATAGCCTTACTTATTGCCGACTGTGAATCGCCGGTTCGATGCGCGGCAGCTGTAAAACCGCCTGCTTCAACCACGGCTATGAAGGCGTTTAATTCGTGGAATCGATCCACTTCGATTCCTCCTGGGAATTAATATTATGGCAAATTAAGCTATTATCATTGATTCCGACATCACTCACAATCCAGCTCTCTCCACAGCTGAAGGAATGGTGTCATGAATATTGATCTCACTGGCCGCAAGGCCGTCGTTACTGGGTCCACAGCAGGTATCGGCCGAGCCATTGCAGAAGGGCTGGGGCGCGCAGGCGCCGCGGTCGTGATCAACGGCCGCACAGAGAAGCGCGTCTCCACGGCGCTTCGGGAGCTTCGCGAACTCTTACCAAAGGCGGAGTTTACCGGCGTCATCGCAGATCTTGCGACCCCGAAAGGCGCGGCGGACTTGTTCGCGCAGGCGCCGGATGCGGACATTCTCGTCAACAATGTGGGTACTGGGCGTCCCAAGTCGTTCTTCGAAATTGAGGACAGCGAGTGGATCGATCTCTTTGAACTTAATGTCATGAGCGGTATTCGCGCCTCCCGTCACTATGTGCCAAACATGACGAAGCGCGGCTGGGGGCGCGTCGTCTTCATCAGTAGCGAGTCCGCGCTTGCCATCCCCAAGGACATGATCGACTACGCCACGACCAAGACCGCTCAGCTCGCCATTGCGAGGGGCTTGGCCGAGGTGGTCGGCGGAACGGGCGTCACCGTTAATTCGGTTCTCCCTGGTCCGACGAATTCGGAGATCATGGGTGGTTGGGCGCAGGCAAACGCAGATGCGCAAGGAATTACGCGTGAGGAAGCCGAGCAGCAGTTCTTGAAAACGAATCGCCCGACCACGCTCCTCAATCGCTTCGCGACAACCGAAGAAGTCGCAAACCTAGTCGTCTATGTCTGCTCGGAGCAGGCGTCGGCGACAACAGGCACTTCCTTGCGTGTCGACGGCGGTGTCGTTCGGACAATTGCATAGGGCGCCCGCTTTTTCACTCGCTCAACGCGGCCTCGGGAAGGGCCAAACTATCGGTTCCTTCCCGGAGTAGACGACAGCCCAAGTTGAATGTGCCTGCATTTGTACGAGTATTTCCACTCGAAAATAGCCGCCCAAAGTTGCCTTAATCGCGCCGACCGGTTGGTCCATGGTGACACGAATGTCGACGATCCTCGCCTTAGGTTCGATGGTCCGCGTCCCTTGGCCGAACTCAGCCGGATGGTGATCGGCTCAGTTCGACCCGTTGCAGCCCCCTGACGAGTGGCAGCTTCGGAGCAGTCAATTTTAGGGCACTCTCGATCAATGTTTATCCACCACCCCTCATTCCAGATACGGCGTCAGCACAACTTCGATCCATTTCATGAATGCGCGGACTCGGCGCGACAGATTGCTCCGATGAGCTACGACGAGGGACACCGCGAGCGCCCGGCGACGAGAATCGGGCATAACCTCCACAAGCGCTCCATTCTCCAGGTATCGGCCAATCCCCAAGAGTGGCGCCTGAATCAGGCCGAGGCCGGCGAGGGCAGCGGCTTCGTAGGTCTGCGCGTTGTTGACGTGTAGCGTACCCGGCAACTGAAGCGTCGCGTAGCTGTCGCCGTCCGGATATTCCCATCCATAAGGTCTTGAGCCGAGCATCGTCGAAAAATGAATTGCCCGATGTTCCTGACGCTGGAGATCTCCTATCGATCGAGGCACGCCATAGCGCGCCAGATAGACGGGACTGGCAGCGTTGACCATGCGCAACAGGCCCAGTGGGCGGGCAATCAGCGTCTCGTCCCGTATGGGTCCAAGCCGCAACACGCAGTCGAACCCCTCTTGAACCAGATCGACTTGCCGATCCGTACTCGACACCTCCAGCTCCAACTCGGGATGAGTCGCCATGAACTCCGGCAAGGCTGGCATGACCGTGGTGCGCGCCACCTCGGACGGAAGATCCACCCGTAGACGCCCACGAAGTGCCACGTGCTCGCCTGCGAACATCGAGTGCAGGTCATCGACTTCAGCAAGCAGATCGCGGGCGCGCGCATGAAACGCACGTCCGTCCTCTGTCAACTGCACGCTCCGCGTCGTCCGGTGCAGGAGTCTGACACCGACATCTTCTTCCAGCTTCCGGACAGCCGTTGAGACCCTGCCCTTTTGGATGCCCAAGCGGTCGGCCGCGCGGGTGAAGCTCCCCATTTCCGCGACCGTTACGAATATGAGGAGGGGTTCGAGATTCTGCATTTTCGCGCCTCGGTATTGTTACCCGCAGAGAGAACAGTTAATTCACTTTGTCGGCGTTTATCATATCTGAAAAACACAATAAGCTTCGAAATTGAGACCCACATCGGAGAACAACAAGTGACTGAAACTATGACCTTGCATCGCTCCCTGTGGGCCGGCCGGGTAATGAGCGCGTTTGTCGTTATCGCTCTGGTGGCAGACGGGATTATTCAGCTTTTCGTGCCAGCACAGATCGCGAGCATGTTGCAGGAAACCGGGTTCGCGATGGACGTTACCCGCGTCGTGGGTCCGATCGTCCTTGCCTGCGCCATCCTTTACGCCATCCCGGCTACCGCCGTCCTCGGCGCGATCCTGGTGACGGGCTATTTGGGAGGTGCCATCTGCGCCCATGTCCGCATTGGTGAGTTGGGATCGCCGCCAGAAATCATTTCGCTGGTTCTGGGCGCGTTGACATGGGGTGGCCTCTACGCGCGCAACTCCCGTATCCGAGCCATTCTGCCGCTCATTCGTTAAGCCAACCGGGGCAGTCCTCTGTCCCTCAATATCCGGAGAAAGCATATGTTTTTAGTAACGGGAATCACGGGAAAAGTAGGCGGCGCAACGGCAGAACATCTGTTGGCGCACGGCAAGAAAGTACGCGCGCTGGTCCGCAATCGCGAGAAGGCGGCTCACTGGGCGAACCAGGGTGTGGAACTTTTAGACGGCGATTGGAATGATTCGGCAGCCGTCGAGCACGCGCTCAAAGGCGTCGAAGGCGCGTTGGTCATGTTGCCGGCTGTCTGGGCGCCCTCGCCCGATTTCAAAGAAGCCAGGGGCGTCATTGCAAACTATGTCGAGGCGCTCACCAGGGCATCGCCGCCGCGAGTGGTTGCGCTTTCGTCGATGGGGGCGAATAGAACCGGTGGGCTGGGGATGATCACGGCGCTGGCGCTTCTGGAGCAAGGATTTCGCGACCTGACATTGCCGATCGCTTATGTGCGCGCCGGCGGATTTTTCGAAAATTTCCTCTACGGCTTGCATGTTGCCCAAGGTGGCACGCTCCCCGTCTACTACAACCCGACCGATCGGAAATCGACCATGGTCGCGACCAACGACATCGGTGCCGAAGTCGCAGCGCTTCTGACCGGGCCGGCATGGTTGGGGCATCGCGCCATCGAGCTCGGTTCGATGGTCAGTGCGGATGAAGTAGCGACACAATTGGGAGAAGTCCTGAAGGTCGACGTCAACGCCTTTGCTGTACCGCGGGCCGGGTGGCCGGCAGCGTTCGAGCAGCTCGGCGTTCCGAAGGGCCAGACGGGACCGGCCGAAGCGATGTATGACGCCGTCAACTCGGGCTGGATGGACCTCGGCGTCGAGGGTACGGAGCACGTCCCGGGCGCGACGTCTGCCCGCGATGTCTTCGCGGCGGCCCTGAAGGCCGCTACAGAATAGGTCAGCGGATCAGCGATGGGATACGACTTTGGAAATCTACTCCGGGTATTCGTACTCCATCGTGATTCTGGCAGAGCAACCAAAAGAGCCCATTTCCATATGAAATGCGGCGTTCATACCAACAACTATCGAGATCGACTATGAAGGTTCTTGTTTTGGGTGCAACGGGCGGAACCGGACGGCTGATCGTCCACGACGCCTTGGAGAAGGGTCATTCCGTAGTCGCGTTAGTTCGCTCGAAGGCGCGCGCGCCCGACTTCCCAGGCGCAGACCTCATTGAGGGGGATGCCTGCGACGAAGGCGCCCTAATGCGCGCCTTGAAAGGCTGCGATGCCGTCGTCAGCTCGCTGGGCACGGGCGTTAGCCCTTTCAGCGAAGTCAGCGTTCTGACCGAAGCGACACGCGCGTTGCTCCCGGCGATGAGTCGCAGCGGCGTCCGCCGTCTGGTCTGCATCTCCGCCCTGGGGGTGGGAGATAGCCGCGGCCACGGCGGCTTCGTGTTCGACCGGCTGTTCCAGCCCTTGCTGCTTCGCCATGCCTACAAAGACAAGGGGCGCCAGGAAGCCGCGATTCGCACCAGCTCACTCGATTGGGTCTTAGTCCGGCCCGCGATGCTCACCAACGACCCAGCTCGCGGAAGCGTCAGGGCCATCGTTGACCTCGCCGACGTCAACGGCGGCAAGGTCGCACGCGCGGATGTCGCTCAGTTCGTGGTGGAGCAACTGGCGAAGGATACGTGGTTGAAACAGACACCCGTACTCCTATGGTGAGGACGGGTCTCGTGGATCACGTTCTTCAACCACCTAGTAGTCAGGCATACAAGAGGTCACGAATGAACAGATTGGAAGGCAAGATTTCGCTCATCTCGGGAGGCACAACCGGGATGGGGGCGGCGATCGCGAAACGATTCCAGACGGAAGGGGCCACGGTGATCGCCACGGGCGCCAACCCGGAAACACTGGAGAAGGCCAAGAAGGAACCATGGGCCTCGAAGTCCACTTCATTTTTATGTTTACCGAAATGAAAAAAAATATTCCATCCGCGCAATTCGGCGGCAAGATCCGCGCGCTGAGACAGCGGCTAAAGCTCACTCTTGACTGTACGGCAAGGGCTGCAGGGATTTCGAAACCTTTCCTGTCACAGATAGAGCGCGGCTTGGCCATGCCCTCGATTGCCTCGTTGAAAGGCATTGCAGACGCGCTTGGTGTTGCCGTGCAATACTTTGTTGACGCTCCAAGCGAACAGAAATTTGTGTGTCGGGGTGAGAAACTGAGTTTCTTCGAGTTCGCGGATACCGCAAACTCGTTCGCGAGACTTACGCATAAGTCTGGAGGCCGGCGGCTTGAGGCCGTCCTTGTGAGATTCCCGCCCTATCAGAGCGGACCTGCCGATATGCCAACCAGCGCAGAAGAAGAGTTTCTTTACGTCACTTCGGGTGAAATTTCGTTGACTCTTGAGGGCAAGACATTTGTGCTCAAAACAGGGGACAGTGCGCATTACCAATCGACGCTGCCCCAAGGATGGTTGAATAACCGATCCACTGAGGCGCTTGCGATCTGGGTCGGGACGCCGAACCTACTTTAAATGTTGAAACAGACTAATCGCAAGCCACCAATTTAGCGCGATCGCCTGGGAGCCAACGATTCCGTGACCTTGAATCGCAACGCTGCGCAACCCGATCGAAGAATAATCGCCGTTCGCTAGGCTGCACTCAGCGCGCATAGTGACTAGGGTGCGTTCGCGGTCCGCGTCCAATAGGCAACTTGCGTGTTTTCCAGCAAAGTTGCGCAGCGACGATTGTCGACAATCTAGGGGCCAGCGTTGAACGTCCGTAAGTGGCCGACAAGCGAACGCTCGCCGGCCACCGGTGATCACACTTCGGTTTGCTCAGCCATTTCGAGTGCATCGTCTACCTCAATCCCGAGGTATCGCACGGTGCTTTCAATTTTTGTGTGGCCCAACAGCAATTGGACCGCGCGCAGGTTCTTGGTGCGTCGATAGATTAACGACGCTTTCGTTCGACGCATGGTGTGCGTACCGTACGCGGTGTCATCGAGTCCGATCGACGCGACCCAGCGATGAACGATGCGCACATACTGGCGCGTCGACACGTGCGCTGAGGCATGCAGTCGACTTGGAAACAAATAGTCGGCAGGCTTTAATCCCCGCGCCGAAATCCATGTGGAGACACTATGACGAGTCTGCTCTGTGATTTCGAACTGCACTGGTCGATGCGTTTTCTGCTGCATGAAAGTCGCGCGGGCTACGACATGCCCTCCCACGCAGACGTCCTGCACTTGCAGTCGCGTCAGATCACACGCCCGAAGCTTGCTATCGATCGCGAGATTGAACATCGCCAACTCGCGGGCGTTGGAAGACATCTGCAGCCTCGTTCGAATCGCCCAGATTTCTCGAAGCTTCAGCGGAGGCTTCTGGCCGGTTAGCCTCCCCTTGTTCCACGGCACCCGACGAGCGTCGGAAGAATTAAGCGGTTCCATGACAATCTCCTCTTCAACGAAGGGAGATCGATTCTGCGCTTGGTGAAGTGGTCAATCTTCGACCCAATTCGGTCTGTCGAATCTCTACAAACCGGCCATTCGTTCGTCGTGGCGTGCAATAGGCTACTTTCCCAGCGAAAACGAACCGAAGCGACAAATGGCAAATTCCTACGCCAATCGCAGATCCCACAACACATCGAGTACGTGTTGCGTGGAACGCTCGACGTGCCCCGCACGACGCGCAATGCCGAGCCGACGCCACAACGCCGGGCGCAGCGGACGCATGACAATGCGCCTGTCGGGTAATGGTGTAGTGGCCTCATGGGGCAACAGCGCCGCGCCATAGCCCGCCGCTACCAGACTCTTGATCGCATCGTTGTAATTGAGCTGAATGCGCGGCGCGGGATGGTGCCCTCCGGTCGCAAACCACTCCGCAGTCAGACGCGAGAGACGCGTGGTCGCATCATTAAGAATGAGAGGTTGAGCGGCGAGCCACTCAGGCGTAACGCGAGCCGGACACCGCCAATGCGCCGGCACGAATGCCATCACCGGGTCGCGGCGCCAGGGCTTGATCACGAGTCCAGCCGCCGGAGGCTGAGGCAGTGCAACCAGCCCGATATCCAGCGTCCCATCCGCTAATCGGGTTAGCGTTTCATGCGAGGTGAGTACCGCGATCTGAATATCGATAGCGGGATGGTGCTCACGCAGCACGTCAAGCGCTTGAGGCAACAGGTGCGCAATCGCGCCGGTCGATGCTCCGAGCCGAACGCGTCCGACAAGCCCTTGAACCTGGCGGTGAACATCGTCTAACGCCTGTTCCGCGTCGGCCAGCAGTCGACGCGCGCGCTCGACCAACAGCTCGCCTATCACCGTCGGCCGAACATGTCCGCGCTTGCGTGACAGGAGCGGAGCCCCGATGCGCTCTTCCAGTTCGGCGATGTGGAGGCTGACCGTTGGTGGCGCCAGATGCAACGCACGCGCCGCGTCGGCGAATGAGCCACGGTCGGCAATAGCGACCAGGGTGCGCAAGCGGTCCAGGCTGATCTCTCGCATGTCGGCGTCCAGATTCAGAAAAACTGAATGTTCACGTTATGAAATTCAACTTTCGCTATTCTAGCGGTGCGCGGAAGATAACAGGCTCGTTCTACTTGTTATTACCCAGTCACCGGAGTATTCCGCGCATGAGCTCTCCCCTTGTTTTCATCGACGGCGACCAAGGCATCACCGGGTTGCAAATTCACGAACGGCTTCGCGACCGGACCGATCTGGAACTGGTCACGCTTCCCGCGGCGGAACGCAAGGATTCCAGGCTTCGCGCCGAAGCCATCAACGCCTGCGACATTGCCATCCTTTGCCTGCCCGATGCCGCCGCGCGCGAGGCGGTGGACGCCATTGTTAATCCTGCCGTCAGAGTAATCGACGCAAGTTCCGCCCATCGCACACAGCCGGACTGGACATACGGCTTTCCGGAAATGACTCTGGGACAGGCTGAGCGCATTGCGAACGCACGTCGGGTCACCAATCCAGGTTGTTATCCGACCGGTGCAATTGGCTTGCTGCGTCCCCTGCTGCACGCCAGGCTCATACCAGGCAACTACCCGGTCAGCATTCATGCGGTGTCCGGCTACTCCGGACGCGGGCGTGCCGGCGTGGAGGAACACGAGGGACAGGATGCTGTCAACGCACCGTCATACCAGGTATATGGTCTGGAACTCGCACATAAGCACACCCCGGAGATCCAGCAGCACGCCGGACTCGCGCAGCGTCCAATCTTCGTCCCTGCGTATGGTGCGTTCCGCCAGGGCATCGTGCTGACGGTGCCCTTGGATGTGCGGCTGCTGGCACCTTACGCGGACGGCGCCACGTTACACGCATGCCTCGCACGCCACTATGCTGAGGCGGCCCACGTACATGTCTTGCCGCTGCACGAATCGTGCTTCTTAAAGCACCTGGATCCGCAAGTACTGAACGGTACGGACGATATGCGCTTAAGCGTATTTCCTAACATGGAACACGGGCACGTCCTGCTATCCGCGGTTCTCGACAATCTCGGCAAAGGCGCATCCGGCGCTGCGGTTCAGAACCTGAACCTGATGCTCACGCAGTAATAGTGGCCGATGGCTTGAGCTAATGTTCGGCTGCACCCATCTGCCAACGATTGCTGTCAATCTGATCGTGGCCGTCGAATGTCTCATACTGGCCGATTGCTGCCTCATGCGCCGCGCATACGCATGTGAACCGCGCAAGTCTGACATCGGCACGCGACCCGGAGCGGTCAGCTGCCGTTCTCATCAGCGGCTATTCGGTATCAGTCAGCAGGGAGTTGCCCAAGTGATCCAACCGACTATTTCGGCGGTTGACCAGACGCTAGCTCGGCTCGCTTTTTCAACGCGTCATTCATCGCATGCATGCTATTAACCGTTTCCCCTAGCAGGCTGCGGAAATACCTCACCCCGGAGTCACCCAAAAGGTCAGTTCAAACGTTGTTAGTGAAGACCCCACAACTGTGAGAAGCGATGCGCGGCGCGGATACCTTTACCGAGAATTTGTTCACGTTGCGTAAGCTGGAGGACTTTGTTCCAGCCGATCATCCGCTGCGCTCGATTCGCAAGATGGCCAACGCAGCATTGGCCAGGATGGATCGCTTGTTTGCCGGCATGTACGAGGCTGATATCAAAGGTGGCCGGCCCAGCATTGCCCCGGAGAAGTTGCTGCGCGCGATGCTATTACAAGTGCTCTATAGCGTTCGCTCGGAGCGCCAGTTGATGGAGCAGGTTCAATATAACCTGCTGTTTCGTTGGTTCATCGGGCTGTCGATGGACGATGCCGTTTGGGTGCCCACTGTCTTCACCAAGAACCGCGAGCGCCTGATCAAGCATGACGCGGTCATCGAGTTCTTCAACGAGGTTGTGGGCATTGCCGAGAAGAAGTGCTGGCTTTGCGGTGAGCACTTCAGCGTCGATGGCACGTTAATTCAAGCATGGGCCGGCCATAAAAGCTTTGTGCGCCGCGATGATGATCAGGACCCCGAAGACGGTGGGAGCTTCAAGGGTGAGACGCGCAGCAATGAGACGCATGAATCGAAGAGCGACCCGGATTCGCGGCTGTATCGTAAGGGCAAAACGGCAAGCGAGCTACGCTACATGGGCCACACGTTGAGCGACAACCGCCATGGGCTGATCGCCAGCGCCGTGGTGACGCTGGCCGACGGCTATGCCGAACGCGAAGCGGCCAAAGTGATGATCGACGATGCCCGTCAGGCGCTTGGCGATCCGACGCGCGAGATCACGCTGGGGGCAGACAAAGGCTATGACGCGGCGGAGTTCATCGAGGCCTGCAAGACCATGAAAGTCACGCCTCACGTGGCGCAAAACAACTCAGGCCGCCAGTCGGCGGTGCCCGAGTCAATCGCCCAGAGTGCGGGCTATGCGGTTTCCCAGCAAAAGCGCAAGCTCATCGAACAAGGTTTCGGCTGGGCTAAGAGCATCGGCGGTATGCGTCAAGTGATGGTGCGCGGCTTGAAGAAGGTCGATCAGATGTTTGTGCTGACCATGGCCGCGTACAACCTCGTGCGCATGCGCACCTTGGGAGAGATCCGGCCGTTGCAGCCGCTGTGAGCCAAAAATGCCCAAGAGAGCGTCATAAACAGGTCCGAAAACCGAAATTAACCGGTCCGCATTTCAAACTATGAGAAATTCCCCGCTGAAAATTCTGATTAAGCTCACGGCTCAGTAAAGTCGGCCTCTATTTCCGCAGCCTGCTAGGACGCTCTGAGTCAGGGTTCCAGCAAGAATGCCGGTGAATGTTTCACCCTGGATAAAGCGCGTTTTATTTCCCACAGCTTCGAGAATGAAGCGGTGCTCGCCGTCAAAAATACCGGGAAACCATACGTACCCTTTCCATCGCAATTCTCGAACAGCTTGCACCGCAAGTATCGTGGGATGAAACACCATTGCGTCCGGCCCCGTCCCCTCAACAAACTCGATGACGTTGCCCTCGCGAAGCTGTCCGCGTAATCGTGAGATCTCCGGATTCCACAACGGGTAATTGTCGGTCGCCGTGAGGATCGTCCACACTGTCTGAGGCGAGCTGTCAATCAACGTCTCAGTCTCAATCGACCCATTGTGGTGCAGCGCTAGTATTGCCAGGAAGCCTAGGAAAACCACTCCGGCAAAACCGTACATAACGCGCTCTGCTAATTTCAAGATGAATTCCTCGCGGTCGAAGAAATCGCATATTAACCGCTCTGGCGTGTTCACCACCCCAATCAATATGGCTTCAAGATTGTTGCGAATTTGCGAGGCGCCGTCGAGCGTCTCAAATTGGCCGAACCCGGGCCGACGCAAACCTCGCAGGATCGCTGATCGCAGCAGATATGCGAAAGGCATGGACCAAGACCCGCATGGGACGGTCGAGTCGCTCGATACCGGGCATTCAGACGGATGAGGTGAGCATTGATTAGCAGGCTGCGGAAATACCTCACCCCGGAGTCACCCAAAAGGTCAGTTCAAACGTTGTTAGTGAAGACCCCACAACTGTGAGAAGCGATGCGCGGCGCGGATACCTTTACCGAGAATTTGTTCACGTTGCGTAAGCTGGAGGACTTTGTTCCAGCCGATCATCCGCTGCGCTCGATTCGCAAGATGGCCAACGCAGCATTGGCCAGGATGGATCGCTTGTTTGCCGGCATGTACGAGGCTGATATCAAAGGTGGCCGGCCCAGCATTGCCCCGGAGAAGTTGCTGCGCGCGATGCTATTACAAGTGCTCTATAGCGTTCGCTCGGAGCGCCAGTTGATGGAGCAGGTTCAATATAACCTGCTGTTTCGTTGGTTCATCGGGCTGTCGATGGACGATGCCGTTTGGGTGCCCACTGTCTTCACCAAGAACCGCGAGCGCCTGATCAAGCATGACGCGGTCATCGAGTTCTTCAACGAGGTTGTGGGCATTGCCGAGAAGAAGTGCTGGCTTTGCGGTGAGCACTTCAGCGTCGATGGCACGTTAATTCAAGCATGGGCCGGCCATAAAAGCTTTGTGCGCCGCGATGATGATCAGGACCCCGAAGACGGTGGGAGCTTCAAGGGTGAGACGCGCAGCAATGAGACGCATGAATCGAAGAGCGACCCCGATTCGCGGCTGTATCGTAAGGGCAAAACGGCAAGCGAGCTACGCTACATGGGCCACACGTTAAGCGATAACCGCCATGGGCTGATCGCCAGCGCCGTGGTGACGCTGGCCGATGGCTATGCCGAGCGCGAAGCGGCCAAAGTGATGATCAACGATGCCCGTCAGGCGCTTGGCGATCCGACGCGCGAGATCACGCTGGGGGCGGACAAAGGCTATGACGCGGCGGAGTTCATCGAGGCCTGCAAGACCATGAAAGTCACGCCTCACGTGGCGCAAAACAACTCAGGCCGCCAGTCGGCGGTGCCCGAGTCAATCGCCCAGAGTGCGGGCTATGCGGTTTCCCAGCAAAAGCGCAAGCTCATCGAACAAGGTTTCGGCTGGGCTAAGAGCATCGGCGGTATGCGTCAAGTGATGGTGCGCGGCTTGAAGAAGGTCGATCAGATGTTTGTGCTGACCATGGCCGCGTACAACCTCGTGCGCATGCGCACCTTGGGAGAGATCCGGCCGTTGCAGCCGCTGTGAGCCAAAAATGCCCAAGAGAGCGTCATAAACAGGTCCGAAAACCGAAATTAACCGGTCCGCATTTCAAACTATGAGAAATTCCTCGCTGAAAATTCTGATTAAGCTCACGGCTCAGTAAAGTCGGCCTCTATTTCCGCAGCCTGTTAGGGGCGATGCGTTCGACATCTCTGACCTCCAGCGAAGCGGAAGTTCGTCATCTAATCGGACTGGGAAAGCTGAAAGACGTTTCCCTCAGGGTCCTCTCCGTCGCACATCAATTGGGCGAAGCCCTCGTAGCGTTTCAAGTCACGCATTCGAACACCCGCGCTCAACAGTTTCTCGCGCAACGCTGATAGCCCAGACTCCACCGAAAAGACGATTTTCGCGTTCGAAGTATTGGCTTGCTTTGGTAGCTCGCGATAGGGCTCGCCAACTCTGTGGAAAGCAATCTCAATTGAACCGGCCTTCAGCACAACCCATTCGTTCTCGATTTCTTCGGCGACCCGAAACCCGAAATGGATCTGATAGAACGACTTCAGCAACTCAACATCACGGACGTAAAGTATCAACCTGGACATGAGAACCGGCATTGGACTCTCCGAATATGGTGAGACTGGTGACTTGCCCGGATTGTCGTCGGTTTTGATCGAGCAGTCGACGGACCGCTCCTGGCCGGACGGAGACGGATGCTCACCCATCGATCCCGCCTGCGAGACCTAATTGTTCTTTAGTGCAATTTGTTGCAAGGCGGTCTGTCGTTTTCTCGAATGAGATAAGCTGAATTCCTGCAATGGACGAACCGGCCATTCGGTCAAGGACAATGCAGGCAATGGACTATCTCAACTTTATGTGTTTGCGTTTAGACCGAGCTAAAACAAGCGCTACTCGACAATCATGGTCGACAAAAGCCTGACCACGGATTCATCAATACTTTTAAATGGAGCGCCCATCTTTTTACTAAAATGACAATTAAATTGATATAAATCCGAAACACCCCTTGTCATTGCATGACGGACACTCCATGAACCCGGATCAGATACAACCACGCTACCGGTTTCACTTTTGTAACCATATATTTTTGTTTGGTCAATTCTTCCAATACGTTCTGTAAATACACGATAACCGTTCTCCGGAGCTATCTCAATCGCGCCAAAACCGCCCGACAGTATTCTGTCAGCGTCAGTTCCGTATTTCGGATAGGCTTGCACCAATATCTCTAAAGTGTCATCGTTCAACTTGAATTTGCGGGGTCCACGCGTTGGCCGCATCGAAGGGTAATCGACAAAAATTCTGAAAAATGTCTCGTGAATCTCAGGTTTATAGGCGTCAATTATCTTAAAGCGCACCACCTTCTGATACGCGGGGTACCCTAACGATATCTCGTGAATGCTGATTGCCCCATCTTCTGGGACACCAGCGAACAACGCATTGGCGCATCCAAATATTAAAATTAGCGCAATGAGAAATTTCATGCCAATTTTCCAAATTTATTGTCGCGCTATTTAACAACAGATCACTTCTTAGTCGATAAAACAACCGCGACAGCTCCCAGTAAAACAAAAAATATTAACGACAATCCAAAATACAATACGGACTTAAATGACACCAACTGGCGCAACTCCGCAATAGGATGCCTTTTGCGCACAATGCACACGACTATAAATGATATGAAAAGGCATAAAAACAGCACCGCAAAAATTGCAGCCAGGTGAAGCATGAGTGCGTCACCCTCTACACCCCACCAACCGGTCAAGACCGCTAACATCAAGGACAACCACAGCGAGGTTATGAAGAAATCCTTAAGGCGAGCCCTCACTTGAACGAATAGGAAATTGGGGCGAAATTCTGGCGGCTCGGTCATCTGTTTGCGAATTCGGAGATAAATGGTTGTGGCGGCCGAACAAGCATATTTGGCGGGATACTCTCATTGTCTACAGACGATCATGTTCAACGGCAGTTGCTACCGGATCTTTAATTTTTCTCGAAAATGACGGCTCTAATCGTCGTGATCTGTAGTTGCCGAGATATTTTCCTCTATAGCCCTTGGCGAGTACCGATGTGCGGTCGGTATGGATTGTCGTCGATCTAGGCACCGATATCGAACGGCCGAAAGTGGCCGGTTGCCGACCGCCTTTAGTCATAAGCTCGCGAAGGCCGAAGGGTGGCAAGCACGTCGATTTGATACCCCGCCCTCAGCCGGGAATGAGCCATGCGTGGTGAGCGTTGCTTCATTGGAGGGAACCGCAAAATGAAGAACTCAAACAAAGCCTGGCCGATGCTTCCCGCGTCAATGCTTTTGCTCGCTGCATGTGCCGCAGGGAACATGCAGGCCGGCACAGGGACCCACCTTGGCGCCGTGGAATGCCGCGACCTGACCGACATCAGGAACAAGGCGCCGGTTACCCACGAACGCAATATGAGTGAAGTGGCGGCCTTGGAAAAAGCGGGCTACTATCCTGGATCGTTTAATGACGATCCTTACTACCCGGCAGATCTTGAGGCCGCGCAGCGTCAGGTCAATATCTGGTACGAAACTGAGTGCCCGCAAGCAAAGCCCGGTTGAGTAAATACTGGCCCACGCGCGCGCCCAGTTAATCGTGCTCAGGTCGCCTTTGACAGTCGTGTCCAACGCTCTGCACAGGTAGAGCTGCGTCTGTCCAGATAGAAAAAGCTTTGAAACCGGACTATGATCGGCAAACTGAGCGGGCCTGATCTTTAAATTGACGGAGCTTCCTTTGAAAGCAAAGATCAAATTTATCTTTTTTCCGGGCGACAATACTCCAAACTCAGCTCGAACCGCGGTCGCAGTTTATTGGATTACGTTTTCAGTTTTTTTCGTCCGTATCGGTATTGGAGTGGGCGTTCCCCCTTTCAGTACTCCGCGGGAAGTGGAAGCGGCGATCACGGTATTTGGGCTGCTCTCCACAATTTTAATCTTCTATGCATTCACCATCATGCGGCTTTCGGCCGGAAAGCTTTGGGCAAGAAACGTTGCACTTTTTTTGACGGCATTCATCATCATAACAACCCTCTATCGTCTGTTTGCGGACGGGCCGTCCTCCGAGCAGAATAACGTCGTAGGTTTAATAAGCGTTGCCGCACAAACTGTCGCCGGGTTATTTTTGCTGACGCCGGAAAGCACCACGTGGTTCAAATCAAAGATTAAATAAACCGATTGGGATTGGCAGCTTTGGGGCGACCGGTGTCTGCTGGCCGCATGCAATCCATAATCCAGTACTTGGCCCGTCGCGGGCGAGCGGCATACGTCCCACATTGAATCTTAAACGTCAGACATATTCCGTTCGCAGCATCACGGATTCGCAACGGCGCTACACTAAGAAGGCGGCCGCACGCAGGAGAAAGCCATGACAGACCTTGACCCTGACACCACCTTTCGGGGATTGCCCCTCACCCCGGAGCAGGACGCGGAAGTGAGGCATTACATTAAATTGCAGAAACAGCGCGGCCTGCCTTGGGACACGCCGGAACTAAGCGCGATGCTTAAGGACATGCTGCAACCCCCAGGTGACGAAGACGACGAATTCGACGAATTCGACCCTTCCGCAGACGAGACAAAAGCTGCCGCCGAGCGCGCAAAGGGTTCCGTTGAAGAGGAGATGGATTCCATCGAGGCGAGCGAGGAGTGGAATGCCGCAATGGAGTCGGAAATCATGAAAGGGCCCAAGCGGTAGGGAACGCGTCGCGCCGATTACCGATTACAAAATCACCCTCATTCCTAGAGTGCGTGCGCTTTCTACGCTCGAGCGCAAATCGTCGGCCCATCGCGACACAGGGCCGCGATATGCCCATTGGACACACGAGGGGCTGAAATGCGACTAATCGAACCGGATGAGCACAAGGAGTTTCTCGCGACCTTGGAGCGAATCGGTCTGGCAAGAAATGCTATACGACGGATCCCAAAGGCGACGAGAATTTCGGTCTGCAGGGCTATGTCACCATTACCAGACTATCGACGCGGGTGACGAAGGAATACCGAATTGGCGACGAAGGCGATTGGCTAGAGCATTTCAGAAAAGATCTCGAAGCGGGCGCTTTCAATAGGCTGAAATGACATCCCACCTGCCATGGGAGCCAAGGCGACAAATGGCTGTCTGGACGTGTGTGCCCTCAGCTTGCATTTTGTCCGGTGCCAGCGCTTCAGAATTGAATGGCCGTCAGTCCGGCTAGCGGTGGATACCACTGGCTCACTGCGCAGCGACCACCGGCGTGTCCTCGATCAGAGACCTGATCCGTTCCTGATCGGCCGGTGTCGCCGGGTTGTAGACGATCATCTGAAGATCCGGCCGTCCGTCAACCGCGAAGGCCGAGTACTCCAGCGAGATGGGCCCGAGCACGGGGTGGCGCAGACGCTTGACCCCTTCGCCGTGGGTCTGCACCTCATTGTCCCGCCACATGGCGGCGAACTCGGGACTTGACCTGCACAGTTCGTCGACGAGGGGTGCCACCTCGGCGTCGGCGCCCGCGCGTGCGGCATCGATACGGAAGGCGCTCACCACGAAACGGGCCACGCTTTCCCAATCGAACTGCGCAGCACGGACGCGGGGATCGCAGAAGATCATGCGCAGGATGTTGCGTTGCCCGGGCGGCAGCGAGCTGTAGTCGGTGAGCACGGCTGCGGCGGCACGGTTCCACGCAACCACGTCCCATGTCGCCGTCCTGACGATCGCGGGGCTATGAGGTAGCGCCTCAAGCAGGCGCTGGAGTCGCGGCGTGATCGCGTCACTGCCGCGATAGCGGACTTCGGGCTGATGGCCGAGGCCGAGCAGGAACACGTGTTCGCGCTCGACCTCCGTCAGCATCAGCGCCCTCGCGATACGGTCCAGCACGTCCGCTGACGGATTGCCGCCACGCCCCTGCTCCAGCCACGTGTACCAGGCTGCGCTGATATTGGCGCGCTGCGCTACCTCTTCCCGGCGCAGTCCCGCCGTCCGCCGTCGGCTACCGGAAATGCCGAAGGTCGCGGGATCGAGCTTCGTTCGCCTGTTCTTCAGATAGTGCCCAAGCCGATTGTCGTTCGCGCTCTCGTTCTCGTTCGCCATGTGCAACCTGCCGGGACGTATACCTGGATAATTTCGCCACTTTAACAGGATGATTTTGCCTCGACCATTGCTCTCGCAATCACTTGGGAGAACATCACCATCCGCATCTTCACCATTGCCGGCGCCCGGGCGTTAGCGTCGAACACTAAACACAAAATCCATCTTCAAACTCGCGCCAATCTCCAGAATTGACTAACCTTGTCAAAACGTCCCTCAACGGAGTCTTGGCATCGCTAAAGCACCCACCTGCTGTTGCCGGACTCCCTAACAAATCGAGAATATTCATCCGATGCCCACCGACACTCCAGATCCTCAAGCTGTTTGCGATCCCATCAGCCGCAGCGCGATCTTCATGGTCGCCACGCTCAAGTCAGGCATCGACAATACGAACACGGTACGCGCGTTATGCGCCGACGTCGCCGGTCTGGTGCGCGCGGTCGGCACGCGGGCGCCTCCGGCCAACCTCTCGTGCGTGTGCGGTTTCAGTTCTGACGGATGGAATGCGCTTTTCGGCGCGCCGCGCCCCGCGAATCTCCACGCATTCCGCGAGTTTGGCGAAGGCGAACGCCGCGCTATTGGCACGCCGGGCGACCTCCTGCTGCACATCCGCGCGGACCATATGGATCTCTGCTTTGAACTCGCCGCCCAGTTGATGGAGCGGCTAGGCGACGCGGTTTCCGTAGTCGACGAAGTACATGGCTTTCGTTATTTCGACCTGCGCGACATGGTGGGTTTTGTCGACGGCACGGAAAACCCGAGGGGCCGCCAGGCGGTCGAGTTCGCCCTCATTAGCGATCAAGATCCGGCATTTGCGGGCGGCAGTTATGTGATGGTGCAGAAATACCTGCATGACATGACTGGCTGGGACTCGCTTTCAGTCGAGGCGCAAGAACGCATTATTGGCCGCAAGAAGTTATCCGATGTTGAGCTCGCCGAAGGAGTCAAACCATCGTCTTCGCACAGCTCGCTGACGACGATCGAAAAGGACGGCCAGGAAGTGAAAATCCTGCGCCACAACATGGCATTTGGGCGCCCAGGGGCGGGAGAATTCGGCACCTACTTTATCGGCTATGCAAGTTCGCCCGAGCCGATCGAGCAGATGTTGGAGAACATGTTTGTCGGACGCCCACCCGGCAACTACGACCGGCTTCTCGATTACAGCCGCGCGGTCACTGGAGGCCTATTTTTTGTGCCATCGGCTTCCATGCTTGAGGCGCTCGCGGATCGCGACCCTCAGCTTTCGACGAATGAATCGGCTTCGACCGGGTGATCGTGGAATGTGTAAGCACAGTAAACCGCGCTCGCGCCACCGCCCGAAGAATCATGCCGGAAAATGCTGTTCCGTAAAGACGGAACGCTAGCGACAACTGACAGGCTGGAAACGCAGCGGCTCAGCGCTTGAGTCGCTCGTTGTGGGTCGCCGCTGTTTTACTGCGCCCGCCATACGACCGCCAAGAAAGGTTGCTCCCGGGTGACAAGCTTGGCGAGTGGCGACCGACCCGATCCTGACCGCTCGACAAGCGCGTTCAAAGCGGTCAGGAACTGTCGGGCTAGCAGGCTGCATGAAAGCAGCAGGCGGACCCACACACGTATCGCTAACGACCAAGCCGCGCGAACGTATCAATCCTCCGGCCTTACTGGCTGAAAGCTTACAAACCTTAGTAGTCCTCGGCTCGCGCTTGTCATCTGCGCGACACCTACTCCCGTCACGATGGCGATCTGGCACCGCACTTTCCATGCGAAGGATTCGGTTTGTCCATCGAACGAGACGCGTTGCCTCAGCAAGCATCGATTCCAGATTCGCGCGCCGCAAAGGCACGCTCAGCCAGGCAAATACGCTCGCGAATACCAATCTCCAGCGTCTTTTCGCCATCGCAATAGCCGCAATCGCACCAGGAGCGACTTATGCATGATGTGGCAGATTCCGACAAGTTGCAGAGCAACGGCGTGAAGTCGGTCCAGCAGTACATCGACGAACACCCGATGTGGCCCGATGGAACCCATCTCGCGTCCGTCCCCATGACCGCGATGCAATGGCGCATCTGGGCGCTGGCGGCAGCGGGAAAGTTCTTCGAAGGGTTCGTCGTTTTCATGACGGGTGTCGCGCTGCCGCTGATCTCGCGCGAGTTCGGCATCAGTGCCGCACAGAACGGCTTCATCAGCGCCGCCAGCCTGATGGGCATTCTGGTCGGAGCGGTGGGTCTCGGCGGCATGTCCGATTACTTCGGGCGTAAGCGGATGTTCATCGTGGAGATGATTATTTTCGTGGCGTTTTTGGTGCTGCTCGTTCTTTGCACCAACTTCACCTCGCTCGTGATCTGCCTGTTTGGACTGGGCGTGGCGCTCGGCTGCGATTATCCGACCGCGCACATGATCATCTCGGAGAGCATCCCCAGCAGCAGTCGAGGCAAGCTTGTGCTGGCAGCGTTCGGCTTCCAGGCGCTGGGTGCGCTCGGCGGCACGGCGGTAGGCTTCCTGGTCCTGTCGACCATCCCGACCCTCGATTCGTGGCGCTGGATGTACGGCACGGCGATCATACCGGCGCTGGCCGTGACAATCGGCCGTTTCTACATTACGGAAAGCCCCAGTTGGCTGCATATCCGCGGTGCAGTCGACCGCGCGGAAGCCGCTGCGCAGCGATTGCTGGTGCGCAGCCCGCAGTATCCGACCAGCATTGCGTTGTCGCGTGAAGTGGCAATGGCCGCTGCAGGCCACGGCGGCAAACAGAGCTTTTTGGCGCTGTTCGCGCGGCGCAACCTGCGAGCCACGATTCTGGCTTCCGTACCGTGGTTCTTGCAGGATCTCGGCACGTACGGGATCGGCATTTTCACTCCGACCATTCTCGCGGCGGCGTTCGGCAGCAAGCCTGATCATGTTCGCAGCATCAGCGACCTGATACTGAACGACATACTCGCCGCCAAGGGCTCTGCCCTTATCACCATGCTGCTGATTGTCGGCATCGTTTTCGCGGTCATCCTCGCGGACCGGGTCGGACGGATCTGGCTGCAAGTCGTTGGCTTCATCGGCTGCGCAGCGGGTTTGCTGGTTGCTTCGTTCTCCGATGGATTTGAAGGCTCGACCAAGACTGTTGTAATTTTCGCCGGCTTCATGCTCTTCAATTTCATGACCAACCTGGGGCCGAACGCACAGACCTACCTGCTGGCAGGCGAAGTGTTTCCGACGGCCATTCGCGGCACCGGCGCCGGGTTCGCGGCAGCCGTCGGCAAGATCGGCGCGGTCGCGACCGCCTTCCTTTTCCCCATTCTGCTCACGGGTATCGGCACCGGTCCGCTTCTCTACATTCTCGTGGGCACATCGATTCTCGGCGCCGTGGTGACGTGGGTATTTCGGATCGAGACAAACGGTGTGAGCCTTGACGACATTGGACGATAAGCTCGCGCTTACAGACCGCCATGATGTTCCCTACGCAAGAGATGCTTTCCCCGTATCGCGACGGAGACGTGCATGACTAAGCATGATAAGAACCCGGCATGGCGCTTGCGCTCGCACCGGTTCGCAGCCCTGCCGCTGTGCATGGCCGCGTTCAGCCTGATGACGAGCACATTGGCCAATGCGCAGGACCTCACCTTGAGCGAAACCGGCTCAACCTTGATGTATCCGCTCTTCACAACCTGGGTGGCTGAGTACACGAAGTCGCATCCCGGCATCCACATTACCGTCGGTGAGACAGGCTCGGAAGCCGGTATCCAGCAGGTGCTGGCGGGCAAGGCCCAGATTGGTGCGTCCGACGCCTATATGTCCGATGCCGAGATGCGGCAACACCCGCAGATCATCAACGTCCCCCTCGCAATTGCCGCGCAGACGATCAACTACAACTTGCCCGGCCTCAACGCAACTCACCTCAAGATGGATGGGCCTGTGCTCGCCGCCATCTACACAGGCGAGATTCGCAACTGGGATGCGCCGCAGATCGCCGCGCTCAACCCGGGCGTAGCGTTGCCGCATCACCCGATCGTGCCGATCCGTCGGGCCGAAGGGTCTGGAGACACCTTCGTGTTCACCCAGTTCCTGTCGTTCTCGACACCAAACTGGGAGAGCAACCAGGGTTACGGCACGTCAATCTCGTGGCCGACCGTGCCGGGCAGTGCGACCGCAACGGGAAACGCAGGCATGGTCCAGGCGCTGCAGGCGACACCCTACTCGATCGGTTATGTCGGCGTCAGCTTTACTGACAAGCTGGCCGCCGAGCATCTCGGCACCGCCGCACTCAAGAATGGCGCAGGCGAATTTGTTATGCCGAGCAAGGACACGATCACGGCAGGCGCCGCTTCACTCGGTCCGCGCACGCCGGCTGACGAACGTCTGAGCCTGGTGTTCGCGCCGGCATCGGGCTCCTACCCGCTCGTCAACTACGAGTACGCGGTCGTTTCGACGAAACAGCCTGACGCCACCACGGCTGCGGCGTTGCGCAGGTTCCTGCTCTGGTCGATCGTACCCTCAGAGACCAACGAGGCGTACCTCGATACGGTGCATTTTATTCCGCTGCCACCTCATACGTGGGAATTGAGCCAGGCGCAGATCCAGTCAATCAAGTAAGCGCTGGTTAAGCGGAAACTTCCATCGGGCGCGGCAACGTGGTCCGTTGTCGTGCCATCGAAAAGCGCCGGCAACCGGACAACGCATTCGAACAGAATACGTTGTCCGAAACAACTGGATCAATCAGTGGCCGCTATGCAGGTGCGCTGCCTTCTTGGCCGCGTGCTCAGCGTGCTCGCTCGCGTGCAGCCCATGACCATGTGCCAGGTGAGCATGGTGGCTCGCCGCCTCGTGGTCGCCAGCCTCTGCGTGCTTGGCTGCTTCGCGATGATGCTTCGCAGCGGAATCGAGGTGCTTGGCTGCTTCGTGATGATGGTGATGAACTTCGTGTTGATCGCTCATGGAAGTCTCCAGTATCTGCAACGGGGCTCAATCCACAATAGGAGGGAGCACCACCACAGTAGTGAAGTGCAGTGTCACTTGCGTGAACCTCATCACGTAATCACGAACGCATAAGATCGCAGCCGTTACCTTCGTAGCGCACCTATGCTGCGTAGCGCGCAAGAAACATATCGGCGGCGGATTCCGCTACTTGCTTTTGTTCATCCTTGCTCAAGGGGCGCTGCCCCATTGTCACCTGCGGCCAGAAAGCAAACGCTTTGACGAGACCCTGCAACTGCAGCGAGGCGAACACCGGGTCCGCTATCTTGAGTCGGCCATCGGCAGTCGCTGCGCGTATCCACACGGTCAGGTCTTCTTCGCGCTCACCCATGCGGGCTACCATGTCGCGCGCACGCTCCGGCGAATGAATGCCTGCCGCGATAGCTACGCGTGCGAGCGACAGGAATGCCTCATCGTTTAGAAGGCTCAGCTTTTTCAACAGCAACTGGAGCAACTGCGCGCGCAACGGCCGAGCGTTGGAATAAGCCGGCGCCTCTCCCGTGTCACTCGCGTCCCACAACTGCCGCAGGATGGCTGCGAACAGTGCTTCCTTGCTTGGAAAATGGTTGTAGACCGTCCGCTTCGATACACCCGCGCGGGCTGCGATGCAGTCCATGCTGGTCGCGTCGAAACCCGCCGCGAGAAATTCTTCGATAGCCGCAGCGATCACGGCGGCACGCTTGCGATCGGTCAGGCGTAGCAGGTTGGCAGTGGGATTCATCGATAAATTTTACACCAGGCAGTTTACTTTTTTCTACGATAAACTACACTGTACAGTCTACTTTCCGTATCGGGACGCCATTACATGACATCGTTCACCGGTTCTATCCGCCGCGCTTTAGGGCTCACGGCAGCGCGACGCAGCCGTGAATCATTCGACTCGTCGGCTCAGCACGACGGCGAGCGCTTCCGTAATGTCAAGCCTCGTCCCGTGGAAGGAATCGGCAAGATCCTGAGCATCGTATGGAACATGTTGTTCAAGAAGCCGGACGGCACGGTGCCTGCAAGCCCCTTGCCCGTCGATGCGCTCACGCGTGAGCAGCTTGACGCGGCGCCCGACCGCAGCTTGTATCGCCTCGGGCATTCAACCATGCTGCTCAAGCTGCGCGGTCAGTTCTGGCTGACCGACCCGGTCTTCGCCGAACGTGCATCACCGTTCCGGCGGTTTGGTCCAAAACGCTTTCATGCTCCGCCCATCGCGCTCGCTGACTTGCCGCCGTTGCGCGGCGTGATTCTGTCCCACGATCACTACGACCACCTGGACCGCGAGACGGTGCTCGCACTCGCGAAGACCACGAGCGTGTTCCTGACGCCGCTGGGCGTGGGCGACCGGCTGATCGAGTGGGGTATCGACGCGTCGAAGGTTCGTCAGTTCGACTGGTGGCAGAGTGTGGAGATTGACGGTCTCACGTTCACGGCCACACCTTCCCAGCATTTCTCCGGCCGCAGTCTTTTCGATGGCAACAGCACCTTGTGGGCCTCATGGGTCATCGTAGACAGCGAACTGCGCGTGTTCTTCAGCGGCGACACGGGCTACTTCGACGGTTTCAGGACGATTGGCGAACGAATGGGTCCATTCGACATTACGCTGCTCGAAACGGGTGCCTACGACGCCCAATGGCCCTACGTGCACATGCAGCCTGACGAAACCGTACAGGCCCACCTCGACCTGCGCGGTCACTGGCTGATGCCGGTTCACAACGGGACGTTCGATCTGGCGATGCATCGGTGGCAAGAGCCGTTCGAGCGCGTGATGGGCCTCACCGCCGCACGCGGAATTCCACTCGCGACGCCACGCATGGGAGAACGGCTGGATCTGGCCGCGCCGCACCGTGGTCAGCGGTGGTGGCGCGAGGTAGCGGAGGTAGCGGAGGTCGTGCAAACGCCCAGGACGGCGCGGCGACGGTTCTCCTGCCGCAGTACCGCACAAGTTGATTCGCAAGGCTAACTATTGACCTTCGCGCAGCGGCGCTAATGATCAACGCCGCTGCGCCCCCACGGTTACGCCTATAAGCCCGGGGGCCAACGATAAACAATGATGCTGGACTCGTTATGGTTGTCCTTCGTGACCACCTACTGACCGGTCGATGTGAATCAAGACGACGCCAGTGCCCGCAACGCAAACCGCTTGAGCTTGCCCGTCTCCGTGCGAGGCAAAGCCTCAATAAACTCAATCGCGCGCGGGTACTTGTACGGCGCGATCTGTTCCTTTACAAAGGTTTGCAGCTGCACCGCCAACGCGTCGTTCGCTTCAAATCCCGCCCTGAGAACCACGTACGCCTTGGCAATTTGCCCGCGCTCATCGTCGGCCACGCTAACCACCCCGCACTCCGCCACCGCTTCATGCAACAGCAGCGCACTCTCCACTTCAGGGCCGGAAATGTTATAGCCCGCCGAGATAATCATGTCGTCGGCACGGGACTGATAAAACACGTAACCATCTGCGTCGATACAAACCGAATCGCCCGGAAGGTTCCATCCGTCGCGGACAAAACTGCGCTGCCGCGGGTCGCTTAGATAGTGGCATCCGGTCGGTCCTTTCACGGCAAGCATGCCAATCTCGCCAACAGGAACAGGCTGCATATTATTGTCCACTGCCTGCACCACGTAGCCCGGCACCGCGCGCCCGATCGCCCGGTCGCGCGTCTGCGCGTCAGCGCTCGAGATAAAGATATGGATCATCTCCGTGCTGCCAATTCCATCGATCATTTGCAAACCCGTGGCCTGCCGCCAGAGCTTGCGTGTGGCATCAGGCAACGCTTCACCCGCCGAGACGCTTTTTCTAAGGCTCGATAAATCGAAACGAGAAGCGAGGCCCGCCATCTGCCGATAAAACGTCGGCGCGGTGAACATGATCGTCGCTCGGAAACGCTCGACTACTTGCAACAAAGTCTCCGGCGTCAACTTCTCGATCAATACCGTCGATGCGCCCGCACGCAACGGAAAACACAGCAAACCGCCCAGCCCGAAGGTGAACGCGAGTGGAGGCGTGCCGCAGAATATATCGTCGGCGGTGGGCTTGAGAATGTGGCGCGGAAACAGGTCGCACATCGCAACCACGTCACGATGAAAATGCATGCAACCCTTCGGCATTCCCGTCGTGCCGCTGGTAAATGCGATCAGGCAGACGTCGTCGGCAGCGGTGTCCACCGCTGTGTACTCGGCCGGTTGAAGCAAGGCGATTGTATCGACGGATTCGGGGCCATCGTCGTGAAAGAGCCTTGTTTGCTGCAGGCTTTCGCAAAAATACGCATTGGCAGGGTCGCTGCATTGCGCGAGTTCATCGACCAGTCGTGCGTCGCATAGAGCCGCCGACACCTGAGCCTTGTCGATGATCTGCTTCAACTCCTTGGCTCGCAGAAGTGGCATGGTTGGCACTACTACGAGACCTGCTTTCAGGGACGCAAGCCACGCGATCGCCATGTGCAACGTGTTCGGCCCACGCAGCAAGATGCGGTTGCCCGGCACCAGTCCCATCACCCCGGTCAACACATGCGCTGCCTGGTTCACGCGCGTACGCAATTCGCTGTACGTGGTCGCGTGCGGAGCACCATCGACATCCGACCAGATCGCGGGCCGTGCTCCCTGCCGGCGTTCCGGATGGTCATCGATTATCCGGTCGAGCAATTCGACTGCGCAATTCAGACGCGCCGGATAAGAGACGTCGGGGTTGTCGAGCAGAAACTGCGGCCATTCGCCTTGCGGCGGCAGGTTGTCGCGGGAAAACGTATCGACGTGCGCCGAAGGTTCCATGGTGAGCTCCGAGAACAACGAAATAATCGACGGGATAAACGACGGTGGTTAATCCGGAATGACGGCGGTGGCTTCGATCTCCACCTTGGCTTCGTCTTCAATGAGCGCGACCACCTGCACGGCGCTCATTGCAATGTCGTAGTTGCCGATCAGTTCGCGGAACGCGCTGCCCACGTCCCTCAACGCGGCGATATATTCACGCTTGTCGGTCACGTACCAGGTCAAACGCACGAGATGCTCCGGGCGTCCGCCTGCCGCCTCTAGCACGGCGACTATGTTGGCCAGCGCCTGGTGCGCCTGCGCGGCGAAGTCGCTGCTCTGGAAACGCCCTTGCGCGTCCCAACCAATCTGCCCTGCTATGAAGACCTGCGTGCCACGCGCGGCAACGCCGTTCGCGTATCCGCGCGGCTTGACCCAGCCGGCTGGGAGCAATGCTTTTTTCACGATCTCGTCTCCTTCACTTCGTTCTTTAACTCGTCCTTTACGTCGGCAAGCGCTGCGGGGTTGAAGCGTGTCAGCGCGGCGCGAATGTCATCGGGGATCTCGATCGAAACGCCGGATTCAAGCGACGTTGTCACGAGTACCTGACGCGCAAGAAAGCGCATTTCCCCATGCGACTGTGCGTCAATCACAATGCCAACAGAACGAGCGCCTATACGTTCCAGCGCCAGCGACAGCACGAGCGTGTCGCCCATCTGACTCGGCTTTGAAAACGTGCAATCGAGCTTCACGATCGGCAAGCCAACGCGACGCTTGCTGATCATCGCGGCGTAATTTATATCGAGCGCCTCGTTGAACCAGTCCTCTACCAGCGCGTTGGTCATCACGAGATACTGCGGAAAAAATACGATGCCGGCGGGATCGCAATGCGAAAAACGAATGCGCACCGGCCGTTCGAAATGGGTCGATGGTTCCATCATGCGTTCCTGGCGGCGTGAGCCTTGAGCAGATCGCGCCCGACAATCAACTGCTGCACTTCAGTCGCGCCTTCGTAAATGCGCAGTGCGCGAATCTCCCGATACAGTTGCTCAACCACCGCACCGCTTTGCACACCACTACCGCCCCACAATTGCACGGCTGCATCGATAACCTGCTGAGCGCCCTCGCTTGCGTGCCACTTTGCAAGTGCAGCCTCGCGCGTGACAGACTTGCCCTGATCGCGCAACCACGCGGCCCTATAAACCAGCAATGCAGAGCTGTCGATAGTGAGCGCCATTTGCGCGAGCTTCGCCTGCGTCAGTTGGAAGTCGCCCAGCGTCTGCCCGAACATCTTGCGCGACGCGGCGCGCTCGATCCCTTCGCTCATGGCTCGCCGCGCGAAGCCAAGCGATGCCGCCGCAACCGATGTGCGAAATATGTCGAGCGTACGCATCGCAAGCTTGAAACCTTCGCCGCGATTGCCGAGTAAAGCGGTGCGCGGCACGCGTGCGTTCTCGAAAGCAAGGCGCGCTAGCGGATGCGGCGCGATCACATCGAGCCGTTCGGCAATGTGCAGTCCCGGCGTATCCGCATCGACGATAAACGCGCTGATGCCACGCGCCCCCGCCGCCTCGCCAGTACGTGCAAACACCACGTAAAAGTCCGCGATGCCACCGTTCGAGATCCAGGTCTTCTCGCCATCGAGCACATACGAATCGCCGTCTTCACGAGCGCTGAGCGCGAGCGCCGCGACGTCCGAGCCCGCATCGGGTTCAGTCAGCGCAAACGCCGCGATTGCCTCGCCGCTTGCCACACGCGGCAAATAACGCTGCTTTTGCGCTTCGTTGCCGCCCAGCGAAATTGCGCCCGATCCGAGTCCCTGCATCGCAAGCGCGAAGTCGGCAAGGCCGCTGTGACGAGCAAGCGTTTCGCGCAGCAGGCAAACAGCGCGCGTATCAATGGTGTCGCCGTGGCCGCCGTAAGCCGCGCCGCCTACGCCATAACGCAACCAGCCGGCCGCACCAAGCTCACGTACGAGACGACGGCATACCGCATCGACGTTCGCGTGGTCGGCATGGGTATCGCCCAGATGTTCCGCTGCCCACGCATCAATGCGCGCACCAAGATCGCGATGCCTTGCTTCGAAGAACGGCCATGCGAGGGCGTCGTGGAAAGCGTCGGAACTTGTTTGAGGATTGGTCAACTCAATCTCCCTCGAACACGGGCCGCGTCTTCGCGGCGAATGCGTGATACGCGCGGCCGAAATCGTTGGTCGCCATGCAAATTGCCTGCGCCTGCGCTTCGGATTCAATGGCCTCGTCAATGCTCATGCTCCACTCCTGATGCAGCATCTTCTTCGTGATGCCGTGCGCGAAAGTCGGCCCTGACGCAAGGTCGAAGGCAAGTGCTTGAGCCTCGCGCACAACGTCGCCGGGTTCGCATAGACGGTTATAAAAGCCCCACGCGAAGCCCTCGTCGCCACTGGCGGAACGTCCAGTGAAAAGCAGTTCGGCCGCTCTTCCCTGACCAATGATGCGCGGCAGGATCGCACACGCGCCCATGTCGCAACCCGCCAGTCCCACACGGGTGAACAGAAACGCGAGCTTGCTTCGCGCGGTTCCCAGCCGCATATCCGAAGCCATCGCGAGGATCGCTCCCGCTCCGGCGCAGATGCCATCAACTGCCGCAACAATGGGTTGCGGGCAATGCCGCATCGCTTTGACAAGATCTCCCGTCATGCGCGTGAACATGAGTAACTCGGGCATGGGCAGGTCGACGAGCGGCGCGATGATGTCGTGCACGTCGCCACCGGAGCAGAAGTTGCCTCCGGCGCCGTGGATCACGATGCTCTTTACATCGGTGGCGTAAGCGAGCTGGCGGAACAGATCGCGCAACTCCGCATACGATTCGAACGTCAATGGATTCTTGCGCTCGGGCCGGTCAAGCGTGATCGTGCCAACGCCTTGCTCTACCGTCCAGCCAAAATGCTTCGCGCGATAGTCGCCAAGGGTCGTGCGGTTGCCGGCAAAAAGCGCGGCGGTGTTGTCGTTCATCGACTGTCTCCGTATCAATGTGCGTCGCCAGGCGTCACGAGTCCGTGCGCTCACGCAGGTGTTGCTTGAGCTTGCCCAGCTTCTGATGCATGCGCGCCTTGTCAGCCAGCGGCAAACCGCCGAACAATTCGACGACCCATTGTTCATGCGCACGCGCCATGCGATCGAACGACTCGCGGCCATGCGTCGTAAGGCGAACGGCAAACGAACGGCGATCATTCGGATCGGTATCGCGCACGACAAAACCTTCCTTCTCCAACTGGTCCGTGAGACCCGTCACGTTGCCGCCGGTGACCATCAGGCGTCGTGAAAGCTCGTTCATCTTCAGGCCTTCAGGATGACGCTCGAGTTGCGCCATCAGGTCGAAGCGCGGCAGCGTGGTATCGAATTCGGCACGCAGGCGCTTACGCAGTTCGGCCTGCACCATATTCGTCGTGGTCAGCATGCGCAGCCACAAGCGCAGTCCCATGTGACTGTCGACACCAGTGCTCATCTCAAGGTCGACAACATTGCCGGCGGCCTTGGCCTTCTCAGGCGCGGCAGTTTTAACCGTGCGGGCAGCGGGCTTGTTCACATTACTTCTCCACCTGAAATAGAAATGGTCTGGCCGGTGATCGATCGCGACTCCGGCAAGCACAGCCATAACGCAGAACTGGCGACTTCATCCGGCGTCACGAAGCGGCGCTGCGGATTCGATCGCAGCAGTGCTTCGCGCGCCTCGTCCTCACTACGTCCGGTCTGCGAAACGATCTTTTCGATCGACTGTTCAAGCAGTCCGGTCTCGGTATAACCGGGACAAACGGCGTTGACGGTCACGCCACGCGTTGCCACTTCGAGCGCGAGCGAACGGGTCAAACCGATCACGCCATGCTTGGCCGCGCAATATGCGGCCACATAGGCGTAACCCACCTGGCCGGCGGTGCTGGCTACGTTGACAATGCGCCCGCTGCGACGCTCGATCATCGCGGGCAAGACCTCTTGCGTGCAAAGGAATACGCCGGTGAGATTCACGTCGAGCATGCGTTGCCACAGCGCCAGATCGGTCTTCGCAAACGGCGCGGCTTCGGCCTGGCCTGCGTTGTTGACGAGGATATCGATGAAGCCGCGCTCGCGCGCAGCAGCGAAGGCCACAGCGACGGAGTCGGCGGACGTGACATCGACGCTCTGCACATGGACGGTTCCGGCTTCGCTCAGGACCTCGGCTTGATAGGCGAGCCGCGCCGCATCCCGGCCCATCAACGTGATCTGCGCGCCGGCTGTCACCAGCGCGTGCGCGATGGCTGCACCAATACCACTGCCGCCGCCGGTGACCACTGCGTGCTGGCCGTCGAGTGAATGCGTACTCGTGTTCATGCTTCGCCCTCCGCCCGCTGCGCGCGCTCACGCTCATAGCTGCGCTCGAGCTGCGACTTAGCGGCGTAATATTGCTTCGGCCAGGTGATATCAACATAACCAATCTTCGCGGCTTGATCGAGCGTCCACGAAGGATTGGCAAGATGCGGACGCGCCACGGCGCACAAGTCGGCGCGGCCCGCCGCAATGATGCTGTTCACGTGGTCTGCTTCCGAGATCGCCCCAACCGCGATGGTCGCAATGCCGGCTTCGTTGCGCACGCGATCCGAGAAAGGCGTCTGGAACATGCGGCCATAGACCGGCTTCTCTTCCTTGCTCACCTGTCCCGACGATACGTCGATCATGTCTGCACCTGCTTCCTTGAACGCTTGTGCGATCAGCACGGCGTCGTCGGGCATGATGCCGCCTTGCACCCAATCGTGTGCCGAAATACGCACGGAAATGGGCTTGTCCGTGGGCCATACCGCGCGGATTGCCTTGAACACTTCAACCGGAAAACGCGCACGATTCGCGGGCGAACCACCGTATTCATCGTCGCGTTGATTCGTGAGCGGAGAGAGAAAACCGGACAGCAGATAACCGTGCGCGCAGTGCAGTTCAAGCCAATCGAAACCGGAGTCTACGGCAAGCTCGGTCGAACGCACGAACTGCGCCTTGATCTCGTGCAGATCGTCGGCGGTTGCTGCGCGCGACCATTGACTGATGCCTTTCAAATACTGCTGCCGCGACGCCGATACGATCGGCCAGTTGCCCTCTTCAAGCGGCTTGTCAGTGCCCTCCCAACTCACCCGCGTTGATGCTTTCGCGCCCGCATGACCAAGCTGGATGCCGATCCTTGCATCGCTCTCACGATGTACGAAGTCGACAATGCGCCGCCATGCATCGCGTTGCGTGTCGTTGTACAGACCAGGACATCCCGGCGTGATGCGGCCCTCGGGAGACACGCAGGTCATCTCGGTCATGACCAGTGCAGCGCCACCCATGGCGCGGGCGCCGAGATGCATCAGATGGTAGTCACCCACAACGCCGTCGACAGCCGAGTACTGGGCCATTGGAGAGACCACCACGCGATTCTTCAGCGTTACACCGCGCACGGTGAACGGCGTGAACATCGGCGGGACTGAGCGCTTGCTGCCGCGATCTATAGCAAGCCCCGAACGCTGGGCGATCCAGTTCTCAAATTCGGCGAGATACGTGGCGTCGCGTGAACGCAGGTTTTCATGGGAGATGCGCTGCGAGCGCGTGAGCAGCGAATAAGCAAATTGCTCGGGCTCGAACGATGCATATCGATCCACGTTTTCGAACCACTCCGTGGAGTTGCGCGCGGCGTTCTGGATGCGCAGGACATCAACGCTGCGTACGTCCGTGTAGTGATCAAGGGCAGCCGGCAGATCGCCCGGATGCGCGGCGATGCTGTTCGTCAGTTCGATCGCATCTTCAAGCGCGAGCTTGGTGCCGGAGCCGATCGAGAAGTGCGCCGTGTGCGCGGCGTCGCCCATCAGGACAACGGGCGTCACGCTGCCATCGCTATTCGCGCGGTTATGCACCCACGTTTCGTTCACGATGCGCGGAAACCGGATCCACTGCGAGGAGCCGCGCAAATGATGCGCGTTGGACTTGAGCGCATGGCCGTCGAGATACTTGGCGAACAGCCGCTCGCAAAACGCGATGCCGTCTTCCTTGCTCATTTCATCCAGACCCGCCGCACGCCAGACTCGCTCGGGCGCCTCTACGATAAACGTGGACATGTGGTCGTCGAAACGATACGCATGCGCCTGGAACCAGCCGAACTCGGTCTTCTCGAACGCGAACGTGAAGGCATCGAATAGCTTGTCTGTGCCGAGCCAGACGAAGCGGCAGTCGCGCAGGTCAATGTCCGGCTTGTAGGTGGCCGCGTACTTCGTGCGCACCACGCTGTTGGCGCCATCGCACGCGATGATGAGGTCGGCGTCATATGTCTCGTCACTCGCAACTTGTGTTTCAAACACCAGTTTTACGCCAAGCGCCTCGGCCCGCTCCTGAAGAATATTCAGCAGGCGCTTGCGGCCAATGCCGCAGAAACCGTGTCCCGACGAGCGCTGCGTGCGGCCGTTGATATGGATGTCGATGTCGTCCCAGTGATTGAACGCATCGAGAATGGCCGCCGCACTCGCCTCGTCCGCACGACGCAGGTTTCCGAGCGTCTGGTCAGAGAAAACCACACCCCAACCGAAGGTGTCGTAGGGACGATTTCGCTCCACTACCGTCACGTCGTGAGCGGGATTTTGCTTCTTCATCAGCAAGCCAAAGTACAAACCTGCGGGGCCGCCGCCAATACAAACGATGCGCATAGTGCGCTCCAGGCTGAAGAGTTGGTTTTAATTTAGACTTCGATAGTTTAGGTGTCAAGTAAATTAATAAAAAACCGTAGCGGGCGTGACGCGACTTTGATCGTAAAAATTAAAAATATCAGCGGACAATAAGGAGTGCAGGCGCGCAAACACCTGACTCGCTCATCTTGAGCGCGGATGGGTGGGTGAAATTGCCGTATTGCTATGCAACAGCGTGGACGGCGAGCGAGCTATGCGTTGGACAGAGATCGGCCCGGCCAGAGATCAACGCTACAAAAAAGAGCGCTAGCTGCGAAACATCGCACCTATTGTCCTAAAGCAGACAACCTACGGACATTCCGATCCACACACGCGGTACGGCGCAGCGAGCGCCGTACCTTCTGTGTCGATAACGCGTCAGAACCTATGCACGATTCCGATGCCCGCTGCGAACATGTTGCGTGTCGAAGACGGTGAACTTTGGAATCCGTCACCGAGGGTCGCGGTGGCTTCGATAATGTGACCCACGCCGTCCGTGCCCAGCGTCTCGCCATTGGCTCGTTGATAGGCTTCCAGCGCATACAGGCCGGTCCGTTTCGACAGCGAATAGTACTGCGTCAGATTGAATTGCTGATACTGAGCGCTGCTGGAGATGCCGTTAGCCTTCGTCGCCCGGGTGTAGCTGTAACCGGTCGCGAGATCCCACGCAATTGTTGGTTTCCAGTGCAGTACGACCCCGCCGGTATTGAAGATTTCGGTGTCGACAAACGCCGAACCGGTACCGGGGATGTACTGAACGTTTGAATACGTTGCCGATACGTCCCAGCTATCGCTGAATTTATAGCTTGCCCCCACGGCCAGTCTTTGCTGTGCCCGGGCCGTCTGATAGCCGTTCGTCACAGCCGACACGCCGATCTGCGCGCCGTTGTTCGAGGTCGTCGACGCGGCGCCGAATGCGCCGCCCCCGGGCGTCGAATTGTTGATTCGCGAGAATGCAACGGCCGCACCGGCCGGTCCAGCCGCGTACTGCACCGCCGCGCTCCACGTCGACCCTGCATTGAAGCTGCCGGCGACGCCGCCAAGCGAATACGAGCCGCTTGCGGAAAAACCATACAGATTCGGGGAAGTGTATTCGAGCGTATTGTTGGCGCGGTAGATCGTATCCATGCCGTCGAGGTCGCCAGGGTGCGCGCCATAAAAACCCGTGAGCCACGTCGTCGGGCTGTAGGGCGCAAGGAATTGATAGTACGAGGCATATTGCCGGCCAGCGGTCAGCGAACCGTATGTTGGATTGGTCATCCCGACGTAAGCCGTCCGGCTAAAAGCCACGCCCGACACTGACTCCGCGCCAGTGGCACCGCTAAAGCCTTCCTCGAGCTGGAAGATCGCTTTAGTGCCGCCGCCGAGATCTTCGCTGCCCTTCAGGCCGAAACGGTCGCCGAGCCACACGCCCGAGACCATCTTGACGGCCGAATGACCACCGGTGGTGGAGCCCAACGTCGTCGCACTGCTTTGATAGCCAATGCCATTGTCGACCACCCCGTATAGGGTCACGCTGTTCTGGGCAAGCGCCGGTACTGTCGCGAGCATCGCCGTGCCGACCACCACCGCCCTCACCTGTTCGTAACGTTTCATCATCTCCGCTCCTTCATCGTCTTTCGTTGTGTCGCGATGCATTGCATCGGTCGGTGGTGGCATGGCTGTGCTGGTGCCACCTGACCAGCGTAGTTGCCCGGCCCCGCTGCGCCGCCGTCCGCAATGGCTAACGTCGGCGTGGTATCTTTCATATTGATTAGTTATGCATAACTTTATATTCGGACCGTGATCGTATTTTCGTTTATACAGGTACGTTCGGAATATCGACCTGTAGACGATCGTGCCGTGAAAGACCTCACGACCCGCTATCGTGAAATCTGTACCAGCTTCATGAACGGAGCCGAAGCACAGACCCCGTTCACCGCCGGGGAGGAAGCTGGCCGGCAACGGCAATGCCTCCGTTAACCTGCAACGAATGATCACCTTCCGTCGGCTTGCTGATTGGCCCCACCGTGCGGCTTTTCGCGCCGGACATGGCGAACGAGCGGCGCCAACCTACGCCGCCCGCTGCCGGCCGCCGCCACTCTGCAAATCAACCCAGCCACAATCCCCTATGGGGTTTGCAGTGTCCCGTCCTTCAACCGCGTCTGCGTCCAGGTAGTCACGGTGTTTTCGCACGGATATTTCGCGGCCTCGGCCTCGTCGATGTCCACCCCAAGGCCCGGCTTGTCGTTGGCATAAACGTGTCCATCCCTGAACTCGGGAAGACCGGGAAAAACATCTAGCAAAGCCGCCCTCGGCCCCTTGAGTTCCTGGATCACGAAGTTCGGCGGCTCGGTGCCTGACCATTCCTGCACGCCGAAGTTACGCGCCGCGAGGTCAATATGGATGTTCGCCGCATGCGCGAGCGGCGACATGTCGCCGGGACCGTGCCACGCCGTCCTCACGCCGAACTGTTCAGCAAAGATCTGTAGCTTGCGTCCTGCCGTGATGCCGCCGATCTGACTCAGGTGAACCCGGATGTAATCGATCAATCGCTCGGTGATCAGGAATCGCCACTCGGAAGGATTGTTGAAGAGCTCGCCCTGGGCCAGAGGCGTCGTGGTTTTTGAGCGCAACTGACGAATCCATTCGCCCTCTTCCAAAGCGATCGCATCTTCGAGAAAGAACAGGTCGTACTGTTCCAGTTCGCACGCGAACCTGATGGCTTCGACTGGTTTAAGCCGTCCATGCACGTCGTGGCACAACTCGACATCAAAGCCAACCTTGCTGCGAATGCCGTCGAACAGCTTGAGCGTTTCCCGCATGTACTTTCTGCTGTCGAGATAGACGCCGTCCTCAGCGCCCTGAGGCGCGCTCGACGGTGCGCGGCCATAGCCGCCTCCCCCGTAGCCCCCGCTCTGACAGCGAATGTGTGTGATGCCCTGCTCCCGGTACTTCTGGATGTTCTCGCACAACTCATTCAGGTCGCGGCCATCGGCATGCCGATAGATCGGTACGCCTTCGCGGCACTTTCCGCCAAAGAGCTGGAAGAGCGGCATATTCGCCATCTTGCCCTTGATGTCCCACAAGGCCATATCGATGCCGGAGATCGCGTTGTTCTCGATCGGACCGTTGCGCCAGTAAGCGTTCTGATGCATCAACTGCCAAAGCTCTTCGATCGCCTCCGCGTCCCTGCCTATCAGGAGCGGCCTGAGATATTCCTCGATCAGACACTTGACCGCGACATGCCGGTACGCAAAGGTCGCGCAGCCGAGCCCGTACAGTCCAGCCTGATTGGTCTCAAGTCTGACGACAATCAGGTTGATGCCTTCCGGCGCGGTCAAGATGACTTTTACATCGGTAATCAGGGTTGCCATTTTCAGTCTGCCAGAATCGAATCAATAAGACGAAGCCGCGCCGCGCGCTTGCTTAAGTACGACGTTACGTGCGGCGCAACGAGAGCGGTTCTTTGCCCTTTGCGCGCTGCCCGGAATGCGCCGGTACGGTCATCATCAGGATGACCGCCAGAAGCAGACCGGCCGCCATGAAGATATACGAGGCTGCGGGGCTGCCGGTTACGCCGTTCAGGTAGCCGACAATATACGAGCCGGCGAACGCACCCAGCGCTCCGCACGCGTTGACCAGGCCGATTGCGCCGCCCAGCACGTTGCTCGGAATCAGTTCCGGTATCAGCGCGAAAAATGGACCGTACGGCGCGTACATCGAAGCGCCCGCCACCACCAGTAGTGCGAACGATATCCAGAAGTGCGATCCGCCAACCAGATACGAAGCCACGAATGCAATGGTCCCCACGAGCAGCAGCGGCCACACGAACAGCTTGCGGTTGCGCGTCTTGTCCGAGAGCCACGACGCGAGCAGCATCAGGATGATCGCCGCGAGATAGGGCACGGCGGCAAGCCAGCCGACCGACACAATATCGATGGTGGACGCGGCCTTAAGAATCGAAGGCAACCACATGATGAAGCCGTACACGCCGATGCTCCACAGCGCATGAATCGCGCAGCATTTCCAGACGATCGACGAACGGAACGCCGCCTTGTAGTCGCGCACCGGCGCGATGTCGGCCTGCTCTGCCTTCAGGCGGGCGCTGAATTCGATCTTTTCGGCGTCGGTCATCCAGGTCACTTCCGCCGGGCGATCCTGCACGGTGAACCACCAGACCACCGCCCAGATGAGCGCCGGGATGCCTTCGAAGACGAACATTTCGCGCCAGCCGAAGCTGTGGACCAGATACCCCGACACGACCGACATCCACAGCACCGTCACTGGATTGCCGAGAATCAGGAACGTATTGGCGCGTGAGCGTTCAGTGCGTGTGAACCACCGGCTGATGTACATGAGCATCGAGGGCATCACGGCGGCTTCCACCACCCCGAGCGCGAAGCGCAGCACCATCAGCATCGGAATATTGCTGACCATGCCGGTCGCGGCGGCGCACAAGCCCCACAGGATGAGGCTGAAGAAAATCAGCTTCTTGACGCTGTTGCGCTGCGCGTAGATTGCGCCGGGCACCTGGAACAGGCAATAGCCGAGAAAGAACAACGAACCGATCAGCGACGAGGTGCCTTGCGAGATGCCGAGATCCCTGTTGATACCGGCCGCCGCGGCGAAGCCGTAGTTCGCGCGGTCCAGATACGCAAGACTGTAAGTGATGAAGATGATGGGCATGAGATACCACCATCTTTGGGGTGCAACGGGTTTAACGCTTTCCATGACGTCTCCAGATCGGTACGGCGTACACACTGTTCGGTTAGTGCGGGTCATTCTTTTTGTTCTGATGTCCCCGCGTGGACTTGCATTTAAAGCACGGCCAGCCAGCCTCCATCGACGTAGATCATCTGGCCGTTCACATAACTCGATGCCGCGGACGACAGGTACACCGCCGTGCCCACGAGTTCCTCCGGCTTGCCCCAGCGTTGCGAAGGATTGCTGCTCTTGACCCAGGCATCGAAGGCCGCGTTCTCGACGAGCGGCTTGTTCATGTCGGTCAGGATGTAGCCCGGACCGATCGCGTTTGCCTGAATATTCGCCGACGCCCACTCGGCGCTCATCGCGCGGGTCAGCATCTTGATGCCGCCCTTGGCCGCCGTGTAGGCGCCCACCGTCGCGCGCCCGGCTTCGCTCGTGAGCGAGCCGATGTTGATGATCTTGCCGCCCGTACCGCGTGCGATCATGCGTCGAGCCGCCTGCTTCGAAACGATGAACGCGCTCGTCAGGTTGGTGTCAATTACACGCTGCCAGTCACTCAACTCGAGTTCGACAAGGGGCTTGCGAAACTGAATGCCGGCGTTGTTGATGACGATGTCGATCTGAACTCCGTCCGTGTCCCATTGCGCGAACGCATCGGCGACGGCCTGTTCGTCGGTTACGTCGAAGGCTCGGCCTTGGGCATCGAATCCCTTGCTTTTTAGCCGGCCGGCCGCTTCGGCGACCGTGTCGGCACGCGTGCCGTTCAGGATCACGCCGGCGCCTGCCGTGGCGAGCCCCTCGGCGAGCGCGAAGCCAATGCCTCGCGCAGATCCTGTTATGAGCGCCGTGCGGCCGCTCAAGTCGAATAGCTGTGTCATACGCTGTTCCTTTTTCGGGTGTGCAAGTGCGATTGCAGGCGCGAGACGCGAGTGCGCCCCTCGCGACCGGAAAGCCGGCCGCGATAACGTTGATCTCAAATCCGCTGGTTAAGACGTCAGACGGGCGTGTCGTTGGCAACGATATTCAGCGCGGCGCGATCTTCGAAGTCCTTCTCCGCGCGCTTGATGAGCGTGAGAACCGCTTCTTCCGCTCCCGCCGGATCGCCTGTTTCGATCGCGACGCAAAGCGCCTCGTGCATTGGCAGCGAACGGGCCGGGCCGCCGGCTATTTCGGAGCTGAGTTCGAAGCTCGTGCGCAGGATCGCCGACAGCGCGTTCTGCATCTGCTGGATGAACTGGTTGTGGCAAGCGGTGAGGATCGCGCCATGAAACGCAAGGTCGGCGGGCACGTATTCACCGTGACCGGCGACGGCGCGCTCCATCGCCTTGAAGGTACGCCGCACCGCCACGCGATCCTCCGCCGTCGCTCGCTTGGCCGCGAGCTTGGCCGCATTCGGCTCGATGATCAGCCGCAGCTCCATCAGGTCCTGGATCAGGTCTTCATCGATTGCGCCCGCCCGCGCGCGCCAGGTGATTACGTCCGGATCGAACAACTGCCATTGCGAGCGCGGCAACACGATCGTGCCGTAACGCCGGCGCACTTCGAGCATGCCCTTGGCGGAAAGCGATTTCATGGTCTCCCGGATGGTGATGCGGCTCACCTGCATCTGCTCGGCCAGCTCGGGCTCGGCGGGAAGAATATCCCCCGGCGCAAACTTGCCCGAGCATATTTGCTCGCCCATTTGATTCAGGACCTGCCGGTGTAGTGTTGCCACGATTTACTCTCTAGGTCATACGTATGATGTAGAAAGATAGGCGAATGGACGCCCTCCCGCAATTCGGGTTGACCCGAGGTCGAGTTTCCCCACTTTCCTCATACCAAACTCCTTATTGGGTTGGTGCCTGATTGCGGCCGCTTATTAGTCTGAGCAGAGAAGGGGAGTTTTGCCGGTAACGCCGCGACGGCGCCTCTCACGTCGCTTTCACCTACGATTAGCTCGGCAGAAGCCTCACCCTATTGCCAGTCGAGTCGCCCCGGTGCTTCGCGACAATCAACTCGGTTGTCCGAACGATCGCCATTCGCGCAAACTCGCCAAACGTTCAAGTATGCGAGCGACAACATCGGTGACCTCAAGTTCGGCAATGGATATAGCTTAAGCAACTTGACGGGCTTCGCCAGCGATCGCGCTTATAGAACGGGCGCAAGGAACCTGCGGCGGATGTGAACGCACTGACTATCAACAACGGAAGGAAGGTGCAGGACGTCTCGGAGATGAGCGTTCCGGCGGGCTGAGACAAGGCGAAGCGACATGCCGCGAGTGTGAAGAGTCAACTCGAAGCGGACGACAGTTCGGAACGGAACTGCGCCCGGGCGGCACTCAGTACTCGACTGAAGAGGGGCAATTGCGATCGGCCGCTCGATGTCCCGTAACCAATGCTACGGGTCCCCCATTCATAACTGGTCCTTCGCGACTTGCTTTCTCGCGACGGTTTGTTTTTTCGCGACTGTCTGGCTTTTGGGGATCAACTCTTCCTGCAGTTCAGATTGAAACGTCTCAATCTGCGATGGTGGCTGCGATTGCGACTCAAGGATTTTTTCGACTTCACGAACAAGAGCGACAAGCCGGGGCCCCACTTCATTCATGAGGAAGGCCGGTTCGAGATAGTCGGCAATTCCACCGCAATTGAAAGCCACCACATTGCCGCTGTCACGCATTCGCAACGGCACGGCCACCGCTCGGATGTGCTTCATCCACATTCTGTTGGCGATGCAAAATCCCTTCTTGCTAAACAAGTTGATGTTGTCGTCGATTTGCCTGCGAAAGCTGTCCATATCGGGGACTTTGGACCCCAACTGGTCCAGCATCTCCTGGCGTTTCTCATCATCCAGGCCGGCCAGATAGGCATGGCCCATAGCCGTTCGCTCGATCGGGACGACGGAGCCAACTTCGAGGCGCAATGAGAGTTGATCGTCCGTGCTTTCCCTCGCGATGTACCTCATGCTGAGTTCATGGCGACGGGCAATGCAGATAGGGACACGCGAGAAAGCCGCAAGCTCGGTCATAAGTGGTCGTGCTATATGACTCACCAGGTCCGAAGCCATGTAGAGATAGCCCAACGACAGGCAAGCGTCACCCAGACGATATTTACCTGCTTCGGGCAAATACTCAAGGTAGCCCAAATTCGTCAAGGTGTAGCAAAGCCGCGAAACCGACGCGTTCGGAAGCCCCGACAGGCGAGCCAGATCGGTCGTGCCCAGCACTTCCCCTTTTGTGAGGAAGCGAAGCAGCGTCAGTCCTTTCGCAAGCCCCGATACAAACTGGCGATCGCCTGAATCTTCTCCAAGATCGGCTATCGGCAATACCTGCGCTCTTTTTCTACCCACGACCATACCCCTCTGGCGCCATCATCATTGCACGTCCTGAATTGCTCTTTAAATTTGTCAATGTACCGCCTCATAGAATCTTGCCGGAAAGCGCGTCCTCCGACAGTCATGCGCGATTCATTTTAGAACAGATTCGGTTGGCTGGATGAATTCGACGGAGTGCTGCCGTCAGGAGTGTTGAAGGGTGATCTGGTCAGCGTCGGTATCGGCGCTGCATCCAGTAGTTGGTGGCGCCTGTCAGCACCAGGGTAGTAGCCATCAGGATGAAAGAGGCGGCCGCGCCAAAGGGCCAGTTGCCGAGCTGGAATTCGTTGTATACGAGCGGCGCCATCATCATGAACTTTGGACCGCCGAGCAGTACCGGGGTCGCATAGGCATTCACCGCGAGGATAAAGGTCAGGATGGTGCCAGTGATGATGCCGGGCTGCGCCAGCGGCCAAAGCACCCGCCAGAACGTGGTCCACGGACCGGCGCCCAGGCTCAAGGCGGCTTCCTCGGTGAAGCGGCCGATCCCTTCGATCACGCTTTGCAGCGTCAGCACCATGACAGGCAGGTTGACCGCGATGAGGCCGACGATCACCGCGGTCTCGGTAAACATGATCTCGAGCGGATGAGCAATGATGCCAAGCGAGATCAGCGTGGTGTTAAGCATGCCCTTAGTGCCAAAGAGCGTCATCCAGCCTGCTGCCCTGACGGCGTTGCCGACAAACATCGGCAGCACGATCAGCATGATGAGCAGGTTCTTGAAGCGCGACTCGGTGCGCGCCAGCGCATACGCCAGGGGGAAGCCGATCACCAGGCAGGCGAGCGTGCAGATGAAAGAGACCCGCACCGTGGTGAAGAGAACAGCCCGGTAGTAGGGGTCGGAGACGAACTTGACGTAATTCTCCGCCGTCACTGCTTCAACCAGCAGGGCGCCGGGGGTGTACCGGTCCAGGCTGTAGCGCAACAGGATGAAGATAGGAATCAGGAGCCCGAGCACGACGATCAACGTCGCCGGCCCGACAAGGGCGCTCGCGGACAGGCGACTGACGCTGTGCCCCTCATCTGTCCTGCTTACCGTGATCGTCGCATCTGCGGCCATGCCGTCTCCTCTCTGTTCGCTGCGTGGCTAGCCGCCCTTCTCTTCGTACTCGAAGGGAAGGGTGGCACTGATTACCCCTTGAAGCTCTTATCCCACCACTCGCGCAGTTCGACGTCATGCTCAGTCAGGAAGGCGTAGTCGAGATCGATGAGCGCGGCTAACTGCTCTTGCGTAAAGCCGATGCGTTGATCGAGTTGGGGGGGGATCGTGGCATTCGTCACGGTCGGGGGGAAGCCCAATTCGGTGGCGAAGCCCTCCTGTGCCGATTTTTCGAGCGCCGCGTCGAGAAAGGCGTAAGCGCCCGCCTTGTTGGGGGCATTCTTCGGCACCGACCAGCCCAGGACGAACTTGAGCGCACCTTCGCTCGGCACCGCCGATTGCACGTTGATGCCGGCGTCCTTCCACTGCACAGCGCGCGCTTTCCACATGATGCCGACGGTCACTTCCTCCGTCTTCAGTCCCTGTGCAAAGGCTTCATTCGTCGGGTAGATGCGCGCGCCAGACTTGCGCAATTCGAGCAGCAGCTTCTTGCCGCCATCAAGGTCACTAACCTTGCCGCCCGCCGCCAGCGCCGCCGCCGACATCACGTACTGGTATTGGATGTCGATGAGGCCGAGTTTGTTGCCATTCTTGGGGTCGAGTACTTCCTTGTAGCTCTTCGGCGCTGCAATGCGGCTGGGGTTGTAGAGGGCGACCTTGCCCGTATAACCTGAGGCGACGCCAAAGGGGTATTTCATCGACGGCAGAAGATATTTTCCGTTCTTCAACTGGCTATAGTCGATCGGGGCGAGTACGCCAGCTTTACCCATCTGGTACCAGGCGAGCGCCGAGAGGCCCTGCACGTCACTGGTACCGCGCGGCAGCCGAGCTTCGGCAATCATCTTGTTGCGCCGGTTCAGGTCGTCTCCCACGTCATGGACTACTTCCCATCCGGCGGGAATAAGGATCGCCTGATCGATGTACTTGGTGACCATGTGTTCGTAGTCACCTCCTGCAGTTCCGACCACGATTCGACCCTTGGATTGGGCCATCGCCATGCCGGGCAGGCCCAGCGCAGTGACGCCAGCGGCTGCCGCTCCCTGCAGGACCAAGCGGCGGGAAGGGCTGAAGCTCGAAAGTTTCTTTACCATTTTAGTCCTCGATAGCACTGCATATTAATCGGGCATGACCCTTCACGGCGCTAGGCATCGGCGTTCGCGAAGACATTCGTTGAGGCGGCGGTCCAGCCGACGTAGACCTTGTCGCCAACCTGCGGCGCGTTGCCATCTTCCAGATTGGGAATCTGGGCAATGACGCGTTCTTCCGCCGGAAGGCGAACATGGATGTCCAGGAGGCCTCCGAGGTAGGAGACAAACTCCACCTCTCCGTGAAAACGGTTGTCCATATCGGCGGACACATTCTGCGCCACGGTGATGCGCTCCGGGCGCAGGGCCAGTACAGCGCGACCGGTGATCCCCGAGGCCCCGTTAGCACAGCGGATCTCAAGGCCACCGCCGGTGCGAAACAGGCCTGGCGCCTCCATTACCCCATTGAGGAAGGAGCTTCGGCCAACAAAGCCGGCAACGAAGCGGTCCGCGGGACGCTCGTAGAGATCGCGCTGCGTGCCGACCTGGCGCACCTGTCCTTCGCTCATCACGACGAGCCGGTCCGCCATCGTCAGCGCCTCCTCCTGGTCGTGCGTGACCATGACGGTGGTGAGGCCGAGCTCGCGCTGCAGCGCGCGGATCTCAACGCGCACCTCGTGCCGCAGCTTGGCGTCAAGATTGGAGAGCGGCTCGTCGAGCAACAACACGTCAGGCCGAAAGACAAGGGCCCGAGCCAGCGCCACGCGCTGTTGCTGTCCGCCCGAGAGCTGCCGGGGCAAGCGCTCCCCGTGCTCGCCGAGGCGCACCAGCCGCAAAGCCTCCTTAACCCTTGGAGCAATCTCGGCCGGGCTAATCTTGCGCATCTCCAGCCCGAAGGCGACGTTCTGCGCCACCGTCAGGTGAGGGAACAACGCGTAGCTCTGGAAGACCAAGCCGGTATCGCGCTTCCACGGTGGCAGCCGGGTGATGTCGCGCCCGCCAAGACGGATGGTCCCCGAGGTCGGCTCGGCGAAGCCGGCGATCATGCGCATCGTTGTCGTCTTGCCGCACCCGGAGGGGCCGAGAAGCGCGACGAACTCGCCGTCGGCGACCGTGAGCGTTACGTCGTTGACGACATGGACCTTGCCGTAGGCTTTGGAAATACCGTTCAATTCGAGCTGTGCCATCTATGCCTCAAGCTGTCAATGAACTGCTGATTGTTGGCAATCTGTGCATACCGCGCAGCGGATATTTGTGCGGTAGGAGCGAAGGGACTTTCACGCGGCAGAAGGAGTGCCGGGCCATGAAGATGAGACGCATTAGCATGGCAGGAACAGCCCCGAGGCCACCTTCAACAGCCAGCGTCCAAGTCGGCGCTGATCGAAGGCACAGAGGACTACGGCAGTGAACACATGCGGCGTGGTCGGAACATGGGTCGCTCCCGCTTTTCATTCGAGATCCACCGTCGAGCGCTTAGAAAGATTGGAAAACATTGTCTTACCTCCGTCTCTTTTACCCGGCGCCAAGACGGACCGAGCAGCTCCTGCGAACAGCTTCGATATGCATGCGCCGAAGAAGTGGAAATTATTTTCACATAAGTTTTAAGCAAAGCGCAAGCGCTTCAATAAAAAATGGAGGTAATCCCCATCCTTCGCCAAGGAAGCACTTTGCAGCGCAATTGAGGCAACGGGAGCCGTGGCCGTGTCGGGCCAACACCAGGAATTTCCACCCGCTTTCGGCTTGTTTCATTGCCTGGACGCATCGGCTGGAGACATATGCAGCGAGCGCATCGTCCGATCTTTGGGTGGTCGAACGTGTCGGCGTCATCATCGGACCGGCCAGACGGCGCGGTGACGTCTTCCGCTTCGACAACGCTCTTGTTCTACGACCGCTGCTGGCACGAACGAATCATTCGTTCGCGACGCTTCGCCGCTCATGCGCCGGCTTGCTGGCGAGCATTACCTCGTAACACATGGTATCGGCAACGTCGATACCGGAGGTTGAGCGCAACTGACAGGAGCCCCGCCCAATGATGAATGGGTAGATGTTGTAGCCGCCCATGAAGCTGATTGTCTCCGCGAAAATTCGGCGTAACGTGAACAAAAATTCTCGCTACACTGCCGAGGAATCGGATCTGTTCGGCGTTTCCTTAATAGCGCCCGTGCACCGGCATTACCCGCGGATTTGGCGAAATTGGGGTCATCCCTGACGAGAAAGTGGACAGCCTCCATTTTTTATTGAAGGGCTTGCGCCTTGATCAAAAATTATGTGAAAATAATTTCCACTTCCTCTGGCAAACGAATGTCGGGGCTGTTCGAAGGATCTGTTCGGCCCGTCCTGGGCCGCCGGGCATAAAGAGACGGAGATAAGACAATGCTTTCCAATCTTTCTAAGCGCTTGACGGTGGGTCTCGAATGAAAGTGGCAGCGACCAACATTCCGACGACGCCGCATGTGTTCACTGCCGTAGTCCTCCGTGCTTTCGACCAGCGCCGACTGGGACGCTGGCTGCTGAAGGCGGCCGCGGGGCTGTCCCTGTTGTACATTCTGACGCCTCTCATCTTTGTGACGTGGCTCTCTTTCTGCCGCGAGGAAATCCCTTCGTTCCCACCGCACGGATATTCACTGCGGTGGTATGCGGAGATTGCCAACAATCAGCAGTTCATTGACGGCTTCCTGTTGAGCTTGCAGGTCGGCGTCATCGCAACCGCGATCGGCCTTGCGGTGGGCATCCCGGCAGCCCTGTGTATTGCACACTTTCGCTTTGCTGGTCGCGGGTTTCTCAACAATCTGCTGCTGTTTCCGCTGGTGGTACCCGGCGTGGTGCTTGGCACAGCGTTTTACGTTTTCCATGTTCAGATCGAGATAGCGACCAACGGTAACGTGCCGATCCTTGGATCGCTCGCCGGTCTTGTCAACGGACACATCCTGCTCGTCATCCCATGGACGGTGCGCCTGGTGACAGCGACGCTTGCCAACTTCGATCGCACGCTCGAGGAGGCGGCGCAGAATCTCGGCGCGGATAGGTGGACGACGTTTCGCCGCGTGACACTGCCCTCGATTTTGCCGGGCATCGTCGCGGCGGCCATGTTCGGTTTCGTTTCTTCGTTCAGTAATCTCGAGATAAGCCTGTTCCTCGTCGGGCCGGGTCGCACGACGCTGCCGATCGCGATTTTGCAGTACCTCGAATGGAAGATTGATCCGACAATCGCCGCTGTCTCGGTTCTGCAGATGCTGGTCGTCGGCGCGGCATTGCTGATCACCGACCGTTTCGTCAAACTCAGCCGGGTGGTGTGATGGCACAGCTCGAATTGAACGGTATTTCCAAAGCCTACGGCAAGGTCCATGTCGTCAACGACGTAACGCTCACGGTCGCCGACGGCGAGTTCGTCGCGCTTCTCGGCCCCTCCGGGTGCGGCAAGACGACAACGATGCGCATGATCGCCGGCTTCGCCGAGCCGACCTCGGGGACCATCCGTCTTGGCGGGCGCGACATCACCCGGCTGCCACCGTGGAAGCGCGATACCGGCTTGGTCTTCCAGAGCTACGCGTTGTTCCCTCACCTGACGGTGGCGCAGAACGTCGCCTTCGGGCTGGAGATGCGCAAGATTAGCCCGGCCGAGATTGCTCCAAGGGTTAAGGAGGCTTTGCGGCTGGTGCGCCTCGGCGAGCACGGGGAGCGCTTGCCCCGGCAGCTCTCGGGCGGACAGCAACAGCGCGTGGCGCTGGCTCGGGCCCTCGTCTTTCGGCCTGACGTGTTGTTGCTCGACGAGCCGCTCTCCAATCTTGACGCCAAGCTGCGGCACGAGGTGCGCGTTGAGATCCGCGCGCTGCAGCGCGAGCTCGGCCTCACCACCGTCATGGTCACGCACGACCAGGAGGAGGCGCTGACGATGGCGGACCGGCTCGTCGTGATGAGCGAAGGACAGGTGCGCCAGGTCGGCACGCAGCGCGATCTCTACGAGCGTCCCGCGGACCGCTTCGTTGCCGGCTTCGTTGGCCGAAGCTCCTTTCTCAATGGGGTAATGGAGGCGCCAGGCCTGTTTCGCACCGGCGGCGGCCTTGAGATCCGCTGTGCTAACGGGGCCCCGGGGATCACCGGTCGCGCTGTGCTCGCCCTGCGCCCGGAGCGCATCACCGTGGCGCAGAATGTGTCCGCCGATATGGACAACCGCTTTCACGGAGAGGTGGAGTTTGTCTCCTACCTCGGAGGCCTCCTGGACATCCATGTTCGCCTCCCGGCGGAAGAACGCGTCATTGCCCAGATTCCCAATCTGGAAGATGGCAACGCGCCGCAGGTTGGCGACAAGGTCTACGTCGGCTGGACCGCCGCCTCAACGAATGTCTTCGCGAACGCCGATGCCTAGCGCCGTGAAGGGTCATGCCCGATTAATATGTAGTCCTATCAAAGACTAAAATGGTAAAGCGGACAGAGGAGACGGCATGGCTGCAGATGCGACGATCACGGTAAGCAGGACAGATGAGGGGCACAGCGTCAGTCGCCTGTCCGCGAGTGCCCTTGTCGGGCCGGCGACGTTGATCGTCGTGCTAGGGCTCCTGATTCCTATCTTCATCCTGTTGCGCTACAGCCTGGACCGGTACACCCCCGGCGCCCTGCTGGTTGAGGCAGTGACGGCGGAGAATTACGTCAAGTTCGTCTCCGACCCTTACTACCGGGCCGTTCTCTTCACCACGGTGCGGGTCTCTTTCATCTGCACGCTCGCCTGTCTGGTGATCGGCTTCCCCCTCGCGTATGCGCTGGCGCGCACCGAGTCGCGCTTCAAGAACCTGCTCATCATGCTGATCGTGCTGCCGATGTTTGTCGGCAACGCCGTCAGGGCAGCAGGCTGGATGACGCTCTTTGGCACTAAGGGCATGCTTAACACCACGCTGATCTCGCTTGGCATCATTGCTCATCCGCTCGAGATCATGTTTACCGAGACCGCGGTGATCGTCGGCCTCATCGCGGTCAACCTGCCTGTCATGGTGCTGACGCTGCAAAGCGTGATCGAAGGGATCGGCCGCTTCACCGAGGAAGCCGCCTTGAGCCTGGGCGCCGGTCCGTGGACCACGTTCTGGCGAGTGCTTTGGCCGCTGGCCCAGCCCGGCATCATCACTGGCACCATCCTGACCTTTATCCTCGCGGTGAACGCCTATGCGACCCCGGTACTGCTCGGCGGTCCAAAGTTCATGATGATGGCGCCGCTCGTATACAACGAATTCCAGCTCGGCAACTGGCCCTTTGGCGCGGCCGCCTCTTTCATCCTGATGGCGACCACCCTGGTGCTGACAGGCGCCACCAACTACTGGATGCAGCGCCGATACCGGCGCTGACCAGATCACCCTTCAACGCGCCCGACGGTCCTCAACAAAGGCTGCCCCTGCTCATGCGTCGCGGCCTGACCCGGCACCCTGCACTGCCGCCAAACACGCGGATTCTCCAGACCAAAGCGGCCGCGCTCGTCAAGCGCTTTCCTGCCGCCGACGTCCGCGAACTTGGTGCAATTCCGCTACATTCTGCGGGGACCTATGGCCACCTTCGAGCGGCCTGACCTCTGCACACTGTATCAACGGACCTCACGCCCCAACCTGTTCTCGAAAAGTGCGAAAAGCGCTTGACGCAAGTTTGCACTTCGACGCACAATAAATGGAAATTATTTCCACTTATCAAGACAAAAGCAACTGGCGGCCGAACCTTCTTCACCGTCGCCATCTGATCTATTCTATTTTCGTGTCGGTTCTCAAGAACACCTCAGTTTACCCAACCAACTGAATATGTTCTAAAGATGACCGGACTTTACTATCAGAGGACCCATGTCTGATCTACCGAAATCAGTGAAAATCATAGAAGTCGGCCCGAGGGATGGCCTCCAGATTGAACCGAAGGTATTGTCGGTCGACGAGCGGGCGTCGATGATCGAGGACCTGCTCGCTTGTGGATTTCGTGAAATCCAGGTCGGGTCCTTCGTCAATCCGAAAGCCGTTCCGCAAATGGCGAACACGGACAAGGTCCTGGAGAAGCTGACTCCGCGAGCGGGCGTTGCCTATCGGGTGGTCGTGCTCAATCCGCGCGGGTTAAGGGAAGCGCTGGCAACGGGGCGCGCGGATGTCGAAGGACAGATTTCGATAACGGCGAGTGAGACGTTCGTAAAACGCAATACCAACCGTACTATCGATCAGACTTTTGATGAATTTCCGCAATGGGTCGGGATGTTCAGGGATGCGAACATAGACACCACGATGATTGCCGTCATGGCTGCCTTCGGTTGCAACTTCGAGGGTTATATACCCTTGACCAAGCTTATCGATCTCATCGACCGTGCAAGACAGACTCTGGATGACAACGGCGCTCAGATGAAACACGTGACGCTGGCGGACACAATGGGTTGGGCCAATCCACTCCAGATCAAGCGGACGATTTCCGCGGTGTGGGACCGCTGGCCCGACGTTGCCATCAAGCTTCATCTTCACGATACGCGCGGCGCCGCCGTAGCTAATGCGGTAGCGGCAATGGAACTTGGTGTGTCGGAATTCGATTCCGCAGTTGGCGGCCTGGGCGGGTGTCCATTCGCTGGGCACAAAGGGGCCGGTGGCAAGATTAGCGCCGCTGGCAATATTTGCACTGAGGACCTGGTCTTCACGTGCGAGGAAATGGGAATCTCCACCGGCATCGACCTGGACCGGCTGCGTGAGGCGTCGCAGCGAGTCGAACAACTCGTCGAGCACCCGCTTCCTAGCAAGATCCTGAGAGGCGGTACATTGACAAACTTCAAGAGCAATCAGCGCGGCTGACAATGACGAAGCCAGGGATATGTTCGTGGCTAGAAAAGGAGCGCAGGTAGTGCCGATAGCTGATCTTGGAGACGACTCGGGCGATCGCCAGTTTGTAGCGGGGCTTGCGAAAGGGCTGTCACTGCTTCGCTTCCTCACAAAAGGGGAAGTACTGGGCACGACCGATCTGGCTCGACTGTCGGGGCTTCCGAACGCGTCGGTTTCGCGGCTTTGCTACACCTTGACGAATTTGGGCTACGTTGAATATTTGCCCGAAGCCGGCAAATATCGTCTGGGTGACGCCTGCCTGTCGTTAGGCTATCTCTACATGGCTTCCGATCTGGTGAGCCATGTAGCGCGACCACTTATGACCGAGCTTGCGGCATTCTCGGGTGTCCCGGTCTGCATTGCCCGTCGCCATGAACTCAGCATGAGGTACATCGCGAGGGAAAGCACGGACGATCAATTGTCATTGCGGTTCGGAGTTGGTTCAGTCGTCCCGATCGAGCGCACAGCCATGGGCCATGCTTATCTGGCCGGCCTGGATGAGGAGAAACGGCACGAGATGTTGGACCAGCTAGGGTCCAAAGTCCCCGATATGGACAGCTTTCGCGGGCGAATCGACGACAACATCGACTTGTTTAACAAGAAGGGATTTTGCATCGCTGACCGGATGCGGATGAAGCACGTTAGAGCGGTGGCCGCGCCTTTGCGAATGCCGGCCAGCGGCAGTGTGGTGGCTTTCAATTGCGGCGGAATTGCCGACTATCTCGATCTGGCCTTCCTCATGAATGAAGTGGGGCCCCGGCTTGCCACCCTTGTTCGTGAGGTCGAAAGAATCCTTGAGTCGCAATCGCCACCACCATCGCAGACCGAGAGGTAGTACTGCGAGAATGCGCCATCAATGTCCACATGGCGGTCCGGGGTGAAGTCTCTCCCGCCCTCTTTTCAGCCCACTACTACGTTGTGCTCACAGTAAATCAGAATCCCCTGAGCGCTTCATTGGTTCGATCTGCGCTGCAGGACGAGCGAATTTCTAAAAATCAGACAATCATGCAAAAGCAAACCGCGAAGGAGCAGTCATGAATGAGGGACGCGTAGCACTTATTACGGGCGCATCGTCGGGCATCGGCCGGGCGACCGCAATCGCCTTTCTCCACGCCGGGTACAACGTCGTCATCACCGCGCGCCGCGCCGACCGGCTGGCCGAAACGGTAGATGCGGCCGGTGCAGCCGGGGCACGAGCGCTGTGCCATCCCGCTGATGTGACCGATCCCGCCGCTGTGGAAGCCCTGTTCGACCATGCGGTTGAGCGCTTCGGTCGGATCGATGTCGTCTTCAACAATGCCGGCATCTCGGCTCCCGCTGTCGACATAGACCAGCTTTCGGTTGAGGCCTGGGCAGCCGTCGTGAACACCAACCTCACTGGGCCGTTCCTCTGTACGCGCCAGGCCTTCCGCGTGATGAAGCAACAGTCTCCAATGGGCGGACGAATCATCAACAACGGGTCCGTCGCGGCGCATACGCCACGGCCTAATTCGGCACCCTACACTGCCACCAAGCATGCGATCACTGGCCTGACCAAAGCGTCCGCGCTTGACGGGCGCCCCTACGATATCGCCTGCGGCCAGATCGATATTGGCAACGCCGCAAGTGACATGACTTCCAGAATGTCGACTGGAGCGCGTCAGGCCGACGGCCGCGTCATCCCTGAGCCGGCAATGGACGTGGCCCATGTCGCCGCCACCGTCCTCTACATGGCCTCGCTCCCCCTGTCGGCGAACATTCTGACGATGACCGTGATGGCGACCAAGATGCCCTACGTGGGACGTGGTTGAATCCGTCGGGTCGGGCTCTGCCGGAAGCGCGTGCAAGCGGGGTTTAAGGTGAACGGAGTAACCTGAGCTTCACGCCATCGTTAAAAAGGACACACGAGCGCCCGGTTTTGTAATGCGACAGACCAGGTGCACTCACTCGGGGAGACGCGGAACAACTCAGGTTCTGTCGTGCAGCGTGAATTTTTTGTTCGCGATACGCTCAGTCTTCAGGGTCCTGCATTCTGCCTATTGCGCCAGCAATTAAAGCATGCGAAAATAATTTCCACATATTCAGCAACGAGATGACGAGAGCCGTTTTGCTTGGTCATGGCCACGGCTTTTTGCGTACTCCCCAGTTGAGAAACCGCGCCGGGAAATTCAAAGGGGACGCTTCGGGTACATCGCCCGGATGTGCACCGGTATGCCCAGGGAGTAACAGCTGAGAAACACGCTCCAGTCCGAATGTCGTCTCACGAGATGGCGCCGAAGAGCCGGTGAATGTGGCGCCTGAATGTCAAGCAGTCCAGGAAAACGAAAGGACGATTACCCGATGTCTTCTGATCAGGATTACTCAAGATATATTGGCCTCACCGCCCCTCCTACCACTGCGGCGGCCCCCCTCGAACAGGATACGCTACGGCGTTTCGTCCAAGCGACAATGGACGACGATCCAGTGTATTACGATGAAGAAGTGGCGAGTGCTTCGAAATATGGCGCAATTTGCGCTCCGCCGCTCTATCCGCTGCACGCGTTTCGTCGTGCTTCCGGGACCGCTGACCCACTGGACGCGATCATAGAAAACCGCGACGCTGACGGTGCAGGCGACGGAGCTGATGCGTACTACGGACTAGAACATATCAAGGTACCGTTCAACAGGATATTGAACGGAGGCCTTGAAGTGGAATCTTACCGCTGCCTGAGAAAGGGAGAGAAAGCGGTTGCCTCCCCTCGCTACAGCAAGGTGACACCGAAGAAAGGATCAAGCGGTGATTTTCTGCTCGTAACGATCGAAACGCGTTTTACCACGGAAGCAGGTGAACTGCTGATGATCAGCAGACATACAATGGTGTGGCGATAATGAGTGAATCTCTCTATTTCGAAGATGTCGAGGTAGGTCAGACCTTGATGCGGCTCAAGAAAGGGCCTATGACGACTACCCATATCATGCGCTGGTCCTCTGCAATCGAGAATTGGCATAGGATTCACTACGACCAGCGGTTTGCGATCGACCACGACAAGCTGCCCGACGTGCTGGTGAATGGATCATGGAAGCAGCACGTTCTCGCGCAAGTCATGAAGGATGGTCTCGGACCCGAAGGCTGGTTGTGGAAGATAAAGTTTCGTTACGACAAGATGAACGTTGCGGGCGACACGATCTTCGCAGAAGCCAAGGTCGTGGAGAAGCAGGTTCTTGGCGGACTTGGTTTTGTAACTTGCCGTATCGCTCTGACAGATCAGAACGACACGATTAATACGTCGGGGTGGGCGATCGGTGTTTTGCCCCTGCGTGGCGGTCGCGCGGTTCCCTATCCGTTCGTGGTAGATCCGGCCTATGCTGATCTTAATCTTCCGAATGAAAGATGAGGATAGATCGATGCGCCTGACAATACCGCAACTGCTTCACCACAATGTTCGCCATTTTGCAGAGAAGTGCGCGGTCACTATTGACGATCATGAGTTGAGTTTCCAGGCGTTGGCACGCCTGGTCGTCGAAGCGCGGAACTGCTTCGGCCCGCACGTCGCGCCAGGGGATCGGGTTGCGATATGGATGCCGAACTCATTCGCCTGGATCGCGAGTTTTCTCGCAATCCAGGAATTGCAGGGGATCGCGGTTCCCATCAGCACGCGGCTTACCGCGGTAGAGGTGAGCGCGCTCATTGAGGATTGTGGCGCCCGCGTGCTTGCCGTTTTGCCAAAGTATCGCGGACGCAACTATGTAGACGAAGCAGGTTCCATCGATGCACAACGCGCATCGGTAATCATAGAAGGTCCCTCCGACGAGTTGAAGGAAGACTGGCGGGCGCATATCCGGCAGCAGGCTGTGGGCGCGAACTCCCCGGAATTGCCGGATGGCATTTTCGGCATCATGTACACGTCCGGTACCACGTCGAAACCAAAAGGCGTGATGCTCACTGCCGAGAGCTATATAAGAACCGCCCAATACGCCGCATTCTGTCAGCGCCTGACACCGTCCACCCGTTTCATGAGTCCCGCACCGTTCTTTCATTGCAGCGGCAGCATGCATGCGATCACCACATCTCTGGTTGCGGGTTGCACACTACACTCCATGTCGAGCTGGGACCCCGAACGCCTGCTCGACCTGGTAGAACATCACCGGGCGGACGTTTCGCACGGAATTTTCTTCCGCGATGTGCTCTCGCTAGGAGTGGAGAAGGTCCGCACCAAGCTCGCCACGCTCAAACTGGGATACGATCACGCCGGAAGCCAAATCATGCAGCTTCATGATGAAATTGGAATTTCCGGCATCTCCAACCTTTATGGAATGACGGAAACGTCGGGGATGTTCACCATGTGGTTCCCCGACGATCCATTAATCAAGCGCGTGTCCGCAAACGGCCGGCCGCAGCCGGGAAACGAGATACGGATTGTGGACGCGGAAAGCGGCGCACCGCTGTCGAGTGACTGCCTCGGGGAAGTCCAACTTCGAGGACCGACCATCACCCCGGGCTATTTCGCCCAGCCGGAGGCCAACCGGCAGGCATTCACGGAGGACGGATGGTTCCGTACCGGCGACCTGGGTTCCGTTTCCCCTGACGGGGAACTGCGCTATGTGGCGCGCCTGAAGGAAATCATCCGTGTCGGCGGCGAGAACTTCGCTCCCGCCGAAGTGGAGGAAGTGCTGCGTAGCGCATGCCAACAACAGAACCTCTGCGTGATCGGATTGCCCGACGATAGATTGCAGGAAATTCCCGTTGCGGTCATCGTACAAAACGGCCCGGTAGCCTGGGACGAGGTATTGGCCGGAATGCGGGGCCGCCTGGCCCAATTCAAGGTACCAAGGCAGGTCTATGTCGCCGATGCTCTGCCGACAACGCCGGCCGGGAAGGTACAACGTAACGTCCTGGCAAATTGGATTGCTGAAGGAAAGCTCACGCGGGTCGCTTGACTATCGAAGCTGATCCGCGTGTCACTGCGACGAATATTTTCTGCATTTTGTTTGCGATCCGTCGCATATCGAAAGGAGTGGCCGAATGAAGCTGGTGTACTTCGATGATTTCAGGTTGGGTGTCCTAAAGAATGATTCCGTCTACGACGTCTCATTTATCGCCGGGGAAATTCCACATACCGGCCCTCATGACCTGATGACCGGGCTGATCAGTCAGTTCGACCGCCTCCGTGCGCGGCTGGAAAGCGCAACCGTGAGCAACGACGCAATACCGGTCGAAAGTGTCCGGCTGCGGCCGCCTCTCCCGCGACCGGGCAATATCGTGTGTATGGCGCTCAACTACATCGACGGCAAGATCGGGCCCGAGCCCGCGCCGATTGATGCGTTCACGAAATCGACCGGTTCCATCATTGGTCCCGGCGAGACGATGATCCTGCCTGATTTTCCTGCCTTGGCCTTCGAGGGTGAGGCAGAAATGGCGGTCGTGATCGGCAAGCGGGCCAGTAACGTCAGCGCGACAGACGCGATGGATCACGTGTTCGGCTACGTGAATTTTATTGATGGCTCGGCGCGAGGCGCTCCCTCGCTGTTTCAGACGAAGGCGCGCCAGACTTTCGCTCCCATCGGCCCATACCTCGTGACAGCAGACGAGATCCCCGATCCGCACAACCTTCGTATCCGGCTATGGGTCAACGGCGTGTTGCGACAGGACTTCAGCACGGGCGGAATGGCACATCGCATTCCGCGCTGCATTGAATGGGTGAGCTCGGTGCATGCGCTTGAGCCGGGCGATATCCTGGCAACCGGAACAAGCCATGACGGATTGTCGAGCTTCCAGGATGGCGATGAAGTGGAACTAGAGACCGAGGGGCTTGGAAAGTTGCGTATTCTGGTACGTGATGATCTCAAGCGGACCTGGGAGCGGGACACTTGGCTGGAGCGGAAGAAAAAGCAAATTCCCGAAAGTGCGGTCCGTCAGCTATCAGGCAAATACGGGCCGGCCCACGATCCGCAGAATTGATACTCCCTGCCCTCTAGCAGTGTGGTCGTCGTATGGTCCCAAGATGCATCCTGGCCGCTGGGTTAGCCATCGACGAACACCGCCTCGATAGTCGACGCGGTGTGACTCCCCCTGACCGACTGTCCTAGTCGGTGGTCAGGACTTCGACCGGGCGAAGGGACGCACTGGCTGGAACCGATCTTCCTGGGTGCGGCATAGGTCCTCCGGCAGCCATCTTAACGACGACGCTTGACCGAAGTCTAGACCGAATATTCGGCCCGGACCGCTCCCTTTTTACGATCAGTCATCCTTATCGAAATAAGGTTGGCACATATGATGACGCAACGAGGTAAATGAACCGCCGTGGACTATACATACAAAGACGTTCTCCTCTTCATTGATGGAAACTGGCTTCCAGCGCAGGGCGGGAAAACAATCGCAGTAATTGATCCTGCCACCGAAGAACAGATTGGAGTCGTGTCTTGTGCTGAGCGGGAAGATCTGGATGCGGCGCTGGACGCGGTCAGCAGAGGGTTCAATGTCTGGCGCCACACGTCTGCATTCGAACGCGCCAAGATCATGCGAAAGGCTGCTGACTTATTGCGCGAACGAGCCCCTTATATTGCGTGGCTGATGACGCGTGAACAAGGCAAGCCTCTGGCCCAGTCGACAGCTGAGATATTGGGGGCCGCAGACACGATCGAATGGTTTGCCGAAGAAGGAAGACGCACTTACGGCCAAGTAATCCCGGCACGTTCGCCAAACATTACTCAGATGACGGTGAAGCTCCCGGTTGGGCCGGTAGCGGCGTTCACGCCATGGAACTTCCCGATTAATCAACTCGTTCGTAAGCTGTCTGCCGCGCTGGCCGCTGGATGTTCCCTCATTGTCAAGGCACCCGAGGAAACGCCCGCCTCACCTGCAGAACTCGTCCGCTGTTTCGTAGACGCGGGTATCCCGGCGGGGGTTGTTAATCTTGTGTATGGCGTACCGACCGTGATCTCCGAATATCTGATCAGTCATCCAGTTATTCGTAAAGTGACGTTCACCGGCTCAACCGTGGTTGGAAAACTTCTCGCCTCCCTGGCCGGTCAGCATATGAAGCGAGCAACGATGGAGCTTGGCGGTCATGCGCCCGTCGTCATTGCCGAGGATGCCGATCTCGATCAAGCGGTTTCGCTCATGTCAGCGTACAAGTTCCGCAACGCTGGTCAGGTGTGCATATCGCCTAGCCGTTTCCTTGTTCATGAACGGGTGGCTGACCGTTTTCTCGAGGGGTTCACTGCGGCTGCCAAGGCGATCAAGGTGGGCAACGGCCTTGATGAAGACACGTCCATGGGGCCGCTCGCCAATGAGCGCCGCATACTTGCACTCGAAGCCATGGTCGCCGACGCCCTTGAGTGTGGCGCCCGGTTGACGACCGGGGGACACCGGATCGGTAACAACGGCTACTTCTTCGAACCAACCATCCTGGCAGACGTACCAGTGTCGGCAAAGATCATGAATGACGAGCCCTTCGGTCCTGCAGTTGTCATCAATCGATTTACAGATCTGGATGAGGCGATCGCAGAAGCCAATCGGCTGCCTTACGGTTTAGCTGCCTATGCTTTTACCCGTTCGGAAAAAACCGCTACTCGACTTAGCATGGAAGTTGAGAGCGGGATGATGACGATTAATCATCTCGGCTTCTCATTACCAGAGGTTCCATTCGGGGGCATCAAGGATTCCGGATACGGTACGGAGGGCGGGTCCGAGGCGATTGCGGCCTATTTGGAAACGCGGTTTATCACTCGGGTCTGATTGAACCTGGCGTGGAAGTAGCCTTGAAGACGGTTTGCGGTCGCGGCGTCGAGGTGGTACTTCGATCAGATCACTTCGATCAGATCAATTTCCTAGCGGCGGCTGCGTCGTACCAAGGACAGGTCCGCGCGTGCAGAGCTTGCTCGTACTTGCGCGCGGCAACTGATTTGATTCGTCGAAATAGCGAACCCCTTCTCGGTTGTACACGCAGCCGGCACTCGGTCACGTCCGCAGATACCCCAATCGCACCGCACGTTAAGAAACACTCATCACCGGGTGTTTGGTATCAGGCGGGAACACATCCCAGGTACCGTCACCTTGGCGGAAGAGATAGATTGCAAACGCCCCAGTTGATAGCGATGTCTCGACGCATACATAGCGCCTCTGATTCGCGCGTGCGCGACTTCCTCGTGTTATCCGCACCGACAGTGCAGGAGCCATCACAAGCCATTTTTCCACCATGAAACGCAAGGATCTTTCAGCCTTTTCCATTGGCTTCTCCTTCAATCTCGTTTCCGCTGATGCGGCTGGCCGACGTTCCCCTTTCCACTGCGCCGGTTGTATTCAGCGCTCCGAACGAATACCCAGTTGAGCTCGTGCACTCCCGTGCACGATGACCGATCCGTGGCCTCGCCGTTAGCGTCCGTTGTTCTTCAGCAGTTCGCGCAGGAATTCCGTCTTGGGTCCCGGACCCCGCCCGGCCGGGGGCGGCGGAGTGAGTCCCTTTGCTTTCATGAGCGCTTTCGCCCGGAAATAGGCGTACAGCGCATCGTAGACCGGATAGCTTGACTCCAGAATCATCGCGTCGCTGGTGCAATTGAGCATGATGCCTTCCGAGATTGCCAGCAAGCCGACGGCCACTTGTCCATGGTTGTCGTCGGAAGAAGGCTGATACAAGTCCAGCGCATAGTTAACACCTGCAGCGATGATTCTCGCGATATCGTCCAAAGCCGGGTCCTTGAGCGAATACTTCTTCAGGACCTTGGCGAAGGTTGTGCCCTCGGCATCGTGCGGACCCAGGTCAGCGCCATCCAGCGCAAAGGGAATCGCATCTGATGGCACCTCGTCCTGCTTGTCCCAGGGAACAAAGGAAAACTGCGCCTCGTTGTCAACGAAACGCTTGATCAACCATGGACAAGCCACTCGGTCCAAGTGCACGAAATTCTTTGTGACCCATTTCATTGGTGTCTCCTTGAGTTAAACCGCCTCCATGAGCGCGTACTCTGCCGAACCAGACTCGCCGGACGCCACCGGTAGTTGCATCCAGCATCTTCGTCCGGTGCCCATTACCAACAGCAACAACCTCAATGGTTGTCGCGCGGCACGCCCTTGGTCTGGGCCACCTTCTGGTACTTAACCGCTGGCTTCAGCACCATGCCATTGCCGAGTTGGTCCACCATCTGGCGCTGGATCTCCTGCCAAGGCGTCTGGCTGGCGGGGATCTTGAATCCGCCCTCCTTGGCGAGGTCAGCGCGCCGCTGCGCCAACTCGTCATCCGGAATCAGGACGTTCGCCGTTCCCTTCTTCAGGTCAATGCGTACCCGGTCGCCTGTCTTGATCACGGCGAGGCCGCCGCCGGCCGCCGCCTCCGGGGAGCAATTTAGGATGGAAGGTGAGCCCGACGTGCCAGATTGGCGACCATCGCCAATGCAAGGGAGCGAATGGATCCCTTTCTTGATCAGCGCCGCCGGCGGCTGCATGTTCACTACCTCGGCCGCGCCCGGATAGCCGATCGGGCCGGTACCGCGCATGATCAGCATGCAGTTCTCGTCAATATCGAGCTGCGGATCGTCGATACGATGGTGGTAGTCCTCCGGACCGTCGAAGACGATGGCGCGGCCCTCGAAGGCCTCCGGGTCCTTCGGGTTCGAGAGATAGCGCGCCCGGAACTCCTCCGTGATCCCGCTCGTCTTCATCACTGAGTTGTCGAACAGATTGCCCTTGAGCACGATGAAGCCGGAGTCCTTGCGCAACGGCTTGTCCACCGGGAAGATCACCCTTTCGTCCATGACGGTGGTGCGCTCGCAGTTCTCGCCTATGGTGCGCCCGTTGACGGTCACCGCATCCTCGTGGATGAGTTTCTTCTTCATCAGTTCGTTGATCACTGCTGGCACGCCACCCGCTCGATGGTATTCCTCGCCGAGATACTCGCCCGCCGGCTTCAGGTTCACGATCAGCGGCACGTCGCCCCCGACCTTCGCCCAGTCTTCTATGTTCAGCTCCACGCCGATGTGGCTGGCGATGGCGTTAATGTGGATTGGTGCGTTGGTGGAACCGCCGATCGCGGAGTTGACCACGATGGCATTCTCGAACGCCTTGCGTGTCAGGATGTCGCTAGGCTTCAGGTCCTCCCAGACCATCTCGACCGCCCGCTTTCCCGTCTCGTAGGCGATCTGCCCGCGCTCGCGATAAGGTGCGGGAATAGCGGCGCATCCCGGAAGGCTCATGCCAAGCGCCTCGGCCAGCGAGTTCATCGTCGATGCCGTGCCCATCGTGTTGCAGTGACCCACGGAGGGAGCGGACGACGCGACGATGTCCATGAACTCGTCATAATCGATCTCGCCAGCGGCGAACCGCTCGCGGCTCTTCCAGATGATGGTGCCGGAGCCGGTGCGTTCGCCCTTCCACCAGCCGTTCAGCATCGGGCCGCCCGAGAGCACGATGGCCGGTATATTCACGGTGGCCGCTGCCATGATGCAAGCAGGAGTCGTCTTGTCGCAGCCCGTGGTCAGCACCACACCGTCCAGCGGATAGCCATAGAGCACCTCGACGAGACCGAGATAGGCGAGGTTTCGGTCCAGCGCCGCCGTCGGCCGCTTGCCCGTCTCCTGGATCGGGTGCACCGGGAACTCGAAGCAGTGTCCGCCCGCGGCCGTGATGCCATCGCGAACGCGTTTGGCCAGCTCGAGATGGTGACGGTTGCAGGGCGACAGGTCCGATCCCGTCTGCGCGATGCCGATGACGGGCTTGCCGGACTGCAGCTCTTCCCGCGTGAGACCGAAGTTCAGATAGCGCTCCAGATAAAGCGCCGTCATGGCAGGGTTGTCGGGATTGTCGAACCAGAGCTTGGAACGCAGGTTCGCTGCGGTGAGTCTATTCGGCTTGGCGGCAGGCGCGGCAATATCACCGGCGTCAGACTTGTCCTTGTTACTCATATCCTGTGCTCCTAAGTCAGCCATGTATCTTTGCCTCGCCCCGCAGCTGCGAAGCGAGATATGAAAAAAAATCAATCCGCAAATTTGCCGCCGAGCTCGTCCTCGATATGCGCGCGCACGATCTCGTCGAAATTGCTCTCGACCTTGAAACCCAGTTCACGCGCCCGCGTGGCCTCGACCCGCGGTTTAACGCCGACCATGCGCTGGATAAGCTCGTCGGGCTGGCGGCGGATGCGGGCAGCGACCTTCTCTCCGGCAATACGCTTGAGTGCTGCAATCTGTTCGCCGACCGTGCAGTTGATGCCCGGCATGGTGAGATTGATGCGCGATCCGAGCTGCTCGCGCGTCAGGCTCGCGGCGAGGACCAGGAAGCCGACGGCCGAGCGCGGCGAGGCATGTGTGTGCGTGACAGTGTCCGGCACCGGAAGGACCGCCTCTTGCCCTGTCAAAGGCTCGCGAATAATGCTGGAAAAGAAACCGGAAGCCGCAGCATTTGGCTTACCCGGTCGAACGGAGATCGTAGGTAACCGAATGCCAACGCCGTCGAGAAAACCCCTACGCGTATAGTCGGCGAGCAGCAGCTCGCAAATCGCCTTCTGCGTCCCGTAGGAAGTCAGCGGGGTGAGATGGAAATCATCCGTGATCGATGGCGGGAACGGTGCACCGAAGACCGCGCCGGACGAGCTGAAGATCACCTTCGGACGATAGTCGCTGCCCACCTTGCGAATCGATTCAAACAGATAGCGCGTTCCGTCGAGATTGATCCGATAGCCCTTCTCAAAATCGCGCTCGGCCTCGCCGGAGACGATGCCAGCGAGATGGAAGATCACGTCCGGCCGCTCGCGAATCGCCTTGTCGCTCTCCCCCAGCGCCGCGATGTCCGCAGCGGCGATTTCGAACTTGCCGCTGAAACCGGCGGGCTCTGCGGGGACGACAACATCGATGAGTGTCAGCTTGTCGATCGGCTTGCCGTTCAACCCGCCGTCCTTCACGAGCCGCTCGGTAAGCTTACGCCCGATCATTCCGGCCGCGCCGATGATGAGAATGTGCATTCGATACTCCCTCTCTCACGATTTCTGTCATTCGCCAGGGCTTGTCCCAGCGATCTCTTCTAAACAAATATGGTATCCGTAGTTTTTTCTATGAACCGGCGGGCGGAAATCGCCTGCAATGTGCCGAGGCCTCCGATCTTCGCGTATCGGAAGGTATGAGGCACCCGGGACTCACATCATCACTTCGATGAGATACGGCCCTGGCGTCGCCAATCCGCGGCTGAGCCCGGCGGCCACCTCTTCCAGCGTCGTTGCGCGTTTTGCCTCTACGCCCATGGAGCGAGCGAGGCCAACCCAATCGAGGTTTGGCCGCCCGATGTTCAGTAAGTCCATGGTCTTCAGTCCCGGATTTTGTACACCGACATTCACTAGCTCCTGCTTTAAGATCGCGTATTCACGGTTAGCGAAAATCAACGTGGTGACGTCGAGACCCTCGCGTGCCTGCGTCCACAGTGACTGAAGCGTAAACATCGCAGAGCCATCGGCCTGGAGACACAGCACCTTGCGATCGGGACATGCAATGGCGGCGCCCGTTGCAACTGGCAAGCCGAAGCCGATTGAGCCACCTACATTCTGAAGCCAGTCATGTTGGGGAGAATTCTTCGTTACTGGAAACAGGCCGCGACCGGACGTCACTGCCTCATCGACAACAATGCACTGCTCCGGAATGAGCGCGCCGATCACGGCAGCCAGACCCGACAAGGTAATGGGACCATGTGGCAACAACGGCGGAGCAGCCGCTTCAACTTGCGCATCGGTGCGAGCCCCGATCAGATCCGCGAGTGCCGCTAATGCCTGGACGATGTCTTCGCCTGGAGCCGCAAGCGTCGTGACAGAGCAGGTTTCCGGAGTCAATACACTCGGCTTGCCGGGATGGGCGAAAAACGCGACGGGCGGCTTTGCCCCCGCCAGCACCATGGTGCTCACTTCCTTCAGCGCCGCAACAGCCTGATTGATTGAATACGGCAGGCGCTCAATCGCGAGGCGTCCCGCGCCACGCTCGAATCGTGGATTGAAGGTCTCCGCGAGCAGCTGTGCGCCGGTTGCTTTGGCAATGCGGCCGGCATATTTCAGCCCATCGCCAAGCAGCGCCGCATCGCCGAGAAACAACAGCTTCGGCCCGGGCGCGCGCAACGCTTTGGCCGCGGCCGCGATCGCCCGGTCGTCGACGAGTGCGCGCTTCGGTGGCGGCAAGACCTTGGCCGGCCCGACAGCTTCGCCCCAGGCTGTATCGGCAGGAAGGATCAGCGTCGCCACGCCGGCAACCGCGCTTTGAGACGCAACGATCGCATCGGCGGCATCCTGCGCCACCGAGCGCGCATCCGGTGAGGTGCGCACCCATTTCGAGAACGGCCTGGCGGTTCCCTCAACGTCCGACTTGAGTGGTGAGTCATACTGACGATGATAGGTAGTGTGATCTCCGACGATATTCACGATGGGCGACCGGGCACGTCCCGCATTGTGCAGATTCGGGTTGCCATACGCGAGCCCGGGTCCGAGATGGAGTAATGTCGCAGCGGGCTTTCCCATCATGCGCGCGTAACCATCGGCCGCGCCGGTCACAACACCCTCGAACAGCCCCAGAACGCAGCGGACTCCCTCGACGCGGTCGAGCGCAGAGACGAAATGCATCTCGGAGGTACCCGGATTGGTAAAGCAAACATTTACTCCGCCATCCAACAGAGTATGGACCAGGCTTTCAGCTCCATTCATTACAAAATTCCTTTTCATTTCGATTTCGATCGATAGGATATCTTAGGAGTTTCAGTAGGCGGGGAGCCGAACATCGGACAAAGTCTTCTTCATCGCAGCCACCTCCTCGGCCGCACGTGTCGCAAGATACCGGCTATCGGTCCCGAGCGTTACGAACTGCCACCCCTGGCTGGCCATTTTCATGGCATAGCTGCTGCTCGCGTTGTGAAGACCCGCGAACACTTTGTGGCGCTTGCACGCGGCGAGGATAGTTTCAAGTGCCTTTAGAACTGGCTCCTCCGTCTGGTCGACCTTGGGCGTACACCCCAGGGTGAGCGACAAATCTGCGGGGCCGACGTACACGCCGTCAATACCAGGCGTGCTCAGGATGTCGTCAATATTCTCCACCGCCTCTTTTGTTTCGATCATCGGCATCACGACAACAGTGTCGTTCGCATGCTGGGCGTAATCCGAACCAGCATAAAGAGAAGCCCGGATCGGACCGAAGCTGCGGTTGCCTTGCGGCGCATATCTGCAGGCACGTACAAGCCGCTGCGCTTCATCGCGCGAATTGATCATCGGGCAGATGATTCCGTACGCGCCGGCATCCAGCATTTTCATGATTGAGGCTGGATCGTTCCAGGGCACGCGGGCTAGCGGGATCACATTGGTCGTCGAGATCGCCTGAAGCATCGTCACTGCCATCTGGTAATCAATTACCCCATGCTGCATGTCGATGACGAGAGAATCGAAGCCCTGATGCGCCATCACCTCCGCGGAAAAGCTCGACGGAATCGTTAGCCACCCGTTGGCGACCACGCCGCCACGGTTCAAGATGGATTTCAAAGTATTCTCGCGCACCGCCATGCTCCTTTTCCTAAACCAAATGCGGTCTTTAACTTTCGTCAATGCCCTCAGCTGCAGAGCATTTCTATTCGAAGCGTATTGCCGGTTCATTCAGCTTGGCCATTCATATAGGACTACAAATTTCATTAACCAAAAAATGTAACCATCGCTTAGTACGTTGAATCGCATCACTGCGCCAGGAACGACTGGCGTTCCTGGCTTATCGGATCTAAAACAGGCAGCGCGCAGGAAGCAGATTCCTGCGCGCTGCGACGCTTACGCGACGTTGTGCCTATCCGTTCCACGAAGAACGGCCGTCGCTGTCGGGTCGTACGCCAATGTGATCGGGTCAATGACAACGCCGTAGACATCACGCGCCGCCTCCGGACTTACCAGCCCCTCTTCGACGTCGAAGACGACGCGCAGAGGATCGCGCGCACGCGGATCTCCGTAGCCGCCCGCCCCGGATGTTCTCCAACTGAGAACATCGTTGAGCTTCATCTGGTAGGTTCCCTTTGAATTGAGCTGCCGCTCGCCGGGCGTTCCGGGATTAACGAGCGTGACGCCCTTGGTCCCACTGTGGCCGCCGAAAAGGCCGAACGGAGCGTATTTCACGCGATCGCCCAGGTTGAACAGGTTCACCTTGTCCACCAGGAGTTTCAACTCGCGGCGCACACCACATCCACCGCGGAACGTACCGGCCCCCGCCGAGTCTGGGATCAAACCGAAATGCTCGAAGAGCACGGGTCTGCGGCTCTCCTGCACCTCGATCGGAACGTTGCTCGCGTTCGCGGGGAAGGACGTGGCCTCAAGGCCGTCCTTATTCGAGCGTGCACCGACCCCACCCATGGTCAACTCCCAGCAGACAAAGGGCTGATGCGTCTTGGGATCGAGGCCGCCCAGGATCGGGTTGAACATATGCGCTCCGGCTGCAAGAGCACGCTCCGGCACCGCCTGCGAAAGGGCCGCCATGACCACTTCGTAAATGCGCGGCGAGACCACGGCCCGTCCTCCGCAAGGGGCCGGCCGGCGGGCGTTCAGGAAGGACCCTTCTGGAGCCGTTACCGTGATCGCGCTGATGATCCCCTGGTTCTGCGGCACATTCGGGAGCGTGACGCTTTTTACTGCAGCAACTGAATAGGCCGTCGTGTAGTTGAGATAGCAGTTCATGCCAGCGTCGCGCTGAGGTCCGCTGCCGGCCCAATCGACCTTGATGCCCGTGCTGGAAATCGTGACGGCCACCTTGAAGAGGACAGGCTCGGTGTCCGGCCCGACATCGTCGATCCAATCCTCATGAACGTAGGTCCCGGGGCGAAGCTCACCTACTGCGCCGACCATAGCCTCCCTACTACGCTTGAGAATCTCGGCCATGCAGGCGCGCAAGGTCGGCGCTCCGTAGAGCTTCGCGATCTCGCACAGCCGCCGTGCCGCACCCATATTCGATGCATATTGCGCACGGATGTCACCAAGCACGTCGGAGACGCGGACGTTTGCTTCAATCACCCTGAACATGTCATCGTTCGGCTCACCGCCCGAGTAAAGGCGTGTCGGCATGATGCGCAAGCCTTCCTGATAGTTGTCGAAAAGACCGACAACACTCTGTGATCCGCTGGCCACGCCGCCAATGTCGATCTGATGCGCGATGTTCACCGCGTACCCAAGAAGGACGCCATCCAGAAAGGCTGGGGAAACCATGTAGAGGTCGGGAAGATGTCCCGACCCGATTGCAGGATCATTACAGACGATCGCGTCGCCCTCGCGAAGAGACTCAACCGGAAAGTTCGCGACCATCCGCCGGACCGCAAGCGCCATCGATCCGAGATGGCCCGGGCTGTAATCACCCTGCGAGACGAGATCTCCATCTGGATCGAATACCGCAGTGGAGAAGTCCGTGCCTTCCCTGACCGCGACCGAGTAAGCCGTTCGGCTCAGCGTGACACCCATCTCGGCCGCTATCGTAAGCAGTCCGCCCCAAATCACGGAGAAGGTGACGGGATCAATTTTGTCTGATGTTGTGCTCATTGGAATTTCCTCAAATTCTGTGGCGATGTCATTGAAGGTCGACGATGATGTTGCCGGATCCGTCGACCTGCGCGACGCTGTTCGGCAGAATGACGATCGTCGACTCCCGCTCCTCGATCAGTGCAGGCCCCTCGAAACGATCACCACCGCTTAAGCGGTAACGGTCATAGACTGGACAGTCGGTGAAGCCGTTGGTCTCTGGAAAGTAGACGCGGCGGCTGGGTTTCAGCGCATCCCCTGCGTTCTGTCCGGACGAAGCTGTATCGAGGAACGTCAGCTTGGGCAGCTCGATGCGCGCGCTCAACTGCAGCTTGACGAATTCAACACTCTCCGTGCGGGAGAAGGTGCGCTCACCGTAAGTCCGTCCGTAGGCAGCGAAGAAGGCTTCGCAAATCGCCACGGGATCCATGGACCCTGCGGGAAGATCGACATTAATCTCGTAGCCTTGGCCGATGAAGCGCATATCGGCGCTGCGGGTGAAGTGGATCTCACCATCGAGTGAGCCTGCCAAGGCTTGGCGTCGGCCCTCCTCTTCCAGCAACGCGAAGTCCTGCTCGACCAGCGCCATATTGCTGTTAGTTGCCTCGACGATCAGCGTGCGGGCCAGATCGAATCGGAGGTCACCCATCAGAAGACCGACGGCGGACTGCACACCAGCGCCGGTCGGAAACACGATGCGCGGGCAACCGAGCATGCGCGCAATCCGCGCTCCGTGAATAGGGCCCGCCCCACCGAACGGGATAAACGAGAACTGGCGCGGATCCTTGCCGCAGCCAACCGAGACGACGCGAGCCGCCTCAGCCATCTGCGCTGTCACGACCTCGAAGATTCCCCACGCCGCCGCGTCCGCATCAATGCCGAGCTTGTCCCCAATCTGCTCCTGAATGCCCTTGCGAGTTGCGGCAACATCAAGCGACATCTTTCCGCCGAGAAAATAGTCGGGATCGATGTAGCCCAGTATGAGGTCCGCGTCCGTCACGGTGGGGCGCTTCCCACCGCGCCCATAGCAAATGGGACCCGGCACGCTGCTTGCGCTTTCCGGGCCGACCTTGATCGAACCCATCTCAACGCGCGCGATGCTGCCGCCGCCCGATCCGATCTCAACGAGATCGATGGCCGGAATGTCGATAGGAAGACCGCTGTTGCGCTTCAAGTTAACCATGTCGACTTCGAACTGCCCAGTGAGGGCAGGCTTGCCGTCCTCGATCATGCAGACTTTGGCGGTGGTTCCACCCATATCGAACGAGATGATGTTCTTGCCTGCCGCCTTCGTGTAGCGAGCCGCTGTCAGGACACCTGCGGCAGGGCCGGACTCGACAATGCGGATCGGGAACTTCCTGACAATCTCGGGGGTTGCGATGCCACCGTTGGACTGCATAACGAGTAGCTGGCCCTTGTAACCGCGCTCGCGGAGACCGTTGGACAACCTTTCGATATAACGCCGAACCGTCGGGACGACATAGGCGTTGAGCGACGTGGTGCTTCCGCGCTCGTACTCGCGATAAACCGGTGAAACCTCAGACGAGAGCGTAAGCGCAAGCGAAGGTGCGACCTCCCTCAGAATCTCCGCGGTCCGCTGCTCGTGGGCAGGGTTGGCATAGCTATGAAGAAAGCAAATACCCACGGACTCGATGCCCTCACTCAGCATCTCGGCGCCAATGCGACGCACCGCCTCCTCATCCAGCGGCTTGTGCACGCTGCCGTCGAAGAGCATGCGCTCGGCGACTTCCCAGGTGTGCTTACGCCGCACCACGGGAGTCGGCCTGTCGACGTTCGTGTCGTAAATCTCGGCACGCCGCTGACGCCCGATGATTTGGACATCGCGGAATCCAGCCGTCGTGAGGAGTGCTGTCTTTGGCCCGTTACGCTGGATGATCGTGTTAGTCGCGATTGTCGTTGCGTGACGGATGTCAGAGACGTCCGAAACCGTGATCCCTGCCGTGGAGGCCAATTGCTCGACGCCATCCAGAACGGCCAGCGAGGGGTCGGCCGGTGTCGTCAGAAGCTTAAGAAAATCAATTTGATGATTCCGGTCATTGAACAAAGCGAAATCCGTGAAAGTGCCGCCAACATCAACTCCTATTCGATAGCTCATCTTCGCCTCAAAAAGTTAAAAGTCCACCCGACAACCACTTTCTCCGATTAAAGTGGAAATTATTTCCACACATATTGCATCCAAGCGTAACGCTACGTCAACAGTTTTTTTGGCACTCTTCGAACACCAGAGGACGAGTGAGGCGTACTGGGCGGCCCCGCGTTCATATGGTCAGCGACGACAGATGCCTTTCCGTGTGGTCGGGTTTTTTTTTCGCCAAGGTCGACGACACATCTGAGCAATAACGCAGGCAGATTGATGCGCTCAAGAGCCAAAGCTTGCCTGCATGCTCGATCGCGCGGCGCGCAGGCGTTTCCCACGACACAGCAATTCCGTTATCTGACATCTGATGAGGTGCCGCCCCACGGTTGCGTGGGGCGGCGGTCCGCCAAACTCGAACTGGTCGTAGCCCGTGGTGCGCTTCGGACGGGGAACGCCACACAAGACACGCAGCAAGAAGATCCCGGTTTCCACGCAGCCTCTTTTTGAAACTCTTGACACGGCGTTACGCCTCGATCACCATAATTGGAAATAATTTCCATTTTTACCAGAAAAAATTTGGCGAGCGAATTCCTTAAGTGGGTAGCGGGTAGACCTTCAACTTTCGAGTCGAACTTGAGCGATCGAATAGGAGTTGTTGTTGGCGGCACCCAATACGACGCAAGGGAACCGGAGTCGCTCCTGGCGTAGCTGCGTGATTGAACGCTTCGTGGTTGTCGTTTTTCAACGATGGCAATTTGTAGTCCTATGTAAGTAGACCTTCGATACGCTTCGAATCGGACTGGTCTGCACTGGAATGTCGATGAAAGTTTTGGCCCGTATTCAACGGATGGCTAAGGAGCGAGGCAATGGATCGGTCGTCGTGCGCGGGAGCAGGCGGCAGCACGTCATCCGATAGCCGAAATGAAATGCCGCACAGCTGGTTCGGCTGAGGATTCCTGGCCGGCGGATTTAGAACCGGCACCGGCTGGGCGGTTGCGGGCGGGTGGCTGGGTCAGGAAGCGGGTTGTTCGGGAAACAACATGCACGGTTTCTCGCGAATGGGCATTAAGCACGGACAGTTTCACTACGTTGCAGAAAGTAAATAACCCACACGGAGGTCTTTCAATGAAAAAATCGCTTACCGCTATGGCCGCTCTGAGCACGTTGGCTGGCGCTGCCCACGCTCAGAGCAGTGTCACCTTGTATGGTCTTATCGACGAAGGTCCGACCTACGTCAGCAACGCCGGCGGCCATAGCCAGGTGATGCTGCAGTCGGGCCTTCTGAATGCTAGCCGCTGGGGCATGACGGGCGCCGAAGATCTGGGTGGTGGCCTGAAAGCGATCTTCACGTTGGAAAACGGCTACAACGTGAACACGGGAGCGTTGGGCAATGGTGGCCTCGAATTTGGCCGTAAGGCGATCGTCGGCCTGTCCGGCAACTTCGGTACCGTTACGGTCGGGCGCCAATTCAACTTCACACCGGTCAGCCCGCTGACGGCCAACACCGATTGGGCCGGCGGCAATTTTTCCCGTGCAGGCGACGTTGACAACCTGAACAACAACTATGGCTACAGCAATTCGATCAAGTATGACAGCCTGACCTACAGTGGCTTCAAGTTCGGCGGCATCTACAGCTTAGGCGGCGTTGCAGGCAACTTCTCGCGCAACCAGATCTGGTCGCTCAACACAAGCTACACGAATGGCCCGATTCAAGGAGCCGCTGAGTTCACGCACGTCAATAACCCGAACACGGCGTTATACGCCAACAACGGCGGCAACACGACCGGTACGGTGAACAATATATCGAGCAACCCGATCTATGGTGGTTACGCATCTGCTCACTCCACGAACACTTTCGCTGCGGGCGCAGCCTATACGTTAGGCGCGGCTACGCTCGGCGCGGTGTACAGCCACGTGAGTTTCAAGGACGTGGGCGACGCGACGTCTGCCCCGGTTACCGCGAGCACGACCTCGAGTACCTCGCCGAAGTTCGACAGTGGCGAAGTCAGCGTCAAGTATATGGTGACCCCGTCCCTGCAACTGGCTACCGCATACGATTACACGCAGGGTAGCTCGAATGTATTCAGCGGCGTCAGCCAACCCGCGGCAAAGTACAACATGTTCACGATCGGGGCTGACTACTACCTCTCCAAACGCACCGATATCTATGCCACCGCCGTTTATGAAAAGGCAAGCGGGGTTGATTCAACGGGCAAACAGGCCGTCGCATACCTCATTGGCACTACCGCGTCGAGTACGGATCGCCAATTGGCGCTGCACATTGCTATCCGTCACAAGTTCTAATTTATCGTGTTACACATTCATGATTAGCTTAGAGCAGAACGGACACCGTTGAAGGCGTCGAGCAATGTAAGCTGCAATGCGAGCTGCAGGCGTGGATGAAAGCAGGCGGATGTCGCTGCGCGATTGCGGAGCCACGAAGAACGTCATCCGCAGCCAAGGCAAAGCGGCTGCGGATCGCACCGCACCCCGAAAAGTTGGATATCGATACAACCTTTTGGGGTGTTTTTATGGCGAAGTACTGTGAGCGTACTGTCACGTTGTTAAAGGTCGCACAAGCGAATATGTATAACGTTAGCATTCCTTATTTATGCCACAAGGCGATCCAGCATTGCATTGCCGGTCACCACCTCCCACGCTCCAAAGGCATACGTGCGCGCCCGCCGCTTCTCTTGCGTGCTCGCGTTGTGGCAGTGCAAAAACAGATTTCCTCCCTGATCGTGGACTGACGTGAATCGCTGCAGGTGGCGCGGTGATTTGAAGCGGCGCATCGCCTTCTCGCGCACCCGCGTTGGCTGATGCGAGTTCTCCGCCCGGTTGTTCAATCCCTTATGCTGGCGGCGCTCAACGTTCATCCCCAAGTCTCTAATCGTCGCAGCGTAGCTCCTGAGTTCATGCACTAGCAGGCAAGCGGACCTGCGCTATCGGGCAAGCGTTGCATGGTCTCTCGGCGATATCGTTGTCTCACCCCGCCAAACCTGCCGACCCCTTTGGGGAGCGGGAATATCAAGGAGACGATGATGGAAATCAAGCCGAAGGTCTGTGAAGAAGCTGTTCAACTGAACGATATCCCCTGGAAGGCGTTCCCTGATGCGCTCTCCCATGGCGGCATCCGCTGGAAGATGCTGCACGCCTCGCCCGAGATGGGCGCCTGGACGGCGATTTTCGACTGCCCGGCAGGCTCCTCCTTTAATGCTCACTTCCACGTCGGCCCCGGCGAATATCTTCTGACAAAAGGCCGCATGGATGTCCGCGGTGGTGCCGAGCACGGCGGTGACACCGTCGTCGCTCCCGCATACGGCTACGAATCCGCGAACGCGCGGCACGACAAGACGTATTTCCCCGTCGACAGCGAGTTCTACATGACGTTCCTCGGCCCGCTGTCATTCATCAAGGAAGACGGCACGCCGATCGTCGTCGTGACGTGGGACGAAGCGCAGCGCGCCTACGCGGCCTAAGCACGCACTAAGCCTGCACTAAGCGGCTCTGAGCCGCATGGCCGCCTCAACCTGTTCGCGGGATCTGCAACCGCTTTTGGAGACATTGAACATGACCCATGCTTCAGCACAGATCGATGGCACCACCCAGCAGGTGTTCGACCATCATCTCGGCGCGTTCGCTCAAGGTCTGGACGAGCTTCTGAAAGACTACGACGACCGCTCGACGATCATCACGCCGGACAAGACCTATAGTGGCAGCACGGAGATCCGCGCCTTCTTCAAGGCGTTCCTCGAAAAGGCTGATCCCGGATTCTGGCCAGCATTCAAGATCACGAGCAGTTGCACGATGGGTGAAGTCGCCTATCTGGCATGGGAAGCGAAGCCCTGGGTGACGCTTGCCACCGATACGCTGGTCGTCAAGGATGGAAAGATCGCAGTCCAGACCTTCACGCCCTTCCCAGGCTAAGCGCCACTCGCGCCAGCCAGCGGGAACCGTTTGGACAGGTTCGGCGGTAGCGAAACGCTTTAGCGGCTCTCCGTGCAAACGGTAACAGCCGACGTGGATCCGTCCATGTCGGCATCCGCATATTCCGGAAGAAAAATTGGCCAAGATCATTCACTCCATGATCCGTGTTCACGACCTTGGCCGGTCGTTGCAGTTCTACAAGGATGCGCTCGGACTCTCGACCAGCCACCGCCTGGACTTCCCCGACTTCTCGCTCGTGTATCTGCGTAACGAGGAGAACGACTTCGAGATCGAGCTCACCTGGAACAAAGGGCGCGAGCCCGCCTACACGCATGGCGATGGCTACGGACACGTCGCGGTCGCCGTAGCAGACCTCGAATCTGAGCACGAGCGGATGGCGGAACTGGGCATCAATCCGACCGCGGTGAAGGAATTCAAACGTGGCGACGAGATGCTCGCGCGCTTTTTCTTCATGCAGGACCCCGACGGCTACAAGATCGAGGTACTGGAGCGCTCAGGGCACTACGTGTGATGCGGTGGTGGCGGAATAACGCGCGCCACCACCGCTTGTCAGAGTCAGACAATGTCCGCGTCCGAGCCCGAAGTGCCACTCGGTGCGGCGCGGCGCACGTCGCCGGGCGAGGCGCCATACCGCTGCCGGAAGGTCCGGCAAAAATGGCTTATCGAATTGAAGCCCCAGCGGAATGCGATCTCGGAAATTTGCAGGCGCTGGAAGGCGGGATCAATCAGCGCCTCTTTGCATACGTGCAGACGACTGTCCAGGATGAATCCTGAGACGGTCATATCGCTGCGCTGGAACAGCATATGCAGGTAACGCAGCGAGATGTTGTTCGCCTCTGCGATGCGTGTCGGATTCAGATCTTCCTCATGAAGGTGCCGCAGGATGAAGTCCTTCACGCGCCGCAGCATTGCTGCACTCGCATCGAACGTCGCCGAAGGCTGCTGGCCCGAGAGGGCAATGCCAAGAAGTTCAAGCGTGGACCGGCTCACAGAAGCCTGTACGGTCTGGTCAAGGCTCTCGATCTGGTTAGACAATGCCAGCAGGTGGACCGCCAGCAGCGACCCGACGCCAGTATGGCTTTCTATCTTGCCGCCCGATGGCGGCTGCTTTCGCTCCGGCAAACGCTCCCGCATCACGGACCAGGGGATCATCAGCGTCACCTTGTGCAGCCGCTCAAGCACTTCGAACTGCACCTCCTGATCGGTCGTCCATACAACGAGGTCGCCCGATGTCACCTCCACCCCAGAATCGCCAATCCTGAAGCGCTCACGGCCGCCCGTGGTCAGTTGGACACCCACATACAGCTCATCGTCATGCCGTACCTGAGCGCGTTTCCGTTGTCCGACGCAAGGGTCACATATCGTCTCAACAATCCCGGCGCCGGCGAAGTCGTGTTGCTTCACACTCGCATAGAACGTCGCAGGCAACCGTTGCGGAACCTGCCACTCCCTGTAGCTGTGACTCAGCACATCCTGCCAGGCGTCTGTGCGATCGTTCGTGGGAATCTCGTCGATCGACCATTCAGTGAAAGCGTTTTGCAAGTCCGTCTCCAATCTCGGCGCCTCTTCCATTGGAGACGCTCACGCCATTTTTCGAAGGTACACCCAACGACCCGGCCCTGCGAGGGATGCTCCCCCCATCCGCCCAGGTTTGCTGCATCGCACACCTGCCAGACCTGGGCGCATCAGCAGTACTACTGCAATACCTGAGCGACTGTGCTATCCCCATTATGGTTCTCGTTGCCATCCCACCCTTGCTCCATAGCGCAAAAGGAGTTGACCTTACGCGCACTGGCATTTCGCAACTTCGGGATGCGTGCTAGCCACAGCGAGCCCCGCCCTCTCCCGCTCTTTGGCGAAGACAGCGAGTGCGCTATACGGCAATTCTCCGTGCACGGAAATGCAAACTGCACTCCGCCCCGACTGTTACCTTAAATCCATTGGTCCGCGCGGGTTCCCTACTAGCAACCCGGAGGGCCGAAGCTCTCCCTGGGAGAAGTGAGATGTGGCACCTGCCCAGGCGCGAGGCTATCTCTGACGCATCCGTCCTTTAATATCAGGAGTACTGGTTATGCCACTTATGGATGTTACCTTTGCGCAAGGTTCACTGAGCTCAGAGGCCCAAAGCAGGCTCTCGGCGAAGCTGTGGTCCATCGCGCTTCGTTGGGAAGGCATCGAAGTTAACGAGACATCTGCGTCCGTCGCCTGGGTCTACCTTGACGAGCGCCCCCAACATCACATCACCGTCGCCGGAAAGTCTCCCAGGCAGAACATTTATCGCGTCAATGTGCGGGTCATGGCTGGGTTCATGGATCAAACGCGGATCGACGGTCTCGCCCGCGAGCTGACCGACTCAATCCTTGAAGTCGACGGAACGAAGGGCGACGGGAGCGGCCCACGAGTATTTTGTATTATCGAGGAGATCCCTAGCGGTACCTGGAGTATCGACGGGCAGACCTGGACCACCGCGTTCACTGCACGGACATTGCAGCTCGATAGCGAACGCATCGACGCCATGGAAAGCGCCGTGGCCGCCCGCCCCCGCATTGATGTTCCCTATAGCGCGAAGAATTAAATCCTTAAGGAGGTTACGAATGGCTCGATCAAAGGGGTGCTCGTCCACCTGAAATAATGGATCCATCCGCACTCTCTTCCGCCTCTCAGAGATATTTCCTAAAGTAGTAGCAATGCCCGCGGGACAGCGAACAAAATCAGCCGGCCGGCCCGCCATTTCCAGCTTCAAAGGACAAGGCCATGAGTCAGGAAACGCTCTATTTCGACGACCTCAAGGTCGGCGACACTTTCACCACCGGTTCGTATGAAGTCAGCGCTGCCGATATAAAAAGGTTCGCCGCGGAGTTCGATCCGCAGCCGTTCCACCTCAACGATGAAGCCGCGCGCGACACAATGTTCGGCGGCCTCGCCGCGAGCGGCTGGCATACCGCGGCGATCACAATGCGTCTGCTCGTCTCCGATGGCCCGAAGCTGGCCAATGGCGTGCTCGGCGCCGGCGCCGAGATCGAATGGAAGATGCCGACGCGCCCCGGCGACGCACTGCAAGTCGAGAGCGAAGTCGCGGAGCTGATCCCGTCTCGCTCGCGCACCGATCGCGGAATGCTGGTGTTGCGCTCCAGAACGATCAATCAGCATGGCGAAGTCGTGCAGAACCTGAGCGCAAAGCTGATCGTCGCGCGCCGGCCCGCGTAGCACCGAACACCCAAACCATTTGCCGCTGCGTCCTGCAAGAGCAGTTCGGCGCACGCCTCTTCTATCGCGGCGCGTGACTCGTGCGCCCATGCAAGTGCGCCCATGCAAAATCCAGGAGATTGAAATGATAAAACGTACCGACGTGGAATTCGAAGCGGACGGCGGCGTCAAGCTGCGCGGCTGGCTCTTCGTTCCGCCCGGCGAAGGACGGCGACCCGCGATCACCATGGCGCACGGCTACGCCGGCGTGAAGGAGCACGCGCTCGAACCGTTCGCGCGCGCGTTCGCCGAAGCTGGCTTCGTCGTGCTGCTGCACGACCATCGGGGCTTCGGCGCGAGCGAAGGCACGCCGCGCTACGACATCGATCCGTGGCGTCAGATCGCGGACTGGCGACGCGCCATCAGCTTTCTCGAAAGTCTCGACGTCGTCGATCCTGCTCGCATCGGCCTCTGGGGCACGAGCTATGCTGGCGGCCATGCGATCGTGCTAGGCGCAACCGACCGGCGCCTGCGCTGCGTCGTCGCGCAGGTGCCAACGATCAGCGGCTACGAACAGGGGCTGCGCCGCATTGCGCCGGAGAACGTTGCCGCGATCGAGGAAGCGTTCGCCGACGACGATCGCGCACAATTGCGCGGCGAGCCACCCCGGCGTCAGGCGGTCGTCAGTGCCAACCCCGCGACCCCTGCGTCGTATCGTGCGCAGGACGCGCTCGACTTCTATTTGCAACCGCTGCCAGACGACGCGTGGGAAAACAACGTGACGGTCCGCTCGACACGCGCCGCGCGCATGTATGAACCCGGCCACTGGATCACGCGCGTATCGCCGACGCCGCTCCTGATGGTGGTCGCCATGCGCGACACGATCACGCTGGCCGATCTCGAACTCGCAGCCTACGAACGCGCGCTGCAGCCGAAGCGGCTCGTGACGATCGAAGGCGGCCACTTCGATCCGTATCTGTCGCAATTCCGGCTTTCGAGTGAAGCCGCAGTCGAGTGGTTCAGGCAGCACCTCGGCTAACGATCACTTTCACGACCAAGGACTTCCCCATGTCTCACCTGACTGGTCTGACTGTCAGCTTCGACGACGGCCTCGCGACAATCGTCATTGACCGCCCTCCGCAGAATCGCATCGACGACCAGATGGTCGACGAACTGGCCGCGGCCGTCACGGCGATCGAGCGCAGCGACGCGCGTGCGGTGCTCGTGCGCAGCGAAGGCGAAAACTTCTCGTTCGGCGGCGACATCATGACCTGGCCCGACGCGAGCGTGCGCGAACTGCGTGCGCGCTTCGGCGACAGGATTTCAACGGGCACTAGCAGCAAGCATCGGGAGTGCGGCGGGCATTGCCCGTCGACCGCTATGTAGTACGGATTGGGGCGTTGCCCTCGCGTTGGTCATTCGCTTTGTCCAGACGCAAACGTTAGCAAAGATCCTCATCCGGCAAGGCTGCAAATGTCGCGTGTCAAGAGGCCAGACTCCTGAGCAAGACCTATGCACGCGCGGCCGATCAGCATGGTATCGTGCGACGCTTCGCGCAGCGAGAACGCGTTTTCAACGTAAAACTCATGCGCTGTTATTGATCGACGACCTCACACAAGAATGTTCACGCTTCCCGTCGCGACAGGCGACCAGCCGTCCGGCAATCAAGAAAATCGCCGCGAGCTCCTCAAAACCGTTGTTGCAGCTTCGCTCGTGACCGGCCTCGAAATGTTCGATTTCACCGTGTTCGGATTCTTCGCGGTGGTGATCGGAGACCGGTTCTTCCCGGCAAAAGATCCGATGACCTCGTTACTCTGGGCCGTCGGCACATTCGGCGTGGGCTTCTTCATGCGGCCTCTTGGCGCAATGATCATCGGCGCTTACGCGGACCGCGTGGGACGCCGCGCAGCAATGACGAGGACTAGCTGGATGATGGCCCTGGGGACGGTTGCGGTCGGCCTGTGCCCGTCCTTTGCGAGCATAGGCGTGATCGCGCCACTCGTTGTCATCGCCGGTCGATCGTTGCAGGGTTTTGCCGTCGGCGGCGACATCGGCGTTGCCGCGACCTTTGTGATGGAGGCAGGCCCCGTGTCGCGTCGCGGCTATCTGGTGAGCTGGCAGCTCACTAGCCAGGGCGCGGCCGCGTTGCTGGGTGCAACCCTGGGCGTGCTGCTCACGAGCACGATGTCACCGGCTTCTCTTAACTCGTGGGGCTGGCGGATCCCATTCCTGATCGGCCTGCTCATCGCGCCAGTCGGTCTCTATGTTCGCCAACGGCTTCGCGATAATCCGATTCCCGCCAACACCGCCAGACATGCCGGCATACCGCTCGCTGAACTGCGTCGCGAACATGGGACGACGATCCTGCTGGCGATGCTGATGATGATGGGGCAAACCATACCGGTCTACGCTATCGTCTACTACATGCCGAGCTATGCGACTCGCGTAATGCACATGCCCGCCATCGTTGGATTTCTGGCGTCCGCGTTGTCTGCGCTGCTGCTGGTCGTCATTCCGCCGCTGTCCGGCCGTCTTTTGGACCGTCTGCCACGCCGCAAGCCACTGGCCCTCCTCGCTTCAGGATGCACGGCGCTTCTGGTCTATCCGGTCTTTCTGATGATTACCCGTGCGACCAGCGCGCTGCCTGTCCTGTGTGGAGTCGGCCTCATTAGCGCAATGGTGGCGCTCGGCGCCGGCGCTGTTGCCCTGCTTGTGCTCGAAGCGCTTCCTGCGCGGGTGCGCGCCAGCGGCATGGCCGTTTCGCATGCGCTGCACGTCGCCTTGTTCGGCGGTACCGCTCAATTCATTGTGACGGGATTGATCAAATGGACCGGCGATCCCATGTCCGCAGCCTGGTATGTGGCGCCGGCGTGTGCGGTGAGCTTCTGTGCGCTGATGCTGTTCAAGGAACAGCGCTTCGAAACCTGAACCGCCGCGCATGCATTGATGCTTGTCGCCAATCCGACGGGCATCATCCGGTCTGTGAGATCGTGCCTTGAAGGCAAGCCATCGATCAGAACACGACGGTTGCTCCAGTGGTCAACAGCAGGGCCGCGGCGTGGGACGGCGCCGAAACCGTGTCACTCCCCTGAATGGCCGTCAGCCCTGTTGCCAAAAGTATGTACTGCTGAGTTTATGAGCCGATCCACTGATGACGCAACTTTCTTCCTTGCCGGCGTTATCCCGACACAACCTAGCAATCGACAGCAAGCTGCGCGGTTGCGACACCGCTAATCTTCGTATTCGCAACGCCCTACAGCAGCATGCCGATAGCGAGACGATTGAAAGCGTTCATCAGCGCGATGGCCAATGTCAAATCCGAGATTTCTGCATCGGAGAAGAGTGCCTTCAGAGGGGCGTAGCGTTCGTCGGGAGCACCTTGTTCGGCGACGTGCGTCAACGTCTCTGCCCATGCGAGCGCAGCGCGTTCCCGTGCGTCGAACAGCTCGCTGACACGCCAACCCGCGAGTTGATCGAGCTTGCGTTGCGCGACACCGGAATCACGGAGCGTCGATGAATGTTTGTCGAGACAGAACGCGCAACCATTGATCTGCGAGATGCGTAGATAGATCAATTCGATCATTGGCAGACCAAGGCTGCTTTCGGAAAGTGCCTTGTTGGTCGCCAGAAGACCGTGGTAAGCAGCCGGAGATAGTGTCGTAAAAGGAAGGCGAAGTTGGCTCATGATAGGACTCTGAAATAGGCAGTGGAAAAAAGGCGAAACAGTTTGAAGCTAAAAATTCACGCCAATGGCACAGACGCGATCGACTCTGGTTCACTTCCGGCAAAGAGTGGCGTTTGCAATAACTGCTGGCGCGCGCTGGAGAATGCGGCGCTCACCGCCTCTTCACCTCCGACCAGCCCCTGCAGATAGATGAAGCGACTGTCACTGATGCCGATTGTCCGCAGTGCATGTCGCAAATAGTCAGACAGGAAATCAGGTTGTCGCGCTTGCGGCCCTTGGTGAATTCCGCCGGAACTCACGATGATGTAGGTCGGACGATCGGCCAGGAGGCCGACCTTACCTTCGGGACCTGCCGAAAAAGAGCGTCCAATCCGCAGCACGTGATCGATCCACAACTTCAGCGTTGCCGGCACGGTGAAGTTATGCATCGGCGTGGCGATCAACAGGTGGCGGCTCCCCTCCAATTCATCGATTAACTGCTCCGATTGCTGAAAGGCGGCGTCATCGCGGGGAGTGCGTTTTGTCAGCGCCGCCCCGTATGCGGCACTCAGCGGCGGCAGTGGATTCGCCGCGAGGTCGCGTCGATTCACGCTCATTGCCGGATGTCTTTCGCGCAGCGTTTCAAGCAGCGCTTCGGCGAAACGGTATGCATGCGAGGCTTGTTGATTCGGGCTCGCGCTCAAGAATAAAAAGTCGTTCATGCCGCATCCTGTTGCGCTTGGTTCAACGGCTGGACAAAATGCATGCCGCGCGCCAACAAGCCTTGTCGGAAGTAAAAGCGCTGTGCCAGTGCCATATGAAGGCCGGTATCCAGGACAAGATGCTGACATCCCAGGCGTGTTGCTTCGTTGCGCACCGCCGTGATCAGGAATGCGCCGAGACCTTGCTGACGCTCGCCTGTGTCTATGACCAGATCGTCGACATAAACGAAGCGCCCATACAGCAGGTTTTCCGTTGGGCGATAACCGATCAGGCCCGCGATCCGCTCATCCATGTAAGCGCCAAGCAGCCGATATCCGTGCGCGTACTGACGCGCGATCTGTTCGCCGAACGCGGCCTCGTCGGTCAGATGAGGGCGCAGTTCGCGCATCAGCGCGAAGCCTGCCCGCTGCAGCATGGGGTTATCCAACTCCCGAAGTTTCATGGTCGGTGCCATCGCTGTACCTCTTTCTTTGTTTGTCATCGTTGACGTACTTTAAGCGATGGATGTCATACACTACAGAGCCAAGAATCGTGAATTTGAGTAGGACATGACGAATAAGAACATGACGAGTGCGACATGACTTTGCCATTCGGCCCCATCGATGCCGCGACAGACGGCCCGATTTATCGTCAGATATATCTGCGCATTCGCCAATCCATCGCGGACGGGGTGTTGCGACCGGGAGACCGCGTGCCATCGGTGCGGGGACTGGCGTCGGAACTGAATCTGGCACGCGGTACCGTTGAATCGGCTTATCAGATTTTGATTGGCGAAGGCTATCTGATCGCCCGTGGGCCGGCCGGTACCGTGGTCTCACCACAGATCAAGTTGCCTGAGTCGGCCGGGCAGGCCAGCGTCGTGTCGGAGACCATGCCGTGGTCAGCACATACCGGCTCGATGCCGCTGCCTTTGCAGATGGGCCTTCCCGCACTGGATGCTTTCCCAAGCAAGGTCTGGAACCGCCTGGCGGCGCGTGAGATGCGCCAGAGTGGTCTTCAGGATCTGATTTATCCCGATCCCCAGGGTCATGCGCCGCTGCGCGCCGCCATTGCCGGGTACTTGGGGATATCGCGCGGCGTTGCCTGCTCGCCGGATCAGGTTTTTATTTCTGCCGGATATCGCGCCAGTCTGGACCTGATCTGTCGCGCGGTATTACGCAGTGGCGACGCATGCTGGTTTGAAGATCCCGGCTATCTCATGGCGCGGCGCTTCCTGAGCAGTGCGGGAATGAAATTGCTGGCGATTCCAGTCGATCACGACGGTCTGGATGTCGAGGCCGGCATCAAAATGGACGCGAATGCGCGTTTTGCGCTGGTTACTCCCAGTCACCAAAGTCCGCTGGGCGTGTCGTTATCCCTGTCGCGCAGATACGCGTTGCTGGATTGGGCCCGAGCGGGCGACCACTGGATCATTGAAGACGATTACGACAGTGAATACCGGTATCGAGGGCGGCCGCTTCCCGCGTTGAAAAGTCTTGATACAGGCGGGTCAGGGAGAGTGCTGTACACGGGAACCTTCAGCAAGGTGCTCGCGCCGGGGTTGCGTCTATCGTATTTGGTCGTGCCGCAAGAGCAGGTAGCCCGCTTCATTGAAACCGCTGATCGAATGCAGAATCAGTGTCCGCGTTTGCTTCAGGCGACCCTGGCAGGGTTTATCGAAGAGGGTTATTTCGCGCGGCATATTACTAAAATGCGCAGCGTCTACGCGGATCGCCGCGCGACGCTTGCGGATGCGCTGGGTGCCGCATTGGGTACGCGCGCGCAAATTCATCTGCAAGCCGGCGGCATGCATCTTCTTGCGATGCTCGAAAACGGATCGGACGATCATGCAATTGCGTTGCGCGCGCGAAGCCTTGGATTAGCGGTGCAGGCGTTGTCGACCTGGTATGCCGGAGCAACATCGCAACGAGGACTGTTGACTGGATTCACCAATGTCAGGTCCACCGAAGAAGCTAGCGCATTGTCTCGGACTCTCCTTCGCGCTTTCTGACGGATAGCGTAGATGACGAAGGGTTCGCTGCGGCCCTTTTTTGTGTACGGCGCCCTCTCAATTCCGAACCTCACGGATCCTCTGTCCTGCGAGACAACCCACCGGCAGCAGCTATCAGGCACCGACGGCCTGTCGGAATGCGGTCGGCGCGACACCGACGCTTTCGCGAAAACGGTGGCTGAAATGGCTGGCGTTCGCATAGCCGCATTGTGCGGCGACCTGCGCGAGCGGCAGCGCCGTGGTACGCAGCAGCGTGCGCGCGCGTTCGAGCCGCTGTTGCGCGATCCACGCAGCGGGCGGCAATCCGAACGACACACGAAACATGCGGGCGAGGTGAAATTCCGATAGCGCAGCAACCCCCGCCAGTTCGCCGAGTGTGAGTGTCTGCCCGAGATGGTTTTCGATGTACTCGCGCAGGCGCCGCCGCGTCGCAACCGACAACCCGCCCGTCAGCGATGCATCGGTCCGGCGCACGCCTTGTGCGCGCAGCAGCAGACTCAACACCTGATGCGCGGTTTCATTGGTACGCAGCAGGCCGTCCGGGTCCTGCCAGTTTTCATTGGCGAGTGTTTGACAGAGGCTCGCGATACGGGCGTCTTCGAAATAGGTGCGATCAGCGAGCGTCAATTCGCGTGGTTCGCGATCGAGTTCCTGCACCGCGCGTTGCGTGAAGTGTTCGGGCAGGAAGTACAGATGCATGAAATGCATGTGTCCGCGAACCCACCAGCGCGATTCGTGGTCGCCGGGCAGCGCGCAAAGACGCGCCGGTGCGCCGTAGCGACCGGGCATTTTCTGACGTTCGGTACGATAGCCGCCGTCCAGATAACACGAGAGTGTGTGGTGGCCCGGCTGGTCATAGACGGTCTCGGCTTCCTCGATGTCGCGCGTCCACACCGCGATGGCCAATTGATCGCCAAGCCACGCAAATCGTTCCAGACTCGCGTTGGCGTTGTGCAGCGTGTGACAGACCGAATGAAGGCCGAACGGCGTTTCGGTGGAATCCCTCACAGGGGCAGGCGGCTTGGCGTTCATGGACGAGCGGGATGCATCTGATGACTGGTTAACCGTCAGTATAGGGGGAGCCATGAGCAACGGTTTGGCGCCGCCAAGAAGTGCGCAATCCTGGACAAGTGCGCCCGGGCTGGTTGCTGCATAGTTGAATTCCCGTTTTTATGCTGCAGGCCGTGCCATGAATATGTTGCTCTATGCCGTCACCGTTCTGATCTGGGGCACCACCTGGATTGCGATCAAATGGCAGCTTGGATCGGTGCCGCCGCCGGTATCAATTGCGTGGCGGTTCTGGATCGCCGCGCTGGTGCTGTTCGCTCTGCTACGCCTCATGCGCCGTCCGATCTGGCCGCCGCGCGCCGCATGGCGCTATCTGGCCGCGCAGGGGCTGGCGCTGTTCTGCGTCAATTTTCTGTGCTTTTACTACGCCGAACAGGTCGTGCCGAGCGGACTGGTGGCGGTGGTATTTTCGACCGCGCCGCTTTTGAACTCGATCAACGGACGCCTGTTCATGCGCCGCCCCTTGCAGCCCGCGGCGATTGCCGGCGCGGCGCTGGGACTTGTCGGCATTGTCTGCCTGTTCGTTCAGCAGATGGCCGGACATCTCGGCGACCACGCTGTATGGTTTGGCCTCGCGATCGCGTTTCTTGGCACCTTGTGCTTCTCTGCCGGCAATCTGCTGTCGAGCCGGATGCAATCGATGGGTCTGCACCCGTTCGCCACCAATAGCTGGGCCATGCTGATCGGCGCAAGCGTATTGACCATAGGAAGCGCGCTGGCTGGCTTTTCCTTCGCCATCGAGCCGGACGCGCGTTATCTGGGCGCGCTTGCCTATCTGGCCGTGTTCGGCTCGGTGATCGGCTTTACGGCGTATCTGATGCTGGTCGGGCGAATCGGGCCGGAGAGGGCCGCTTACTGCACCGTGCTGTTTCCGATCGTGGCGCTGGCGGCGTCGACCGTGTTCGAAGGCTATCGGTGGACCGCATTGTCGGTGATTGGGCTCGTGCTTGTGGTGGCCGGCAATCTGGTGGCGTTCGATTTGACGCGGCGCATCTTTGCGCGACGGGTGCAGCCTTCCTGATCATGCTAATAGCGGAGTCTGATAGACCGGTGGCAATTGAACCGAAAACTTTCGATCCGGCAACGCAGCAAGTCAGCCTTCTAGCAGCGAGCAATCGTGCCGCCTAGAATATCTCGGAGTCTGCGCAACCAGCTCAGGAGTTTCCGCGAGCACACCTTCCTGTCATGCGCAGTCGATTGCTCTGGTAAATAATTGGCAGTAGTGTCAGATGAATCAAAGAACGCTGAATCGGATTCAGGAATCCGGAGTCAGCGACGTCTAAAAGCTCGACTGTATTCAAGCCATAGGGCGTCCCGTTTGTGACGCGCAGATTTCGTCAAAGGGGGAATTCGATGAAACTCCCTGCTGTCGGACAACAGCGGCAGAGCTGCACCGGCCCGCAACTCGGAACCTGGAAGCTACAGTCCTTCACGACTGAAGATGTGGAGACCGGCCAGAAGACTGACATGTTCGGCGCCCACCCGAGCGGCTATCTCAGCTATGGGCCCGATGGCCGGATGTGCGCCCTCCTCGTTAAGGAGGGGCGAAAGGTGCCCGACACACTCGTTCCAACGGACGCGGAGCGCGTCGAACTCTACAGTGGGTTTATCGCATACGCGGGCACTTACAGTATTGAGGGCGACAAGGTTAGCCACCATATCGACGCATCGTGGAATCAGGCGTGGACAGGGACGACTCAAGTACGTCAGTTCAAAATTGACGGCAACGCCTTGTACATAAGAACGCTGCCTGCGAAGGACCCGTTGTCCGGCAAGGACACCTCAGCTGTATTGGTCTGGATTAAAGTCGAGTAGACGCGTTCGCTGTTGCGCCAGCTAAATCTAATCTCAACACGGACGAGGGGACGGCCATTCTCCGCCCACTTGCCGCAGGCTGGTGCGCTCGTTTGCGAGTGTGCTTTCCGCAGTTGGGTTAAGTGAGGGTCGAAGCTGTCGGGAAATTGCCGTCAGTGAGCAACACCGTGCACGACTGATGGCAATACGACTGGCCCTGACACGCCTGCTGCACCGGATGCGGGAACCGTCGGCGCAGACAACGTTGTCTCCGCATCTACCGCATGCCCAATGCCGGGTAGCATCTTGAGCGTCGAGGGCGCAAACGCAGGCGGATTCGGCGCAGCGGCGCTTCCAGCGTCACCAAATGATTGATCCGGCGTCAGCGTGTACACCCACTTAACGTAGACGATGAAAAAAGCCAGCGATACGGTAAGGATCATCAGGCCGGTGACAGATGACTTTAACGAAACCTTCCCCCTCTCAAGACTAAGGTCGCTATTTTCCGCTAGCTGACCCTGACCTGCTGACGCCAACCGGTAGGCCGCGAGCAGTTGCATACCGGCCAGAAACACGCCCGACATTGTTATTGTTACGACCATCCACATCACGACGAGCGTCTGGAAGTTTTGCTTCACAACGTCGTATCGATGGATATTAAAGTTGCCCAGGAGATATTCGCGCCTTACCTCCGTGTAGCAAAGATCAGATACCTGATACAAGAGTGCGACATCGGTCTTATCCGGTTTTAGCAGCTGCATCGTATATGCGCGGCAGTCCTCCATTTTTTTCGACTCATCAAGACTGACGGCCGTGGTTGCGCCACCCGGAGCTCTCAGTTCCACTAGCAGAACGAACACTGATACCAGGCATGTGATAAGCGCCATGGGCAGAGAAAGTCGCCAAAGATTTGATACGGTTTGAGGTTGAAGGGCTCTCATACTATTGCGATACCCCAAAAAAGCGGCCAGTCGGAGTATCACAGAAGCATTTCACGCCGACGGGAATGGTGGATGGGGGTACTTGGCAAGCGCCAACATTCTGAATCGCGCATACCGAAGCGGCAGATGGTCCGCTCGACTGTTGATCCGGTGATGACCCATTCTGCGGGCCAGGCGTCGCCTGCTGAAAAGGTGCGGGAATGGCCGGGGCACCTTGCACATCAGTTTGCGGTTGGGAAGACATCGATTTATTTGTTCCGTGCCCAAACACCACGGTGCTTGTCGAGACGCTTGCAACCGCCAGAACAATCGCCAGCATTAATCGCATGGGACTTTCCTCCTACAACCGGGCTGATCTCGCTCTAAATCGTAGGCGGAAATGCGCAGAAGTCCATGTAGAAATCGCAAGGGCTCCATACCTCTTGTATGAAGTTAGTGCGCAACCGCACATAACTCCTGATAGCGTGTACCGCTCTCAATCAATGGAGCGCATCTGCTCCCGTCGTGGCGGGTGTGATTTCCTTGTTAAAAGATTGTCGTGAAACGAGTGATTTGCACACGCCGCGTGGGGCATATCAAGCCGCGGGTAACTGCCAACTCGTGAACAATTGCGTCCGCCACCTCACGTTTCACGCCAGCGAGGCGTGCGCTTCTGAATGAACGCCTCGGTTCCCTCGAGAGCTGCGTCGTCCAGCATGTTGCGCGCCATCGCGTCCCCGGCCAGTTGGTACGCCGCATCGATGCCCGCCTCCAGTTGCCGGTAGAAGAGACTCTTGCCAGCGGCAATCGCTACACGCGGCTTCTCGGCGATACTCGCCACGAGCGCACGAATGGCTTCGTCCAGCCGTTCGGGCGCGGCGACTCGATTCACGAGGCCACGCTCACACGCAGTTTGTGCATCGATAAAGTCGCCGGTCACCAGCATTTCAAATGCAGCCTTGCGAGACAGATTGCGCGACAGCGGCACACTGGGTGTCGAGCAGAACAATCCCAGATTAACCCCGGACACGGCGAAGCGAGCATCGCTCGCGGCCACCGCCAGATCACACATTGCGACCAGTTGGCAACCCGCGGCAGTGGCGATCCCGTGCACGCGTGCGATCACAGGCTGCGGCATGCGCTGGATGGTCAACATCATCTGCGAGCAGCGAGCAAACAGTGCCTGGTAATACTCAAGCGACGGTTTGGCGCGCATCTCTTTCAGATCGTGGCCCGCGCAAAACGCCCGGCCCGCGCCTGCAAGCACAACGACGCGCGCATCCGATGCAGCCACTTCGTCCAAGTTGCTTTGCAGCGCGTCGATCAATGCCTCGGACAATGCGTTAAATGCGTCGGGTCGGTTCAACGTTATTTGCACTGCGCCAGGAATTCCGTAGATATCCTGATCAATAACCAACAGTGGTTCCAAACTTGCGTTTTCGTTCATGCTCGCCTCCGTCATACGTCGATGGCCGAGACCGACCCGGCGCGCTTGCGCAGTTCGAACTTCTGGATCTTGCCGGTCGATGTCTTCGGCAACTCGCAGAACTCCACCGCGCGTGGCACCTTGAAACTGGCGAGATGCGCTTTGCAATGCGCGACCAATTCCGCAGCGCTTACGGTTGCGCCCGCCTTCAATTCGACGAAAGCGCAAGGCGTCTCGCCCCAACGAAGGTCCGGCTTCGCTACAACGGCCACCGCGAGTACCGCTGGATGGCGATACAGCACATCTTCAATTTCGATGCTTGAAATATTTTCGCCACCCGAAATGATGATGTCCTTGCTGCGGTCCTTGATCCGGACATAGCCATCCGGATTGGCGACTGCCAGGTCCCCGGTGTGAAACCAGCCACCGCGAAACGCTTCCTGTGTTGCGGCCGGGTTCTTCAGGTAGCCCTTCATCATGATGTTGCCGCGAAACATGATTTCGCCGATTGTCTCTCCATCCGCCGGCACTTCCTGCATGGTCAGAGGATCGCGTACCGTCACGGCATCCTGCAAGTGATAGCGCACGCCCTGCCGCGCATTCAGGGCCGCGCGTTCACCTATCTCGAGCGTGCTCCATTGAGCTTGCTGCGCACACACGGTCGCCGGGCCATACACCTCAGTCAAACCGTACACATGCGTCAGCTCGAACCCGAGCCGCTCCATGCCTTCGATCATTGCCGCAGGCGGCGCCGCGCCGGCCACCATTGCGTGGACACGGTGCGTTATCCCGGTTTTCATTTCGTCGGGAGCATTGACCAGCAGGTTCTGTACGATCGGCGCGCCGCAATAGTGCGTCACTCGCTCGCGGCGAATCAGATCGAAGATCGTTTTCGCATCGACCTTGCGCAAGCACACATTGACGCCCGCCCGCGCGGCCACGGTCCAGGGGAAGCACCAGCCATTGCAGTGGAACATCGGCAGTGTCCACAGGTACACCGCGTGTTTTGGCATATCCCATTCAAGGATGTTGCTGACCGCGTTGGCGTACGCCCCGCGATGGTGATACACGACGCCCTTCGGACGTCCCGTTGTCCCCGATGTGTAGTTCAGGCAGATCGCATTCCACTCATCGGATGGAGGCGCCCATTCGAATTCCGGATCGCCGCTCGCCAGCAGCGCTTCATAATCGAGTTCACCGATACGCTCGCCCGGTCCGGTATATTCGGAATCGTCAACGTCGATGACGAGAATCGGCTGGTCTACATTCGCGATCGCCTCGCGCATCACGGCGGAGAATTCCCGATCAACCAGCACCGCTTTTGCTTCGCCATGATTCAGCATGAACGCGAGCGTGTTTGCATCGAGTCGCGTATTGAGCGTATTGAGTACCGCGCCAATCATCGGGACACCGAAATGAGCCTCGACCATCTCGGGAATATTGGGCAGCATTGCAGCGACCGTATCGCCAATGCCGATGCCTCTGGCGCTCAACGCGGAGGCTAGACGCCGTGTGCGTGCATAGGTCTGCGCCCAGTCACGCTGCACCGCGCCGTGCGAAATGGCGGGCATCGTGGGATATACCGACGCCGCACGTTCGATGAAGGTCAACGGTGTCAGGGCTGCGTAGTTGGCAGCGGTTTTGTTCAATCCCTCTTCGTACTTGTCGTTGCTCATCGCATCTCCGTTGTCCCGTTCGACCTTCGATTTTTCGCAGGACGGTTCGAATGGCGAAGTTCGCCCCCCACCCTTCGCACTCGATATTACGCGCGATTGACGGACATCAGCACAGCGCTCTCTTGATATCTGTGGCGCGCAAGCCTCCACCAGCGCATGCAACAGCTAAGAAAATGGCTAAAACAAGGGCTAAAACAAGGGCGACGGATGCATGCCTTCCGGGAGAACACAAGGAAGCGCAGCCACGCGAACTTGCCTCTTAACCCCGCCACGCGAAGCCTCAAACCACCGCGTGGTGCACGACGCGCGTGATTTCGTCTGCAACTCGTTGCGCCTCGATTCCGATTTCGTGCAACATACCGATCGGCGAGACGACAAACCCACAGTAATGCAGCCCGGAGATTTTCTCCCCACCGCCCGGCGGCGGCCTTTGATCCACGTCGAGGATGTCGCTCTGCTGCTTCATAAAACAATCACTTCCTGGGCGATACCCCGTCGCGGCAACGATTGCATCGAAGCGCTGCGAACGCTCGTCATCAAATATCACGTTGGTTCCGTCCATCTCGCGGATATCCCCAAGCACCTCAATGTGGCCTTCGCGGACCAGTTTGACTGTACCGATGTCGATGAGCGGGATTCGTGTCGTCGCCTTGATTTGCGTAAAGGGGCCCATCGCGAGCTTGCGGAAACCCAGCTTGGTAATGTCTCCAATAGTGAGCCGCACAAGTGGTGCAGCCAGCGCGTCAGCGAATCGGGCAGGAAGCCGGTTCAACGCGATAGAGATAGCGAGTATGGGGACACCGAGGATCTCGCGAGGAACAATGTTCACCGGCCCGCGCACCGCCATTGCCACTCGCGCGCCGTGTTCGTGGAGATCGATCGCAATCTCTCCGCCACTGTTGCCCAAGCCGACGACAAGAACGCTCTGGCCGCGGAATGATTCGCCACTGCGGTACTCGCTGCTATGCAAGATGCGGCCGCGGAAGCGCTCCTGGCCACGCCACCGTGGCACGTAAGGAACGGCGTTGTAGCCGGTGGCTACGACCACTTGCCGCGAATGATAGACGCCGCCTGTTGTAGTCGCAATCCATCCGGGATCGTGTGGTCGAACGGCTCTGACCTCCTCGTTGAAGCGCGGTTCCAGCTCGAAATGCCGCGCATAGTGTTCGAGATACTCAATCACCTGTTCGCGCGACGGATAACGCGGCGTTCCAGCGGGAAACGAAAGATAAGGCAGGGTCGAACGGTCCCGGTCGGAATGAAGGTGCAGGCGGTCATAGTGACGGCGCCAGCTCGAACCAACCTCGGTTGCGCGGTCCACAATGATGCACGATGCTCCCCGCTTCTTCAGACATGCAGCAACCGCGAGGCCTGCAGGCCCAGCGCCTATCACCAGCGTGTCTACCTGCTGTTCCATCCGCGCCCTCACGAGGTCTGATTCTCGCAACGCAACAAACTCGACGCACAAAACCAAGCATATCAGCGGGCAAGCGAGCACGCACTGCACGATCCGGGACAGGTTGCTGTCAAGCGTCCGCGTTGAATGGGGGAGCGTCCTTCAGCCACTCCACGAGTTCAGGGCGTTCCGTATAACGAGGCGCAGCCATCCACGCAACCAGGTCCGCGTGCAGTCGATTGAACGTGCGCTCGTCGAAGTCGAAAACTCCTTCTGGCCGGCCGCTCTTGTCATGCCGCAAGTGAATGCCCCTGACCTGATGGCCGTCCCAATACGCAACCGTCTCGTTGTTAATGTCGGCAGTAGTGCCGGGTGGCCGATTGCGCAGCAGGGTGGTCAATGCAGGTTGAATTGATGCGTAGTCCATTTCCATATTCCGCTTGCTACAACTTAGAGGTGTGCAGCGCGGAAAAATTCTCATCATATGATTGCGTTATTAACCGCAAATAGCGCCAGACAGTTCGACCTTATGTAGAGACGGCACTTGGGGGATGTCTTCGGTTAAGCGTTTGATTTCTCATATAATTTAATGCCTGTATCGCGGCGGCGGAACGCGCGTTTCAAGCATGAGCATAGCTCATCGAGGAGGCTCACAATGAACGGAAACGTATTGATCTCCGGTGCGGGAGTCGCCGGTCTGGCAGCGGCTTACTGGCTGGATCGCGCGGGATTTACGACCACGCTGGTCGAGCTCTCCCCGGCATTTCGCCGGGGCGGGCAAGCCATTGACATTCGGGGTGTCGCGCTGGATGTCATCAACGCTATGGGATTGCTCGACGACGCCCGCGCATTGCGCACGCAGCTTAAGGGCATGTCTATGCTCGACGCCGACGGCAACGAGGTCCATCGCACCGAAGAACGCACCTTCAGTGCTGGCCGGCTCGACAGCGAAGACATTGAACTCTTTCGCGACGATCTTTGCGAGCTTCTGATGGGCGCAATGAGCGATCGGGTCGAATTCATCTACGGCGACAGCATTGCTGCAATGGAGGATCGCGGTGATGGCGTGGCGGTGACATTCGGATCGGGTCTGAACAGGGAGTTCGATCTGTTGATTGGCGCTGACGGAATCTACTCCAACGTCCGCACGAAGTGTTTCGCCGATGAGTCCTCGTCTGTCTTTCCGTTAGGCACGGTTCTCGCTCTTTTTTCAACCCCCAACCTGATCGATCTAAAGGATTGGCAACTCGGGCATCGCCAGGACGGTATCGGCTACATCATCTACCCAAGCCACGACAAGAGCGAACTACGAATTGGAGTCGGTTTCGCGGCACCCGCGTCCGCGGTCTCCCGAAGCAATACGGAAGCACAAAAGCGCATGGTGGCAGCGAAATGCGCTCACCTGAAGGGCGCATTTCCTCAGTTCATCAATGCAATGAACACGGCCGATCAGTTTTACTTCAACGAGCTCGCGCAGATCCGCATGCCACTGTGGTCGAAAGGCCGGGTCGTACTTGCCGGTGACGCCGCGCACTGCGCATCGCCGTTCTCGGGTCAAGGCACAAGCCTGGCGTTAGTCGGTGCTTTTGTACTGGTTCGCGAGCTGGTGCGAAACCGGGACAATCAGGCGCAAGCTTTTGCCGCCTACGAGCACCGCATGCGGCCCTATGTGAATCTCAATCAGGGACTCGTCGATCTCACGCGCGAGGGCCCGACACCGGATGATTTGATGACCGCGGCCAAGAACGGTATCGACTTGAGAGATTTACTGAAAGAGGTCGAATAGCGTTCGCATGCGTCACACCGTCAAGATCTCCATGCAATTCGGCGAACAGAGTTAGTCGGGCCGACATGATTTTTTCGACGATGCTGATCGCGCCTCAAAACCGCTTGCCGCTCGGTCGAAGCTTCCACCGGGCACGCACAGACATCGGATATTTAGAAGGGGAAAGGCCGCGTTCAGGCCATGACCGCGATCTGCCGGCTGCAGGCATCGAGCGCGATCCGGAGCTGCTCTTTGAGCGTGGCCGACGCTTCCATGATCGGCAAGCGCGTCTCGCTTCCGATCAAGCTGTCTATCGCAAGTGCTGCTTTCACGCCAGCTGGATTGGGCGCGCTGAACAAGAGCTTGATAACCGGCTTGAGCGCTTCGAAAAACACAACAGCATCGTCCGTTCTCGCCGATAAAACCCGTTCGTGGATCTCGGCAAGAATATCGGCGAAAAGATGGGCGCTCGTCAGGATGCCGCCCGATCCGCCCGCGATCAGGCAGTCGACATAGGCATCGTCGTTGCCGCACAGTACGCTGATCGGCAATTGGCAGAGCTTTTGGAAAGTCGCGGGCACGCACGCCTTGATGGCGACAATATTCGCACGTTCGATAAGACGCTCAACCGTGCCTGTCTCGATGCACACGCCGGTGCGATGCGGCACGTCGTACAAAATAATGGGCCGTTCGGTGACGCGCGAAACTTCGTCGAAGTGCCAGCGAATCCCGTTTTGATCGGGGCAAATGTAGGCAGGCGCGGAGACCAGATATCCGCCGACATCCCAGCGATCCAGTTCGCGGATTTCCTGCACCATGTCGCGCGTATTGATACCGCCAACACCGACTACCACCGTCAGGCGCGTGCCGATCACCTCGAACAAGGAGCGCAGGACTTTATGCCGCTCGCTGTGATCGAGCAACGCCGCCTCGCCGGTCGTTCCTAGCGCGACGAACCCGCTGATCTCCTGGCTCATATAGCGCTCGGCAAGGCGCTGGAGCGCGTCGACGTCAACTTGTCCGTCCTTGAACGGCGTGACAATAGGCAACCATATTCCAGACACCATGCTCACCTCCGCTGCCCGCGGCGATCCGCTGCAGGCGAAGGATTCAGTTGGTTCACAGCGTTTGAAACCGCTGCCGTGCGCAATGCTTGCGGGGCGTGAATGCTCGTTAAGACTTCTTCGAACGTCATGATGATTTGCTTCGAGTTCCATTCAATTGGATCAAACGAAGCCTATCGGATCAAGCGTAAACGTCCTGTTAAAAAACGCAATTCGCGCGTATAGAATGCGGGATTTTTCAGACAACGAGTGTCGGATTAGCGGACACAACGCTCATGTCGTCCGGCGGAGATTCATTACCCGCAGACGCCGGTGCCCCGGTCCTTCGATGCGGGAACGACGTCAGGAGGCGTCTAGGCACCAAACGTGCTTCAAGCGTGACGTTGCACCATCCAACACTTTTTCGAAACGGCTTTGCTAAAGACAGCCGATTTCGCCAAGGACCTTCTCATCGATGAAGCGACTATCATTTGCAACCCAACTGGTGCTCCTTTGGGCGCTGGTTGCAGTGGTCTGCTCGGTGCTCGCCGGGGTGATTTGGCTTCTCATTCAGTCAGACCAAAGTCGGCAAATTTCGTTGGCGAGCCAGCAGTCGGCGAACGCCTGCGAGCATGTCGCCTCTCGCTATTCACTCTCCAGGCAGTTAAATGCAGACCCGTACAACGCCGATTTGATGCACGCAGTACTCGACGCCGTCCTGGTTCAGGTACCGACTGTTGAAGGCGGCTTTTGGGACTTACGCGCGGCTACTCCGTCCGGCTCGGCGTCGGGAACAGCGAGTTCGAGTGACCGCCACGGCCCCGCCTCGACGCCCGCAGTCAATTCGAACGGTTTCCTTGCATACTCATTTCCCACGTATCAGGGAAGTGGCGTCAAGCGCGACATCCCGGAGGCAGAAACACCGTTGATACTTCGTGCTTTGAGGCGCTCTGCGACAGCGCACGCCTCGGTATCTGACTCTGTACGCGCAGGGCAAGGAGCAACGGTGGTCGCCGCATGCGCCGTGGACGGTGTTCCGGGTTTGTACGCCTGGACGCTTACCCGAGCCCAAGCACCACTTGGACCGTACGGACAAATCCTGGTCTCGTCGCTGGCGGTCGTTCTCGCAGGCATCCTTGTGGTTGCCGTTGTTCTAGGTTTGGCGCTACGTCGATGGAAAAACAATCTGTCGCAGCTCGAACGCGGTCTCGCTCCGCAACCAGACACCGGGTCTACGGTACGATTGCCGTTAGTTGGGGAGCCCGACCTCGACAAAATCGTCCACGCGTTTAACACCTACGTAGCGCATTCTGAGGCGCTTCAACAGCGCGCAGTTGCCCTGGGCGACCAGCTAATACAGGCCGAACGGTTCGGATCTCTCGGGAGACTGGCGGCGCAGGTGGCCCACGAAATCCGAAACCCTCTTGGCGCGGTCAGGTTAAAGATTGAAAACGCTATCGCTAGTGATGGCAGCCGGCAGCGTGAATCCCTGATGTCGGTCCTCGTCCAGGTGGAACGCATCGAAACTCAGGTATCCAGCCTTCTCGCATTGACGCAGCCTGTGACCGTTTCAAAGAAAGCGACTGATGTAGCCTCTTGGCTGGCGAACACTGTCAGTGCGCACAACGAACAGGCAGACATGAAAAACGTCAATCTAAGCGTTGACCTGAAGGCGCTGCAATCGGACATACTGGAGCCCGGGAGTTGCTCTGCGAATATCGACCCCGCGCAACTGGCTCGCGCCGTCGACAACCTTATCTTGAACGCCATCAGGCACGCACCGCGCAATGGCAAAGTGGTCGTACGGGCACGCCGGATTGCCGCCCCGGAAGGCAAAAGTTTGCGATTGGTCGTTATCGACAATGGACCGGGAGTTCCTGCCTCCGACCGCGAACGCATCTTCGAGCCCTTCGTCACCGGCAGGCCTGACGGCTCTGGACTTGGTTTGGCCGTTGCTCGCGAAGTTGCCACGGCGCATGGCGGCCGCGCCTATGTCGCGGACTCTGAACACGGCGCATGTTTTGTAATTGATATCCCATGGCACACATACTCGTAGTCGACGACGACGAAGGATTCCGCGAAGGTCTCGTTGAGACTCTAGTTGACCTTGGACACCATGTCGACGAAGCGAACTCAGGCGAGCGGGCACTCGAACTGCTTCAAGTTGCGAGCGCATTCACCTGTGTCTTTCTTGACTTCCGGCTTCCCGGCATGGATGGCCTCGCGGTACTGGAGGCCATTCGCGCCGAGCCCCGTTGGCAATTACTCCCGGTCGTGATGCTCACAGGCTTTGCGACCAGCGACAATACCATTGGAGCCATGACGCTAGGTGCGTTCGACCATTTGACCAAGCCCGTCGGCAGGCAGGCAATTCAGTCGTTGCTCGAACGCATTGTCTCGTCCGAAGCCTCATCGGAGGCGGTTGATAGCCCGGCGTCCTCCTTCACATCCGAGGTCGTCAGCAAGAAGCCTCGCCTGCTTGGGGTTAGCGACACCCTGCGCGAAGTGCAAAAGCAAATCGGGCGCGCAGCTTCATCAGACGCCACAGTTCTCATCACCGGAGAAACAGGCACGGGCAAGGAAGTCGCCGCCCGCGTTCTTCATGATGTATCGAAGCGCCGCGGCAAGCCTTTCGTGGCCGTGAATTGTGCGGCGGTGCCCGCGGACCTTCTGGAGAGCGAACTGTTTGGGCACGTCAAAGGCGCATTCACCGGCGCAGCCAACGACCGTGTTGGATGCATTGCCGCAGCCGACGGCGGGACACTGCTGCTGGACGAGATTGGCGACATGCCATCGTCCATGCAAGCCAAGCTTCTGCGGGTCATACAGGAGCGCTATGTCACGCCTGTAGGCACACATCGCCAGATTCCGGTGAACATACGGCTCGTCGCGGCGACTCACCGCGATTTGAAGGCAATGGTCGAATCGGGCGAGTTTCGTGAGGATTTACTGTATCGCCTGAGCGTCATTCCAATTCACGTGCCTCCGCTGCGGGAACGCCTGGCGGATATCCTGCCGCTCGCCGAACACTTTCTCGCCGATGCTGCGGCCGCCAGGAGACATCCAATGCGGCTCTCGGGGCCAGCCCAGCGATTATTGGTCACGTATCGATGGCCGGGAAACGTCCGGGAGCTCAAGAACGCCATTGAGCGCACATGCGCTCTCGCTCCCGGTCCGGCAATTACGTCGGATGACTTAGCATTTCTTATCCAAAAGCCTGGCGAGACGGGCTCGCTCCTGCCGCCCCAGTTCTTCGAGATGGCTCTCCCGGAAGCCGTGGAAACGGTCGAGCGCGCGTTGATATGCAACGTCTTGGCACTCACCGGAAACAACCGTGCCGACGCGGCTCGCCGACTCGGCATCAGCCGGCAAACGCTCTACGCAAAGTTGGCCAGCCTGGGCATCGAATAAAGTGTCCAGAAAGCCGACGGCGGAGTGTCGGGTTACTTGACACGCGGGTAACCCATCCGGCTGCTAACCCTTATGGGCCGTACGCCGAGCGCTTGGCATAGGGCTTGCAATTGTCTTCGTGTCGTTCAACGGAGAGAACCATGCCCTCGAAGTCAATATCTCGCATCGCGAACCTATGCGAGCTTACGAGCTACACATGCTCGGGCTCGACCCTCGCACGCGCTGCAGCGATTTCTCTTGTGGTCGTCGCAACCGCATGCGCCGCGCAAACAGCGCCTGCGCCGGCACCTGGAAATATATCTGCACCGCCGCCTGTCGCTGCCGCACCTGTGGGCAGTATCCCGAACACGGCGCCGCCGGCTCCACCGCCTGCGCCGACGCCCTTCATGGCGCAACAACAATCGCCGCTCTCAAGCGGGACGACAAGCGGGTCCATAAGCCGGTTCGTCACCAATCCCGAAGGCGATGTCGACGGCTTCATTCTCGCAGACGGCGCACTCGTTCACTTCCCACCGCACATGAGTTCACAGCTGGTCGCTCTCGTACGTCGGGGCGACGCCGTTCGAATCGTTGGCTTGCGTGATGGCGCGGGCAATGTGAGCGCACAGCAGATTACCAACGAGCGTACCGGGCAACAGCTCAACGACCAACCACCACCGGTAGATGCGCTGCGCGCACCGCCAGCACTGCGTGGCGCGGGTCTCGTCAAGCTCAGCGTCAAGGGGATCGTCATGCGAGTCACTACTGCGCCGCGAGGCGAACCCGACGGCGTGATTCTCAAGGACGGAACCATCATCAAGATGCCACCGCCCATCGCTCAGCAGTTCACGAACCTCTTGCGTCCCGACGCTGTTATTGCTGCTCGCGGTTATGGCACACGCAATCAGTACGGCGAGGCCTTGCAAGCGACTGCGTTCGGCACGCCAGACAACATCACGCAGTTATACAACGACCTCCCCAACTAACCTTTCCACTTTTCGGAGTAAGACCATGCATTGGATTGACCCAAACTGCCTGCAAGAAACGCGCGGTACCGTGACTCAATTTCTGCTGAATCCGCATGGAGAGCTTGATGGCTTCGTACTCGGCAAGAACAAGCAGGTGCATTTTCCGCCGCATATGTCAAAGCAGGTCGCTAAGCACATCGGCATCGGCGACCAGGTCACAGTGCGTGGTGTGAAACCCCGTTCGGCCGACATCGTAGCGGCGGTCCTGCTGACCTCCAGTTCTGGTTTTGCGATCCTCGACGAAGGTCCACATCACGGTGGTGAGAAACACGAGAAGCCTCATGTGGAAAAACGGCCGATGGAAGTCACGGGTGAGGTCAAGCTTTCCCTGTACGGCCCGAAAGGGGAACTCCGCGGCGCGCTTCTCACCAGCGGAACGTCCATTCGTATGCCTCCTCATGCCGCCGCTGAACTTGTCAGTTACCTCGAACCCGGCGCTCACATTCAGGTCTGGGGTCACGGCGTGAAGAACAAGTATGGCCACACCATCGAGGTGGACGACATCGCTGAATTGGTTGACGCGGACAGCGCGGAAGCTCAGGCCGAATAAACCGGGGCTACGCAATCTCGAATCAATCTGATCTTTCGAAGGAGAACGTAAGATGGCACACGCCGACGTGTGTAGCTCGAGCGATATCGACAGCATTAACGTCGTCACAACAAGCGATGACCTCCCGCAGCGGTACGCGGATGGCAGCGACAATGACGCAGTCGGCGCGTGGGAGGAGAAGCACATCGTCGGCACCCAGCTCGGTCCCAATCGCAACGGGAGAAAATGGTGAGTTCTCGCCCATGCGAAACATCGGCCGGCGTCGAATCAGCGAAGTCACCTTCCGATCGCAGCCTTCGCGGCCTGGACGGCCTGAATTTTCTGATGGCAGACGTCCGAGACGGTTTGGGTCCGTTTCTGTCGGTGTATCTCAAGGGCACCCAACATTGGGGCTCAGGCGACATAGGGCTTGTCATGGCAGCAAGCGGCATCGCAGCGGCCATATGCCAAATCCCCGCCGGTTTGTTAGTTGACGCGGTTCGTGCAAAACGCCTGCTTATTGCGATTTCCGGCTTGCTGGTCGCCGCGGGCTGCCTGCTCATCGCGTTCTTCCCGAAGCTACCCACGGTGCTGGCGGCACAAATTACGCTGGGCGCAGCGTCGGCCATCATTCCTCCATGCCTTGCTGCGCTAAGCCTCGGTATCGTAGGCCATCGCTTACTGCCCGCCCGAGTAAGCCGCAACGAGAGCTTCAATCATGCAGGCAATTTTACAGCAGCGGTATTGGCCGGCGCACTGGGTCAGTATGTCGGGGTCATCTGGCTGTTCTATCTTATCTGCGGATTTGCAGTGGCGAGTGCTGTTGTGGTGCTACTCATCAAACCCAAGGAAATTGACCACGAGCTTGCACGAGGCTCAGAGAGCCGAGTAAGAGGCCAAGCCCAGCACCATCCCATAGCCTTCTCGGAACTCTGGAAGAAGCGGGACCTCAGGGTTTTCATCATCTCTGTCATTCTTTTCCACTTCGGAAATGCGGCGATGCTTCCGCTTGCAGGGCAAGTCATCGCCAAGGTTCACCCAGGCATGGATGTCATTGCGTTGAGCGCTTGCGTTATCGCTGCACAGTTGGTGATGGTCGGGGTGGCTGCAGTGGTCGGGCGTGCGATGCGCAGGGGCGTTGGGCGAAAGAAGATTTTCCTGGTCGCACTAGCGGTGTTGCCTGTCAGAGGCATCCTCTTCTCAATGACCAGCAGTCCTTATGCTGTAGTCGCCATTCAACTGCTCGATGGTGTGGCGGCAGGCATCTTCGGCGTTATCGCTGTCGTCATTGCATCGGATTTAATGCGAGGGACGGGCCGCTTCAATCTTGCCCAAGGATTGATGGCGTTGGCCGTAGGAGTGGGCGCGGCGCTAAGCAATGTCACAGGAGGGTATGTCGTCGAGAAATTCGGCTTCACAGCAGGGTTTCTCACGTTGTCTGCCATCGGTGCGCTCGCTCTTATATTTTTTTCCGTGTTTATGCCTGAGACCACACCTCGTGAGGACAGCGCCGTAGCCCAGCGTGCCGACTCACAGGATTTAATTACCACGCCTCCTTGATTTGCCAAATGAACGAATTATTAAGCTCACCCTTTTCTGTCTGGGCCATCGCGGCAGTATCAACGCTAGCCGTCATCACCCGCCCTCTCGAACTACCGGAAGCGGTGTGGGCCGTGCTGGGGGCATTGGCCTTGTGTGGATTTGGCATGCTGTCCTGGTCAGACGCCCTGCATGCAATTGGCAAGGGCACCGACGTGTACCTGTTTTTAACCGGCATGATGATGGCCTCGGAACTTGCCAGGAAGGAGGGACTATTCGACTACCTGGCGGCGCTTGCAGCAAAGCGGGCGGCAGGCTCGGCGAAGCGGCTATTTTTCCTGATGTACTGCGTCGGTACGGTCGTGACAATCTCGATGTCTAACGATGCAACGGCGGTTGTTCTGACGCCTGCTGTCCTTGCGGTGGCGCATGCGGTCAAAGCGGAAGAGCCACTACCCTATCTCTACATTTGCGCGTTCATCGCCAACGCCGCGAGTTTTGCGTTGCCAATTTCGAATCCCGCAAATCTGGTGATTTTTCGGGACCATATGCCCACGTTGATGCACTGGCTTGGTCGTTTCGCAATTCCTTCTGGCTTGAGCATTGTCGCCACGTATCTGGTCCTCCGTTTCATGCAACGCGACGTGCTAACCCAGAAAATCGAGGCTGATGTCGACGTGCCTGCTCTCTCTGGCACAGGTAAAGCAACCGGTTTGGGAATTATTGTCATGGCCGCCGTGATGCTCGCGGCGTCTGCATTCGATGTCCCACTCGGCCTCCCCACGTTTTGCGCGGGCCTCGCACTATTCATCGTTATCTGCGTTCTCAAGCGGGCATTTCTAGCAGGACATCTCGCGGAAATATCCTGGACCGTTCTTCCTCTCGTCGCAGGGCTGTTCGTATTGGTCGAAGGTCTTCAGCATACTGGCGTCATTAACCATCTCGCTCAGGTCATACATTCGGCTGCGCAAACCATCCCTGCGCACGCCGGTTGGATTTCAGGCGCCGTTATGGCTATTGCTTGCAATCTCATCAATAACTTGCCGGCAGGCCTCATCGCCGGGTCAGCCCTTACGGTCGCTCACGCCCCTATACCCATCGCAAGTGCGGTATTGGTAGGCGTCGACCTCGGGCCAAACTTCTCGGTCACGGGCTCCCTTGCCACGATTCTCTGGCTGACGGCGCTACGCCGCGACGGCATCGAAGTGAGCGCGTGGTCCTTTCTGAAGCTTGGCGTGGTCGTCACATTGCCTGCGTTGGGGGCTGCGCTAGCGGCGGTCGCTATAAGCGGAAAATTATGAACTGCTGACCGGGCAGCGGCTGAACAGTCGCCGGGACGCTTCCAGTGGTGAGGACGTGGAGCACTAACCCGTGCGTTCCACGTCAAAACGGCGGCGCAGCACCGCGTCGAGCCGTGCTGTCAATCAGGCGAACTGAAGCGCTTGGTCAGATCCGTGCTCGCGCAGCACGGCAACAAAAAAACGCATGACGCGCCCTTGTGACGTTGCAGCTGCGCCAAGCGCTTAGGGAATGTTGTTTCGCCTAAGCACCGAGAACGTATCGATCCAGTCCTTCAGCCAGCGCTGCAAACGCGACCTTACAACTCGGGTTGTCGCGCAAGTCTTCATGCATGGCAAGCCAGGTATCCAGTCGAAGCGATATCTTTCCAGGGAAAAGACGGATCAGATCAGCGTCGCGACGAGCAAGCCCCACCTGACACATTCCAATACCAAAGCCCGCCCGCAACATCGCAAGCGAAGCGAGGTCGCTGTCCGTGCGTAACGCCATTATTTCCCGGCGCATCTCCGGTAGCTGAGGCTTCATGCTGCGAATAAAGGCGGTTTCCTTATCAAAGCCTATCAACGCATGGTTAGCAATGTCGTCGATATTCGCCGGCTTGCCGCGACGCTCCAGATAACGTTTGTGCGCGTAAAGCCCAAGCTCAATATTGCCAATCCGGCGCGCAATCAATACCCCTTGGCTTGGCCTCTGCATCCGCACTGCTATGTCCGCTTCGCGCTGCAGCAAGTCTTCCATGCGGTTGGACGGCACCAGTTCAATGACCAGCTCAGGGTAAGCGACATGCAGCGCGGTGATGATAGGGGGGAGCACTTCCACGCTAATGACGTCGCTGGCAGTGATGCGGATGGTTCCGCGGACTCCCACGCCCTGACTCGACGCGGCCCGCAATAGCGCGGCGCTGTTCGATTCCAGCGCTTCGGCAAACGGCTTCAGTGCCAACGCTTCCTGCGTAGGGCTAAGGCCCTGCTGCGTGCGGATAAAGAGCGCATAACCCATGGCCAGTTCGAGCGCATCCACATGACGCCCTACGGTAGGCTGCGTCAGCCCTAACGCACGCGCCGCCCCCGAGAGCGAACCCTCGCGCATGACGCCAAGGAAAGTCCGGTAGAGATCCCAACTCGGTTCATTCTCAGTCATACAAAAATGTATATCAGTTCTATTACTATCGATAATTTCATTTAATCGCCGCTTGCGCAAGAATAATCATCATTCCAGGAGGGGGCAGAGATGACAGACACTCGCATGGCATTGGTTCTGGGGGCCACCGGCAGTATCGGCGGTGAAGTGGCGCGGCAACTTGCTGCCCGTGGCTGGAAGGTGCGCGCGTTGCATCGTGATCCCACTACGTTGACCGATCGCGATGATCGATTCGAATGGATCAAGGGCGACGCGATGAATCAACAGGATGTGATGGCAGCCGCGAAGGGTGCGCAGATCATTCTCCACGCGGTCAACCCACCGGGATACCGCAACTGGGCCGGACTCGTGCTCCCTATGATCGACAACACGATTGCTGCGGCGCGCGCTTCGGGCGCGAGAATCGTGTTGCCCGGCACCGTCTATAACTACGGCCCGAACGCGTTCCCTGTACTACGCGAATCGTCGGCTCAAGAACCGCTGACGCATAAGGGTGCGATCCGCGTCGAACTGGAGCGCCGCCTGCAGGCGGCAAGCGCGGACGGCATACGATGTCTTGTCGTCCGGGCAGGCGATTTTTTCGGACCTGGCAGTAGCGCAAATAGCTGGTTTTCAGGGGGCCTCGTCAAACCGGGCAAACCCGTTCGCGCCATGTTCTATCCGGGCAAGGCAGGTATCGGACATCAGTGGGCTTATTTGCCCGATGTAGCGCAAACCATGGTGCGCCTGATCGAACAGGAACATCGGCTACCCGTCTTCGCGACCTTTCACATGCGCGGTCATTGGGACACCGACGGCACACGGATGATCGGTGCAATCAAACGCTCGGTCGGCGAGCCGGGAGTCAAGGTGCGTGCTTTCCCTTGGTGGGTGCTTCCGCTAATGTCGCCATTCTCCGAGCTATTCCGTGAGATGCGCGAGATGCGATATTTGTGGAAAGAGCCCATACGCATGGAGAATGCTTCGCTGCTGGCCATGCTGGGTGAGGAGCCGCATACGCCGTGGGACGAGGCGGTCAAGACTACGCTGACTTCACTGCAATGCATCTAAGCGTCTTGTGATCGGCCAGGGATTATTGGCGACCCGCGCGCGAAGTTTGTGCTGTTTCAGACTGCGGTATGGATCAATGATCACGATCTGGACATGCTCGAACTCTTCACGTTATGGAACGCGCTTGTCGTGCAATAGGGTTCGCGAACCTGAGGCCGTCATAACCGGTACAACTCGTTAGCGTTGTCGTGAAACAGCGCCAGCCGCTCGGACGGTTTCAAGTCTGCGACGATCGACTTGAAGCCGTCGAACAGCGTATTCAACTTCACCACCACGCTGTCCACGGGAAAATTGCTCGCGAACATACATCGTTCAACGCCAAAGATTTCGATCGCGTCCCGCACTATCGGACGATTACGCTCGACACTCCAACGCACGTCTCGCTCGCCGATTCCGGATATCTTGAGCCTCACGTTCGCGCATGCAGCAAGCAGTGCAAGCGCGGTCCGCCACGCTTGCAAGCCCTCGACGCTCCGGTCCGCAGGCAGCCCCGTATGGTTCACAATGATCGTCACGCCTGGGAAATCCCGCGCGAGTTCCACCGCTTCGGTGAAGTGCCACCAAGGCGTCTGAAGTTCGAACATGAGGCCGCTGGCAGCGAGTAGCGCATACCCCGTGCGCCATCGTTCGCAACGCATCGACCCGGGCGCGGCGAACGTCGCCGTATGCTCGCTGCGCGCCACCGCTGTGGGCTTGTGCCGCACGCTCCGCACGAGTGGCATCGATTGATACTCGTGCAGCACCTCAGCTACGTCGGCACGGTCGAGCCAGACCTGACCCGCCATCGCATTCGGAAAACCACAGCGCGCGTTCAGCGTGGTTGCCCAGCGCGCTTCGCCAAGCGGATCGCGCGGGGTCCACTCGCCTTCCATCATGACCGTCTTCACTACGTGGTGCGGCGCGGCCAGCGCGAAATAATCTTCCGGCAGGAAGTCGCGGCAGATCGCTTCGTAGTCGCCGTATCGAAACGGAATGCGCGGCAGATCGCACAGCCACGGATGATAGTTTCGCTGCAGGTCCCAGAAGTGATGATGCGCATCGACAATCGGCAAGTCGGCGTTGTCGCCGCTTTGCAGAAAGCGCTCGCGCATCACATCAATGGGCGTGGGCATTTTCATCAGCCCATGCGCGCAAGCGCCATTTGCGTGACGATATCGAACGCCTTCTGCGTCGCGCCTACGTCCGCGCTGCCCTTGCCGTGGATATCGAAAGCCGTGCCGTGTGCCGGGGTCGCGATCGGCACCGGCAGGCCGCCATGCACCGTGACGCCGCGCCAGAAGCCCATCAGCTTCATCGCTATCTGGCCCTGGTCGTGGTACATGGTGACAACGCCGTCGAACGCTTTCTGGTCCCGGGCACGCACAAAGATTGTGTCTGCCGGGAACGGTCCTTGAGCATCAAACCCCAGCTTGCGCGCTTCATCTACGGCCGGCGCGATCACGTCGATCTCCTCGCGGCCGAACGCGCCATTGTCGCCGTTATGCGGATTGAAGCCGCACACTGCAATACGCGGCGCCGGGTTGCCCGCACGCTTGAGACCGTCGTGAATCAGCCGCACCGCGTTAATGATCCGCTCAGCCGAAAGCTTCGCGCTCACGTCCTTCAGCGCTATGTGCGACGTCACGCGCGAAGTCCACAGTTCGTCTAGCACGTTGAACTCACAGAACGCGCCGGTGTAACCCAGCTGCTGCGCGAACCATTCCATCTCGTCGCCCGTCTGCATGCCCGCCATGTGCAGCGAGGTCTTGTTCACCGGCGCAAACAACATGCCCTGCGTGCGGTTCGCTTTCGTTAGCGTCAATGCCTGCTTGAATGCTTCGAGGCTATAACGGCCTCCGCGTTCAGTAGAGACGGCGCGTTCGTATGGGGTGTCGTCGGGCAGACGAAAGTCAATCAGAGACGGGGTACCCGTCCCCGTTGCGGCGGCCTGTTCGTTGTCGACGACGGTGTAGTCGAAGCGCTGCCCCGCGATCTCCATGCCCGTCTCGAGCTCACGCCGATCGCCCAGAATAAGCAGGTCGGCCCGCGCCCGGTTCTCAGGTTTGGCGAGCAGACGCGCGATGAGTTCTGGGCCGATTCCGGCCGGGTCGCCAAGCAATACTGCAATTCGAGGTGTCATGCGTTTCACCGTATGTTCAATGAGTGCGGCGCAGATCAATAGCGATCGAGCCGATGATATAAACCAGCGCACAAGCGCTGTAGAACTGCAGGACGATGTCGAACGAACCCGTCCGCTGCAGGATGAAGCCGGTGATCAGCGGAATGGAAATACCGCCTACACTCCCCGCGCAATTCATCAATGCGCCCAGCAGACCAACCCGCCGGGGACTGGCGAGCAGCGATGGCAAGCTCCAGTAGAGACTACCCCACATCAGGAAAAACGCCGCCACGCACAGCACCACGACTGCCTCCAGTGCCGACGAGATAGAAGGCAACGCGGCAAGCACGCCGAGCGTTGTCAGACCCGACAGCGCGATCATGCCTTTCACTACTTTGCCACGCGTCCAGCCGCGGGTACACAGCGCGTCGCAGAGAAAGCCGCCCGAGAGCGAGCCCAGCGCGCCGGACAGGAAGATGAAGAACGTCGACGTTCCAATCTGCTGAAGACTCAGCCCGCGCGCCTGCGCGAGATAGCTCGGTCCCCATGTGAGCAGGCCGAAGAAGATCATCGCCCAGCTCAACCGTCCGACGCACATGGCCACCGCCGAGCGTACCGGAAACGGCAGTTCATCGGCGGCGCTAAACGCGACCTTTGCAAGGGGAACAGCACCGCCGCTGATGTGCTCGAGTTCGGTCGCGTTCACACCGGGATGCTTCGCCGGATCGTCGCGAAGATAGTGCCACGCAAGCCAGCCGCAACCGATTGTCACCAGCCCCGCTGCGATGAACGCCATGCGCCACGAGCCGAATACGAGAATCAGGTTCGAGATCGCGAGGCCGCCAATGGCTGCGCCGAGCGGCGAGCCGGCATCCATCAGCACCGCGCCGCGTGCCCGTTCATGCCTAGAGAGCCACAACGCGTTGAGCTTACTGCCGGCCGGGAAAAGCGGCGCTTCAGCGGCGCCCAGTCCGACCCGCAGCAGCAGCATTGAGAGCCCGCCTGACGCTACCCCGAGCAGGGTCTGGAACACACCCCACAGCAAGGTGGCGGCCGCCACCACGCGACGCGGCCCGAAGCGGTCGATGAGCCAACCGCCGGGAATCTGCAGCAGCGCATACGACCAGAAGAAACTGGAGAGGATCAGCCCTTGCATGGCCGGCGAAAGCGCGAACTCCTTCGCGATAGTCGGCATGGCGATGGACAACGATATCCGATCCACCAGGTTGATCAGCGTGATGAGGAACACCACGCCGAAGATGCGCCAGCGCACGCTGGTCGCCCTCTCTGCCTGCGCCATCGCACGTGGTGGATCACGCGCTTCGATACGGCTTTGCATGGTTGTCTCCGGGTCTTATGGTGGCTTCGCTCAAGGCGTTTAGGCCAGTTCAGGCGTCATTCGATGATGTTGAAGTCGTCGAGATACTTGTCGCTCAGGGTAATGCCGAGTCCCGGCGTCTCGTCGGAGAGTTGCAGGAAACCGTTCTCCGGTTGCGGCTCTCCCTCGAAGATGTAGTAGAACAATTCGTTGCCTACTTCAACGTCGAACACCGGGAAGAACTCGGACATGGGGCTCGCCGTGCTCGACATGGTCAGGTGATAGTTATGCATCTGTCCCGCGTGCGGGATCACGGGCACCGACCATGCTTCAGCCATTGCGTTGATCTTGCGCGCGGCCGTGATACCGCCCACGCGATTGGTGTCGTACTGAATCACGTCTACCGCTCGGCGTTCGAGCAGGTCCTTGAAACCATAGCTCGTGAATTCGTGTTCGCCACCGGACACAGGAATGATGTTCATCTTCTTCAGTTCCTGATACCCCTCGACGTCGTCGCCAATCACCGGCTCTTCGATCCAGCGCGGGTTGAATTCAGCCAGACGCGGCAACATGCGGCGCGCGTATTCAAGCGTCCAGCCCATGTAGCATTCGACCATGATGTCAATGTCGTCACCGGCCAGCTCGCGCAGCAGCCGCACTTGCTCCAGGTTCTTCGCCATGCCTCTCGGCCCATCCTTCGGACCGTAGCCGAAGCGCATCTTCATCGCGGTGAAACCCTGGTCGAGATAACCTTGCGCTTCGGCCAGGAACACGTCGCGGTCGTCGTTGTTATAAAGCTTCGACGCGTAACACCAGATCTTTTCCTTCGTGCGCCCGCCTAGCAGCTTGAACACCGGCTTGTTCACCGCTTTGCCCATGATGTCCCACAATGCAATATCCACTGCAGAGATGGCGGCCATGCCGATCCCCTTGCGACCCCACGCGTGAGTGCGGCGGTACATCTTCTGCCAGATGTATTCGTTGTCGAACGGGTCCTCGCCAATGGCGATCGGAGCAAGATAGTCATCGACGATCTGCTTGGCAATACGTGGTGCGAGCGCGCAGTTGCCAATGCCAACGGTGCCGTCGTCGCACTCCACTTCGACCACGAGCCAGCCGTGAAAGCGGAACGATCCCATTGCATCACCACGCTCATAGAGAATGTCCACGGCGTTGGTGCAGAAGTGCGCTTGCGGCGGCACGACCTTACCTTTCCATTCAAAGACGCGCGTGCGGATATGCTTGATTTTCATGGTCTGACTCTCCTCGAAGAAGGTAATTGCTGGAGCGGCTCGGCTGTTTATTGCCAAGCGGCGCTGCGGACTCGATTGAACCGGTGGACTGTGCCGAAGCGGACTCGAACGCGAGCAACAAGGCCGCCCCAATTCGCCAGGAGACCGCGAGCGGGAGCATCCCCACTTCCGGCGATCCGACCCTGCGCTCAGCCAGTCCCTTCAGGTTCGGGGCAACGAAGCTGCCCGGCTTGCCAATCGCGCTGTAGAGCGCCCTATCGCGCGTAGCGATCATTGATTTGTCTCCTGCATTTTTTTGCACACGGCTCGTTTGTGGCTCGTTCGTGGCTCGTTTGTGGCCCGTTACGTCGAGGGTTTTTGTGCGTGCCGTTGAATGCCCGTAGTGTGCGAAACTATGCGATAACTGACTATTGAATTAATCGCATCGCTCTATTCCCTGGAGTTATCGCTCGCATGATCGCGCCCGCATCAACCCTCCGCAAACGCTTGCGCCTGCGCCACCTGCAACTGATGGTGGCGCTCTCGGAAACCGAATCGCTGCGCCGCGCCGCAGACGAACTCGCGATGACCCAGCCCGCCGCGACCAAGGCGTTGCAGGAGCTGGAGGACACCATTGGCGTGTCGCTCTTTGTGCGGCACGCGCGCGGCATGGACCCGACCATCTTCGGCGAAGCGGTCATGCGTTATGCACGCGTGGTGTTTGAAGACCTCGACGAACTGCGCGAGGAACTCGCCGCGATCGAGGCCGGCGATATCGGCAAGGTGCGCATTGGCGCCGTAATGGCACCCGCGCCCGAACTTCTGACGCACGCCATTGTGTCGTTGAAAGAAGCGCATCCGCGCTTGCAGATCTCCGTGCAAATTGATACCAGCGACGTACTCGTGCAGGCATTGCAGCAAGACCAGCTTGATATTGTGATCGGGCGGATTCCCGATGGTTTTCCCGCGCTCGACCTGAGTTTCGAGACCTTGTCAGAGGAGGCTTTATCGATTGTCGCCCGGCCGGATCATCCTGCCGCGAAGGCCACGGCGCGGCCCAAGCTTGCGGAGCTGGCGCAGTATCCGTGGATCGTGCAGCCGCATCCGAGCCCGATGCGGCAGATTATCGACCAGACCTTTCGCGAGTCGCGTGTGGCGCCGCCCATCAGTACGGTGGAGACCTCTTCGATCCTCACCACGCTTTCGCTCTTGCGCGACTCGGACATGCTGGCGGTGTTGCCGAGTTCGGTCGCCGCGTACTACGTTGCGCTGAAAACCATGACCTCGCTGCCAACACCTTTGCGTGGAAGGCTCGCACCGTATGGGCTGATTCTTCGTAAGAACCGCCGGATCAGGCCGGCGACTCAACTCGTGATCGATGTGATCCGGGGTGGCGCAGCAGTTGCTCAGTGACCAAGGCGGTCCGCCAGCTTAAGCTCGTGATGGGTTTCATCATCGTGATTGGCGCCTTTATCCAGCGCTATATCCGGGCGCATGAAGAACGTCATCACAATGCCGATAGCAAGCAGTCCGACTGAACCGGCGAATGGCAACGTCCAGTTTCCCGTGTGATCCACCACGAAGCCAAATACGATCGGCGAGAAAATGCCCGCTATTGCGGATCCTGCATTCACCAGGCCGCTCGCAATGCCGACATGCTTGGGCGTAATGTCCATCGGCACGGCCCAGATGGGTCCAATCGTCATCTCCAGGAAGAAGAACGACAGGCTCATGGACGCAGCCATGACCGGGAGCGACTTCACGAACAGCACCGGTGCAAGGAACACGAGTGCACCAAGAAACGCGCCGATGATGACGTTACGCCGCGCCGCCACCACGTTGCCCGTGCGTTTCAATATGCGATCGCTCAGCACGCCGCCCGCCGTATTGCCGACCACCCCCGAGAGGAATACGCCCGCTGAAAAGAGCGCGGAGCTTTTCAGGTCGAGGCCACGGCCATGCATGAAAAACGTTGGTAGCCATGTAAAGAACAACCAGCCGGTCCAGCCGTAGCAGAAGTAGACAATCATGGTGGGGCCGATGCGCTTGAGCAGCCTCCGCCACGGAACCGGCTCGTGAGTTTTTTCAACTACAACCTTGCCTTCGGGCGGCAAGCCGAGTGCTTCTTCTGCGGTCATGTGCCGATGTTTGCGCGGGTTATCGGTGAAATACCATGCATAGGCGCATACCCAGATTGCGGTCAGCGCACCGACCAGGATGAACGACGCGCGCCACGATGCGAACGCCACAAGCAGCGCGATAAGCGGCGGCGTCAGTGCGTTGCCAAGGCGCGAGAACGAGTGCGTGAGACCTTGCACGAACCCACGCTTCTCAGCTGGGAACCAGTTCGTCAACGCACGCGCTTGCGCCGGCAGCGCGGCGCCCTCGCCGACGCCTAACAACATCCGTGCGCAGAACAACGTGACGACGCCGCCTGCGAAACCGGTAGCGACAGTAGCGACGATCCAGATGGACGCGCAGATGATGAGGGTGGTTTTCGCACCGAAGCGATCGCTTAGCCAGCCGCCGATGACCTGGCAGATCGCGTAGGTGTAGGCGAAGGCGGCGAAGACGAGGCCGACGTTGGTGTTGGTCAGATGCAGGTCATCGCGAATCAGGCCGGCAGCCGCCGAGAGATTCACGCGATCCAGATACATGATGAACGACATCGCACACATGAGCGCGAGGATTGACCGGCTGACTTTGGGTCGATGGAACATTTGTCTCCTCTTCCTTCTGGGTTGCGCCTTCGGGCGCTTCTTATGTGAGGTACTCTGGCTTCGTGTACTTGCCGAAGCAGTTGGAGACAGAGTCTGTTCAATCCAGCGATACCCGTCTAGTGAAAATATCTGATGTGGCGATTCCTTTTGCTTATAGGGCGTACGGTATTCGCTCGCGCTGGGGGACGGGGTTGGTCGGGTTGGCGGTTTTGGGTTGGTGGTCGGGGTGCTAGGTTCTAGCGTTAGCGGTCGGAGTCTATGCCGGGTTGCCAGGTTCCAAAGTTGGCGGTCGGAGTCTATGCCGGGTTGCTGCTTTCGGTGTTAGCGGTCTGCCTAGATTAGCTAATTTCTTTATCGCTATTAGCCACTGTGCGTGGCGGCACGTCATTTCTTTGTCCAAAGCGACAAAGAAACGAAGCAAAGAAAACGCTTTCAAACCACGCTACCCTAAGTGTCCACAGCGTGCAGTTTCTATTCATAGGTGCCCCAAAAGCACGGTGCTCGCCAGAGCCACCGATGTGTGAACCCCTCCTTCTCGCGAATCCTGACACGAACACGCTTCGCCCCGAACGCTCTCGGGCAAGCACCAGTGCCAAGGAACCTGCACGGCCTCACGCGCATTCATCGCCGCGGTTCTTCGTAAGTTAGCTGCGTGGTTAGCAATGTTACGTTCGGTGGTTACGGCCTCATGCATTTTTGCGATCTTGTTCGAAGGCGGGTTGCCTGCGAGGTCCGTTACGCATAACTATCGGAGGATGGTTATTCCCGGATAGCGCGGGGTGCCCCATGGGCAGGTTCAGTCACTGGTGGCGAAGCGTGTGGGTATCCGTGTTCGGAGAAAGAGGGGTTCACACATCCGTGGCTCTGGCGAGCACCGTGCTTTTGGGGCACCTATGAATAGAAACTGCACGCTGTGGACACTTAGTACTACAGCCGTAGATTTTTTACTATACTAATAGTATTTAGGATAACTACCAGATAAAGCTATGCACTCGACTGCAAGAACGTGGGAGCACGAGTTGGAGGCGCTGCACCATCGACTAGGAGAACTGTTCAGGCGCCCCGAGCCCCGACAGCGGTCACTCGCGTACCTGAAGGGCCTGCTGGGCACGGTCGAGCGCAAGAACGGCTGGCAACTCGCCGAGTGGATCGGTGAATCGACACCCGACGGCGTGCAGCACCTGTTGGAGCGGGCACAGTGGGATGCGGATGCCGCGCGCGATGTACTGCGGGAGTATGTTGTTGAACAACTGGGCGAACGTGACGCGGTGCTGATCGTGGATGAGACCGGTTTCGTCAAGAAGGGGCTCCACTCGGCCGGGGTGCAACGCCAGTACAGTGGCACTGCAGGCCGCATCGAGAATAGCCAGATCGGCGTGTTCCTCTGCTATGCCGGTTGTGGCGGCAGCGCGTTTATCGACCGCGAACTGTATGTGCCCAAGGCGTGGACCGATGACCGTGTGCGCTGCGAGGCAGCGGGCATTCCCGAGTCGGTGGAGTTTGCAACGAAGCCGCAACTCGCGCGCAGTATGCTTGAACGTACGCTGGATGCAGGTGTGCCGTGCGGCTGGGTCACGGGTGATGAAGTCTATGGCGGCGACCGTCAACTGAGGCTCTGGCTGGAGTCGCGCGGCCAGTCCTTCGTGCTGGCCGTCGCGAAGAACGAACCTCTATGGTGGCAGGGTCCCGACTACGTACGGGCCGACCAGATCGCCGAAGCCCTGCCGGCACGGGCGTGGCGACGCCTGTCAGCAGGTGCCGGCGCCAAAGGCGAGCGCCTGTATGACTGGGCGCTCACCCCGCTGTGGCGTCTGCAGATCAACACAGAAGAGCGCCGCTTCGGGCATTACCTGCTGGTGCGGCGCAGCCTGGACGAGCAACGCGAGCATGCGTATTACGTCGTATACGCCCCGCGCAGCAAAGCCACGCGGCAAATCCTGGTCAACGTAGCGGGCCGCAGGTGGGAAATCGAAATCGGCTTCGAAGCAACCAAAGGCGAATGCGGGCTCGATCAATATGAGGTACGCCGATGGCAGGGCTGGTATCGCCACATCACACTGGCCTTGTTGGCCCATGCCGTGCTTGTCACCCTGCGGGTGCGCGACAAAAAAAACACCTGAAGGTTTGGTACCGCTCAGTGTGCAGGAGATCCGCCGACTGCTTTGCCGCCTCCTATGGCGCGGCGCTCACTCCATCGAGTACGTGTTGTCATGGTCGATATGGCGTCGCAGGCATCAATACCGCGCCCTGCAGTGCCATTACCGGCGCCGAGGCTGCGTACCGCCAGTTTCCTTATATCTACGGCTGTAGTATTAGAGACGGTTTCAAAAAGACATGAAGGGGCTGTTAACTTCATGGACATGCTGTTAACCTTGGTCGTCATGACAACGAGGTCAAGGGGATGGACAAGCCAATCATTGACGACGAATTGTGGAAACGAATCGAACCCTTACTGCCACAGCCGAAGCCTCGACGCGAGAAGTACCCGGGTCGCAAACCGGTACCCGATCGCGCAGCATTGAGCGGCATTTTGTTTGTGTTGCGCACCGGACTGCGTTGGCGCGATCTACCCGCCGAAATGGGTTGCGGCTCTGGGGTGACCTGTTGGCGCCGCTTGCGAGACTGGCAAGAAGCAGGCGTGTGGGATCGACTGCACGAACTGCTGCTTGCCGAGTTACGTGCAGTCGACCAAATCGACTTCTCACGCGTGATTCTCGATTCGTCTTCCGTGCGGGCTATCGGGGCGGGCCAAAAACTGGGCCGAACCCCGTAGATCGTGGGCGACCAGGCTCCAAGCACCATGTCGCTACCGACGCAAATGGGGTGCCACTCTCGATCATCTTGACCGGTGCCAATCGCAATGACATCACACAATTGTTGCCGCTCATTGACGCGATTCCACCCATCCGAGGCATTCGCGGTCGCCCTTTGAAAAAGCCTCAAGTCGTCTACGCCGATCGCGGATACGACTCCGGCGTACACCGGCAGAAATTGCGCGATCGGGGTATCAAACCCGTTCTTGCGAAGCGCCGCTCCGAGCATGGCAGTGGCCTCGGAAAATATCGATGGGTAGTTGAACGGACTCATGCATGGTTCCATAATTTCCATCGTCTTCGAGTGCGCTATGAACGACTTGCCAAGATCCATGAAGCCTTCCTGAAGTTCGCCGCTTGCCTCATCTGTTGGAGCGCCCTCAAGCGATCTGTTCAGCCTTTTTGAAACCGCCTCTTAGGGTAGAGCGGTTAAAAGCGCTTTCTTTGCTTCGTTTCTTTGTCGCTTTGGACAAAGAAATGACGTGCTGCCACGCACAGTGGCTAATAGTGATAAAGAGAATATCCGACTCATGCAGATCACTAACCCTGAAAGCACCAACCCGGCATTGCCTCCGACCGCTAACGCCAGAACCCATCCCGACCAAACCCGTCCACCGGCGCGAGCAAACCCTCCAATCGAACCCTATATTAACGGCATTATTTCAGAAAACTTTATAGCTATTTTTATATTAATAATTTTGCTTAAAGAAGAATAACCCATTTACCAAGCCCAGCAAGGCGCATCCGGGTAAACGACGTTATTTCTCGCCATTAGTCACGCATTAGTAACATTAAATCAACACTATTCGAGTCTCTAAAAAGAATCACCATTCCACAAGACCGGCCTTTTCTTAGTCAGGGCTTGATACGCCAATTTAGCCCGGGAGGTTCACAAATGACTATCCGTCATCGCATTACGTTATTGGTCATCCTGATGTTCGTCGCTTTATCTGCGATAGGCGGCTACGCCGTCTACCAGACGCGGCGTAGCGCATCGGAGGTTAAGCAAGTCACGGAAGGCGTGGTGCCCAGCGCGCTGGCTTCCGCGGACCTCGTTTCGCAAGTCAAGGACGTGCAGCTCGCCACCATGACGCTCGTGTATTCGCCAGACGGCAACGTCGTGGCCCAGGCGCAAGACGCATTGAAAGCAAAGAAGGCGTCCTTGCAGCAAGCACTCGCCTTCCAGGCAAGCAACGCGCACAGCCACGCGCAGGTCGGGCTGGTAAGCCAAGCCAACGACAGCCTCGATAACTATTTCGCGGCCATCAACGACACCGCGAAGATGAAAGCCGCAGGCAAGAACGAGCTCGCGCAAGCGTTCTTGTTCGCCAACGTGGCCCAGTATCGTGACGAACTTGAAGGGATTGTCGAGACGCTTCGCATCGAAAAGAACCGCGAGAAGGACGACGCAATCACAGCGCTGAACCACACGCTCGCAACAACCACGACCGCTATCGCCATTGTGACGGGTATCGCTATTGTGCTCCTGAGCCTGATCGGTTCCCTGCTCTACCGCCAGATCACGCGGCCGCTAAGCCGCATGCAAGCCATGATGAGCGAGATTGCGTCCAGCCAGGACTTCACGCGGCGCGTGCCGGTAGGACGGATGGACGAGATCGGCCACTCTATCGTGGCGTTCAACGGCATGATAGAAAAGATCCAGGAAAACTCGGCCTTGCTCAAACAGAAGACCGCGGACATCCAGGCCATGCTGCAAAACATGCAACAAGGCATTCTGACGGTCGTATCGGGGGCCGTTGTCCATGCCGAGTACTCGGCGCATCTCGAAGCAATCTTCGAAACGAACGACATTGCCGGCCGCAGCCTCATGGACCTGGTGTTCTCCAATACCGATCTTGGCGCCGACGCGCTCTCGCAAGTGGACGCGGCGAGCCACGCATGCCTGGGCGAAGACAGCATGAACTTCGAGTTCAATCAGCACCTGCTGGTACACGAAATTACGAAGTGCATGCCCGATGGTCGCGTGAAGATACTCGACCTGAGCTGGTCCGCCATCACTGACGAAACCGACACCATCGTGCGCCTGATGCTCTGCGTGCGCGACGTCACCGAGTTGCGCGCACTCGCGGCCGAAACCAGCGAGCAGAAACGCAGGCTCGAAATGATTGGTGAAATCCTCGCGATCAACCAGGAAAAATTCCACCACTTCATCGAGAGCTCGACGACCTTTATCAGCGAGAACGAACGGATCATTCGCGAGCACCGCCAAGCAAATGGCGCGGCCATTGCCGAGCTGTTCCGCAACATGCACACGATCAAAGGCAACGCGCGCACCTACAGCCTCCAGTACCTGACCGACATCGTTCACGAGACCGAGCAGAGCTACGACGAACTGCGCAACCCCGACGCGCAGCGGACCTGGGATCAGGAAGGCCTGGTACAGGAACTCGCTCGCGTACGTGAAGTGGTCGAGAGTTACGCCGAGATCAACGAGGTCAGCCTGGGACGCAGGGGACCGGGCCAAGGCGGTAACGCGGAACGGTACCTGACGATCGATATCGAGCATATTCAGGAAAGCCTGCGTCAACTGGAAGCCATGAATGTTGGCAACCCCGACGATCTGATCGAGATGCGCGACGCGGTGCATCAGACCCTGCGCCTGCTCGGAACTGAAAGTATCAGCCAGGTCCTCTCTGGCGTGCTCGACTCGCTCCCTTCGCTGGCGAGGGAGCTCGGCAAGGACGCGCCCGTGGTACGCATTCGTGACAACAACACCCGCCTGCGCAGTCACGCCAGCGGTGCGTTGAAAAACGTGTTCATGCACCTGCTGCGCAATTCGATGGACCACGGCATCGAGACGCCTGAGGTGCGTACGGCACAAGGAAAAACGTCGGGCGGCACGATCGATATCAACGTGGATCTCGAAGAAGACGCGGTCCGCATTACGCTGAAAGACGATGGCCGCGGCCTCGCCTTGGGGCGGATTCGCAATATCGCGGTTGAACGCGGTTGGATCGGCAGTGACGAGAAGACCAGCGATGAGGAGATCGCCGATCTCATCTTCCGCCCGGGATTTTCGACTGCGGAGCAGGTCACGGATGTGTCGGGCCGTGGCGTGGGTATGGACGCCGTGCGCGACTTCCTCAGGCGTGAGAACGGCAGCATCAAACTGCGCTTTACGGATGATAGTCAGGGTGCGGAATTCCGCCAGTTCGAAACCGTTGTTTGTTTGCCGGACGACGTCGCCGTAGAGAGTACCGGTGCACGGCCCCAACGCGAAGCCGACGAAGTTTCAGCCTAGCACTCACCAAGACAAGCAGCAGCGCATCAATTGAAACCCGGAAGGATTGATTGTGATTGAACAGTATCTGTTGGCAGCATTGGCGGCGGCCGTGGCGACGGCCATCGTGGCCCTGCTCTTGCACAAGGTGCATAGCGCACGAACGTTGGCCCGGCTTCAATCGGAAACGAACGGCCGGATCAAGACGCTCATGCAAACCAACGCGCAGCAGAGCGCCCTGATCGACCAGGGGGAGCAAAAGATTCAACAACTGGAATCCTCCATCGCTCAGTTGGACGATGACCTCGCCAGGCAGTTGAAGATCGCCGGCGATGATCGCGCGGCGCTGGCAGCAGCGGTTGAAGACAAAGAGAATTTGCTCGACCAGGCCAGACGGATTGCCGGTGAAGCATCGCGGCTCAAGAGCCTCGCCGCGACGTTCGAACGGTGGCACGAGCAGATGATTTCGCTGATGACGCAGAACCAGGACATGCATGCGAAGAATCACGAGCTGTCGTCCATCGTCAAGCATGTGGTGATCGTGTCGCTCAACGCGTCTATTGAGGCCGCGCGTGCAGGAAATGCCGGCCGCGGATTTGCGGTAGTCGCAGGAGAAGTGCGTGCACTCGCGGCGCGCTCGGAAGAACTCTCGCGGAGCTACCGGGACAGCCTGCACCGCAATGACCTGACAACGACCGCCACGTTCCAGGACATCCAGGCGGGCGGGAAGATGATCACCGCGTCGCTTAGCAGCGTTGAGGTGCTTGCCGATCAATTTCAAGCAAGGCTCCACTAGGCATCGAAATGATCAGTAGCAACGCACAAACCAGCATTGAAGGCATCCTGCTTAAGGCAACGCGCTCGAGACTGCCGCGACAGCCGGACCACGCATGCGAGATCGTCCCGCTGGCGCAGGCCTATGACAGCGCGCGGCCGGAAGCTAACGTCATCATCCTGACCATCTCGTCCATTCTGTTCCGGCTTCTGCTGGTTTTTCATTTCGATGACGACGCCAGCACGCGCGATTACTTCGCCAAGGAAACCGGAGACGTTTCACTTCAGGACATGCTTCTTGAGATCTGCAATCTTTGCTGCGGAGCCGTGAATCAGGACTTGCTGCCGTATTTCCAGGATCTGGGGATGTCGACACCTTATGTGCTTAGCGCCCGCTGCCTCCCCTACCTCGAGGGGCTGAAGCCGGACTATCTCTCGTCATATGCAATCACGATCAACGGGTCGGTCCAGCTTGCCGCAACGGTCTGCGTGTGCGCCCATGCGCCCATCGACTTCGTGGCCGACATGACCGCCGTTGAAGAAACCAGCGGCGAGCTCGAGTTGTTCTAATCTGCCGCCAACAACAAACACCATGATGACAAGCGATATGAACGAGAACAAGCCGGTCAGCAAAGTGCTGGTCCTGGATGATTCCCCCGCCCATGCGAATGCGATCAAGCGCTTCTGCGATGAACACAATCTGGTCGGACTGAAGGTACGCAAGAATCGCTTGCTGTCGGTCCTGCGATCGAACATAGACCTGGGCGCTATCCTCTTTTCGGAAAGCTACGGCGGCTCCCTGGAAGAGAGCACGTCGATCGCGATCAAGATCAACACCGTGCGTCCCGAACTGCCGATCATCATCCGCCGCGATTCGAGTCCCACGTTAGACGGACTACCGGAGGGCCTGCGCCGGGTCTTGTGCGCCGCCTACCTTGCCGAAGACACGGCGCCGTTGCGCAAGGTCATCGACGAATATATTTTCAGCCTGGATTATCCGAACGCGCTGGTGCGCGGCATATTGGAGATCACGGAGTCGATGCTGAGCAGTCTGTTCAAGAATGTCAGCATTAGCTGGGACACGCCCTGCATCGTGCGGGACCGCATCATCTTCGGCGAAGTGTTCAGCCTGATTCCGCTTGAGAGTACCTGGTGCCGCGGTTACATGATGATGCAGGCCGAAGAGCAGCCTATCCTCGACCTGCTCGACCGGCATGAGTTGTGCGATGTTCCCGCTGATTTCCGCGACCTTAACAGCCTGCTGGGTGAAATCACCAACCTGATCTGGGGTTCATTCAAGAACCGCTACATGGGCGATGCTGACGCGCTCGCGCGCAGTCAGGTGCAAGTACCGCTGCTTGTCAATCACAAGCAGAAGTACATCTCGTTCGGCACCGCGAACCCGCAGTTATGTTTCGTGTACAACCTGACTGACGAACGGTCGGGCCACACGGTCAAACTTCATCAACGCTTCATCTTCAACCTGAGCTGGTCGCCCGAGGACTTCAGTGAAGTCGCTAAAGATATCGGTGCGGTGGTTGAAGCTGGCGAACTGGATTTGTTCTGATTCCTTAGAGGAAAAATTATGTCGAAAATTCTTGTTGTCGATGACTCCAGCACGGTTCGCGACGAGGTCGCCGGTTTCCTGAGAAAGAACGGACTGGACGTGGAGACTGCTATCGATGGAAAAGATGGCCTCGCCAAAATGAAGTCGAGTCCCGGGATCAAGCTCGTCATCAGCGACGTCAATATGCCCAACATGGACGGCCTGACCATGGTCGAGAAGATTCGCGGCGAGCTCGTGAATACCACGGTCAATATCATCATGCTGACCACGGAGAGCAGCCCGGCCATGAAAGAAAGAGGCAAGGCCGCCGGCGTCAAGGGCTGGATCGTCAAACCGTTCAAAGGTGACGCCGTGCTGGAAACCTTCAGGAAGCTGGCAAGCTAAGCCGCCTTTTAAAACTCGGCCTCAAAACTCGGCATCCAGCTCGTCGATCTCCTCGACCTCCTGTTGCGCATCGGCTATCCATTGCTGCATTTCCGGCAGTGCGAGAATGCGCTGCGCATACGCAACAATCTCGGGCTCAAGCTTGACGTCGTACGTGACAAAGCGCGTGACGACCGGTGCGAACATCGCATCGGCGGCGCTTAAAGCGCCGAACAAATAAGGGCCTTCATATTGCTTGAGGCATTCGAGCCAGATCGCCGTGATGCGCTCGATATCCGTCTGCGCACGTGCCCAGATCGTGAAGTTCGGGAAGTGCGCTTTTATATTCATGGGCAACGCCGAGCGCAACGAAGCGAAGCCCGAATGCATTTCTCCGCAAATAGAACGGCAGTGCGCACGCATGCGCCGGTCAGCAGGCAACAACCCTGCTTTCGGGCACACTTCATTCAAATACTCGGCAATCGCAAGCGTGTCCCACACCTTGATGCCGTCGTGGAGCAGGCACGGAACGAGAATGGACGGCGACAGCAGCAGCAGTTCGGCCCGCGCGCCGGGATCGTCCACGGGCACCACGAACTCTTCGAACGGCAGCCCGCTGAACTTGGTGAGCAACCACCCTCGCAGCGACCACGACGAATAGTTCTTGCTGCTGATAGTGAGCGTAGCATTCGTCATCAGAAGCTCCTCGACGGTTCAGGCAGAAGACACACGCCCAGGTGCGCGGCGCAGTGCACACACGCACCAAAAAACGGCATTTTCCGCGCGTATCCAAGAAATGCTGCAAGGGATGTGCCACTTTCAACCGCCCTCATGCGAACGCCGCGCGTTGACATACGGTTGGCATACGTATTGCGTTGTTTTGCACGACTCTACAATACGCGTTCAAGCGAAAGGCGATGAACCCATTCGCATACTCCGGCTATCAGGCAATAGCAGATCTGACGCTGCCAATGCGCCACGGCGCGGCACTCGTCAATCACTCGCTCGATGCCTGGCCGTTTCTCGCAGAGATGCCCCAAGGCCGGTCATTGCGAGCCCTATGCGATCTGCTGGCGCTGTCGGCACTCACACATAGCCGGCGCCCATTCGCTATCGACTCGGTGGAGATGGACGGCAAAAGCATGCCCGTGACCGAGGAGATTACGCTCGCCACGCCGTTCTGTTCCTTGCTGCATTTTGCGAAGGAAGACGGACCTAAGCAGCCGCGCGTGCTGGTGATCGCGCCCATGTCCGGCCACTTCGCCACGCTCCTGCGCGGCACGGTGCGCACCCTGCTGCCCGACCACGACGTCTACATCACCGACTGGATCAACCCTCGCGACGTCTCGCTGATGCAGGGCCGCTTCGGCTTTGATGAATACGTCCAGCATGTCATCGACTTTATCGTCGCGCTCGGACCGAACACCCACTTGCTGGCTGTCTGCCAGCCGACCGTTGCCGCCCTCGCCGCAGTGTCCCTGATGGCCGCGGACGATCATCCGCTGCAACCCGCCAGCATGACGCTAATGGCAGGTCCTATCGACACACGGATCAATCCGACTTCAGTGAACGTGCTGGCGAACAGCAAGCCGATCGAATGGTTCGAGCGGAACCTGATCAGTGCCGTGCCATGGGGTTTTGCGGGCGCTGGCCGGCGCGTTTATCCGGGCCATACGCAGCTGATGGCGTTCATGGCGATGAATCCCACGCGACACTTCGATGCGTTCGAAGAGATGGTGTATCAGCGCGCCAAGGGCGACCCCGCGAAGGCCGAGGCGATCCGCTTATTCTATGAAGAATACTTTGCGACCATGGATTTAACGGCCGAGTTTTATCTTGAGACCGTCGACACCATCTTTCAACGGCACGCCTTGCCGCTCCATGAACTGGAAGTACGCGGACGCAAGGTTGATCCGTCATTGATCCGACGAACCGCGCTGTTCACCGTTGAAGGCGAGCGTGACGATATCTGCGCGGTCGGCCAGACGCTTGCCGCGCAGGAACTGTGCAACAAATTGCGCCCCTATATGAAGGCCCACCACGTGCAAACCGGCGTCGGTCACTATGGCGTGTTCAATGGCAAGCGTTGGGAGCGGCATATCTATCCGCGCGTGCGTGCGCTGATCCATGACAACGAGCCAAGCCCGATCGTCATCAACGCGCGCGCCCAGCCTTTGCAGTCATTGGCGCCGCACGCCCGCGCTACCAAACCGCGCATGGATGCGGATGCGCAGTCCGAAGGACTTTGATAAGACCTATGCAGGTTGCTGGCTCTTCCATGGCGTGAAAGCGGGAACGTCGCATGGCCCTTCTGCTTCGATGGTAGTGAAGTTGGCTGGGCCGACTATCTCCAGATACTCCATGTCCTCAGAATAATCGAAGAGGTAATGCACGATCCCAGGCGCCTGATGAACGCAGTCGCCCGTTGCGACCAGCGTCTCCTTGTCGCCGTACATGAAACGCGCCCAGCCCTTGAGCATGATCACAATATGGAATTCAGCCTCATGACGGTGCCAACCCGTGCCTTTCTCTGGTGCATTGTTAGCTTTGACGAGTTGCGCGATCACCTTGCCGCCGGTCGCGTCTGCAATGCCTAAATCACGATAAAGAAAAAAATCGCGCAACCCTTGATCCTCATACGGGGTGTCTTGTGGCCGGATATGCGAAAAGCGAGTGGCAAGTTCGAACGTTTCAGATGACATGGGCACGCTCCTTAGGCAACGAGTTAGGCAGCAAGTCAGGTAGCAAACTGTCGAATGAAAAGGACTAGCCACTTTCTTATGCATCAAGCGTTCCAACTTGCGGGGCCTCAAGCGAACGGCAATCAAGCGACCTCCTGCGATTGTCCATGGACAAAAGTCAAGGCGTGAGTTCGCTTAAATGAGCTCGCTTAAAAGTGGCATTTAAAAAGCACGTTCACTCGCCGGCGATTCGCGTTCAAACTCCTCCAAAGACATTACGCATAACCAAGGGTGTGTTGCTAAACTGGGCTCCGTAGCCTTCCGTGGCGGGTGGCGGCGCGAGCCATCCTGGGTACGTTCACTGGAGAAATCGACACCATGTCCTACATCAGCGTCGAGATCAGAGCCTACGATGAAGCGCGAAAAGTGGTCACCGTCGCGTTCAGTGAAAAATGGCCCGTCAAACTGTCCTCCGCCGTCATAGCGGAGTTGACCCTTGAAGACTGCGACACCATCGTGCAGGACGGAGAGTTGTTCGAAGCAGGACTGACCGATGACGAAGCATGCGTCCTCAAGATGCTGTTCGAGGACGAGGGCACCATTGAAGACTTCCTCGCTAATCCTTCCAGGCTAATTGGTTGCACAAGCGAACTCGGCGAATAGACCAATAACGCTTACGAAGAGCAAGCTTTATCTTGTCGCCCGCGAAAGGCTAGTCTCCTGACGTTTCCGCTGCGCTAGCCGCCGTACTTCTCCACGAACTCGTCGGCGCTGAGCGAACGGAAATCCGCCAACGCTGCGTCGATCTGCACCTCATCCCAATTCCACCACGCGATCTGCTGCAGGCGTTCCGCTGTGCGCGGTTCAACGCGAAAGCGCAGCACGCGGGCGGGCACGCCAACAACGATCGCAAAAGGCGGCACGTCCTTCGTCACGACCGCTCCCGAACCAACGGCCGCACCGGTGCCGATCTTTACGCCAGGCATGACGATCGCGTCATGGCCGAGCCAAACATCGTGACCTAGCTCCACCCTGTCCTGCGCGCGCCATTCGAATATCTCGGTGTCGTCGTCGAGCGAGAGACCGTACGAGCGTGAGCGGTAGGTAAAGTGGTGATGGGTCGCGCGCCACGAAGGGTGGTTAGGCGGATTGATACGCACACCAGTAGCAATGTTCGCGAACTTGCCGATGTGTGCATGGGCAATCTGGTTGTCGCCCATCGCGTAGCCGTAATCACCAATCACCGACGCGGCAACATGGCTGCGCGGGCCGAGATAGGTATAGCGGCCGAAGTCGCTGGCGCGAACCAGGGCTGTCGGATGAATCTCGGGTTCTATCGATAAAGTTTGGCCAAGCGTCCAGGGATCGACGCCAACGCCACGATCAATCAGCATAAGAAAAAATCTCGGAGTTCAATGATGAAGTGCAAGCGCGAGGCCGCCACGTGCAGCCGTCCCCAGGACAGCCGCAACATGGCCGTACCCAACGCTCACAAGAAAAGCTTGCGCAGATAAGCGGAACCGCGTTCGGCGCATGTGACCAGTACGAAAGTGGCGATCAACAGGAACGACACGGTCTGATACTGGAACAGGTTCATCGCGGTCAACAACTGGAAACCGATCCCGCCTGCGCCGACGAAGCCGAGCACGAGGGACGAGCGCAGGTTTTCGTCGAAACGGAAAAGGCCGATGCCCAGCAATGACGGCAACACGCCCGGTACCACGGCGTGGGCCAACACCTGCACGCGGCCGGCTCCGGTCAGCGTCAGCGCTTCGACGGGGCCCATGTCCATGTCTTCGATCACTTCTGCGAACAGCCGCCCAAGCATGCCGACCGAATGGACCGCCAACGCGAGTGCGCCCGGAAACGGTCCGAGTCCCACCGCTGTGACGAACAACAACGCCCACACCAGGTCAGGGACCGCGCGGGTGACGCCAATCACCGCTCGCGCGGCGTAGTAAAGCGGCAGCGCTGGCGTGAGATTGACGGCGGCCAGAATCGCCAGAGGGAACGCGAGCAGCACCCCGAACACGGTACCGAAGATCGCGAGGTCAATGGTCTCAAGGACCGGCCACAGATTCGGGACGAACTGATCGAATGCGGGCGGCATGGCACGCGACATGATGTCGGCCATGCCATGCGCGCCGGTAATCAGATCCTGCGGCCGTGCCTGAACAACAATCCACGCCTGTACAAACAACGCGAGTACGACGAGGGCGCCAAGCACGAACCAGACCGTGCGCGCACCCGGCGCACCGGATGGGGTGCGCATATCCATAACCTTGCTCATGACGCCTCGGCGAGATAAAGACCCGCGATCTGCTGACTGGAAACGTCGGACGCCGGACGGTCGAATTCCAGCAGACCGCTTCGTAGTCCGACCAATCGGTCGGCATAACGCGCCGCGAGTTCTGGCTGATGCAGCACGCATACGACCGCGAGGCCGTCCACAGTGGCGAGGCGGCGCAGCAACCGCATGACCTCGTCGGCGGCTTCGGGGTCCAGACTGGCAACCGGCTCATCCGCAAGCAAGACGTCGGGACGCTGCGCCAGCGCACGGGCAACTGCCACGCGCTGCGCCTGTCCGCCCGAGAGCGTGCCAGCCCGCTGGCGAGCCAGGTGCAGCAAACCGACTTCGTCCAGATAACCCATCGCCGGTTCAATTTCGTCGCGTGGCAGACGCCCAAACGCACTCATCAGCGTCCGGTGACGACCCAGCGCGCCGCAGCAGACGTTCGCCAGTACGCTGCGTCGCTTAACGAGGTTGGCGTTCTGCGAAATAAGCGCGAGCGGCAAACGCGCTTCCCGCAGGGCTTCGCCGGAGAGCGCGGCCAGGTCTCGACCGGCGACTTTCACTGAGCCCGTGGTCGGACGGTTCAGTCCGACCACGCACTTCATGAAGGTCGACTTGCCGCTGCCGTTACTGCCGAGCACCACCACCATCTCGCCGGCACTGACCGACAGATTCAGGCCGCGCAGCGCGGTATGGCCGTTCTCGTAGCACATGGTCAGGTCGCGGACTGCCAACCTGACACCGGAGGCGCGCACGGCGGGCTTTACCGCCCCCGGCACGTCCGACCCGGCGGACGCGAACGCACCCGCCGCCGGGCCGAGGGAGATATCCCGTGAGGTACGGAAGGGCGTATTCACAGCTTCGCCAGGTCGATATGGAGCGTCGAGACCAGGTCGCGAATCTGGTCGTAGGCCGCGTCCGTCTGGGGCACCGTCTTCAACTCCGGGTTTTCATTCGATGCCAGGAATTTCTGGTCCGCTTCCGGCAACTGGCGCAGGTCAAGCGAACTCAGCACGCTTGCCAGCCGGGCCTTGAAGTCATCGGGCAAGTCGCCGCGCACTGCCAACGGATCGAGGGGGATCGGCTCCGACTTCCATAACGTTATGTAGGCCGAAGGATCGAACTCATTGTGCAACTTGGCGCTCTCGATTTCTTCGCTATTCAGTTCGCCCGCGTCGACCTTATGGTTGCGCAGCGCCTCGAACGACGCAGTGTGGCTGCCTGCATAAACCCCCTTCACGCCCTTGTCAGGGTCAATGCCGCTCTTGCTCAGGCCAAACGCGGGAAACAGGTGCCCGGACGTGGAAGCCGGATCGGCATAAGCGAACGAACGGCCCTTGATGTCCGCCAGGGTCTTGATACCCGAACCCGGCCACGTGACGATGGAAGCGTAATAGGTGGCCGGTTTGCCTTGCGCGCCTGCGAACGTGGCGACAGCTTGCGCATGCGCGACCTGGTGGGCCAGCACATAACCGAGCGGGCCGAATTCGCCGAATTCAAGCTTGTTGTTACGCATTGCCTCGATTTCAGCGTTGTAGCTGGTTGCAACATAAAGCTGTACCGTGCAGCCGAGCTTGTCGCCGATCATCTTGGCGAGATCCTGGTAGACCGGCAGCATGCGTTGCGCTGATTCGTAAGGCTCGACGCCGAAGCGCACCACGCCGTCATTCGGACAGGCGCCGGCCGCGTGGGCGGTAACGGAGACGAGAGCCGCTGCGAACGACATTGCAGCCAGAACTTTGGATACCTTCATATGTTCCTCAACTAGAATTTCGCTTGTGTCGAGCTAACGACGATTCAAGGTTTCGATCCTGCCCTGCAGGTCATCAGTGCGTCTGAACTTCTATCGACCCGTGTCACTCTATAAACTTCGTGTGACACATCGATGTACTTATCGAGACGTCTAGATGACTTAGTTGCCGTGCGCAGCGCATCAGGCCATTCGCTCGAACTGGTGCAACCGGGACGGTTGCGGGCACGCATGGCGATCTGCAGATTCGGGGGCGAATGATCTGACGAAACGAGATAAAGCAATCCCGCCCTTGCGAATCTGAGGGCGTCGACAATCTGTGAGGCGGATGAAAGCAACCATTTATCTGGACATCTATACGTGTCCAGATGTGTCCAACCTTACCCTTACCATTACGCAAGCAAACCCTCACATTTCCATCACGGGTCGTCCTTTACAATTCGTGACGGCAATTCATTTGAACCGAGCGGAATGACGACACAATGACAGTGATGGATAACGCCCCGCCGGACACCTCGCTCGCTCGCGAGGCGGGCGTTGCAGTGTGGAGTCAGATCGAACACATACTTGCCGCCGAGATTGGCACAGGCCGGTTTGGCAAGGACGGTCGCATGCCGACCGAAGCTGAACTGGCCAAAAGGTTCGATGTCAATCGCCACACAGTGCGCCGCGCAATGATCGGACTGGCGGCACGCGGCCTTGTGAGCGTCAGGCAGGGGCGCGGCACGTTCGCGCAGCCGGGCGCGATCGACTATACGATCGGGCAGCGCACGCGCTTCTCGGAAAACCTGCGTCAACAGCATCACACAGCCGCTGCTAAGATGCTCCGCTCGCTCAAGGTGTGTGCTGAGCCAAACGTCGCAAAGGCGCTTGCATTGCGCGCCGGCTCATCTGTCTATCAGATCGAGACCCTGCATGAGTCGGACGGCGTGCCACTGACTTTTGCGCGCAACTGGTACCCAGCGAGGCGTTTCGCGAATCTGCCGCAGGTGCTGGGGTCCAGCGGCAGCATCACAAGTGCGCTGGCCGAGCTCGGCGTGACCGACTATTTACGCAAGTGGAGTCGTATTGGCAGCGTGTTGCCCGATCCGGAAGTCATGCGAAGACTTAACATCAACCGTCAGCAACCGGTGCTGTGGGTCGAGAATGTCGACGTTGATCTACAAGGCACGCCAATCAAATACGGCGTGACGCATTTCGCCATGGACCGGGTGCAACTGATGGTGGGAAACGACACCTGAGCGTTGCCGCGCGGTTCTATGCCCACGTCTGCCCCGCATCGAGCGGGCGCTGAGCGACTGACGTGGCTTGCATAGCTCACATACGCCTGCCGGGCGCCACCTTGCAAAAGCGCCCTATTCCGCCCATCGGAAACGGTTTCTCGCGCGCCGGTCTGCGATCCCCCGCTCCCCGTCAAACCACAGTTCCACCGCCGCGGACGAAATCGTGATCTCCTGTCATTTCACGTCGCAGGCGCTCAGCCTGTGCGTTGACTGGCCATGTCGCGAGATTTTTTCCTGCCGCCCACAATATTCCCGATCGTGAAACGTCTTCACCTGTATGGAACAGCCGCCGCCCACGAACCCGATGATCGATAGAGATAGCGACATCACCGCGACCGTCTTGCGTGAGCGTACGAAACTCGGAAACTTCATCCGGCGTCGCGTGCGTGATCCAGGCGACGCCGAAGACATCCTGCAAGACGTGCTTCACGAATTCGTGCAGGCGTACCGGCTTCCGGAACCTATTGAACAAGTCAGCGCATGGCTGTTTCGCGTGGCGCGCAATCGCATCATCGACCGCTTTCGCAAGAAGAAAGAGCAGCCTCTGAGCGAGACATCCGGGACCAGCGATAACACCGGCGTCGACGCCGACGAATACCGGCTGGATCTGGCGCTGCCTTCGCACGATGCCGGCCCGGAAGCCGCGTACGCCCGCTCGGTGCTGTTGGCGGCCTTGCAGCATGCGCTCGACGAACTTCCGGAAAACCAGCGCGACATTTTTATTGCTCACGAAATCGAGGGCCGCAGTTTCAAGGAACTGGCTTCAGAAAGCGGCGTGAGCCCCAACACGCTGCTGGCGCGCAAGCGTTATGCGGTGCTGCATCTGCGTACCCGCTTGCAAGCCGTGTATGACGAACTGGATATTTAAAGGAGAAGATAGATGAGATTCAGACTGAGATTCCTCGGCAAGGCGCTGCTGGTTATCGTGGGCATTGCCGTGCTGGGATGGATGGTGATGACCTTATGGAATTGGGTGGTCCCTGCGCTTTTCGTCGGGGCTCGCGCGATCGATTTTGCCCATGCGTTGGGTCTGTTGATCCTTAGCCGGATCCTGTTCGGCGGATTCCGGGGCCATGGCGGCTGGCGTGGACGCCAGCAGTGGCGCCGGTGGGAACAGATGACACCGGAGGAGCGCGAGAAGTTTCAGAAGGGCATGCGTTGCGGCCGCCGCAAACCGCAAGAGGATACGGTATGAGCAATACGTCGGCATCCGCATGCAAACAGGCACCGGGCGTGATCGTGCCCGTCGTGAACTTTAACCGGTGCGAGGGTAAGGCCGATTGCGCGGTCGTATGTCCCGAGAACGTCTTCGACATTCGCCGGATCGATACCGCCGACTATCAGCGCATGGGGCCGTTGCAGAAATTCAAGCTGCGTGTGCACGGCATGAAGGTCGCATACACGCCGAACGCCGATGCGTGCCGCGCATGCGGCTTATGCGTGACCGCGTGTCCCGAACGGGCCATTACCCTGGCCCGGATGAGTTGACAACGCCCCGCCGAGGCGGGCAAGCCAATTGTCCTGATCGCCTCTGCGCCGGCATTTTCCGGGCATGCGGACCCGGCACCAAGGTGCTAGCCCAGGTTTTTCGCAGATTTCGTCGCGCGTGCCGTCGTTAGTGGCGTAAGGCGGCCGCAAGCGTCGGCCCAAGCGATCGGCGATGCAATTTAGTCTTTAAATTTAGGCGCTTAAGCGCATCAGCGGTCGACTTGGAAGGCCCCCACATCCCTTCGCGGCAGCATTAAAAACCCTCGATTTGCGGGTTGTAACGCGAAACGCAGGGTCGGTTCAGCCCTCTTGAAAGCAAAATCAGGCAAAATTCGATGGTTAACCCCGGTCGTTGACCCAGCCGGCGGCGCCCCCAACCCATTTTTCTTGAGATAAGCGATGAGTACCGAGCAACCTACAATCATCTACACCCTCACCGACGAGGCCCCGCTGCTGGCGACGAGCGCCTTCCTGCCTATCATCCGCACGTTCACCGCGCCGGCCGGAATCCGCGTCACCACCAGCGACATCTCCGTCGCTGGCCGTATCCTGGGCGAATTCCCTGAATTCCTGACCGAAGAGCAACGGGTGCCCGACAACCTGGCCGAACTTGGCCGCCTGACGTTGCTGCCTGAGACCAACATCATCAAGCTGCCCAACATCAGCGCGTCCCAGCACCAGTTGATCGGCGCGATCAAGGAACTGCAGGGCAAGGGCTACAAGATCCCGGATTTCCCTGAGGAGCCGAAGACCGACGCCGAGAAGGCGATCCGCCAGCGTTATTCCAAGTGCCTGGGCAGCGCCGTGAACCCGGTGCTTCGCGAAGGCAACTCGGACCGCCGCGCGCCCGCAGCCGTCAAGAACTACGCTCGCAAGAACCCGCACAGCATGGGTGAGTGGAGCATGGCTTCGCGCACCCACGTGGCGCACATGAAGCACGGCGACTTCTATCATGGCGAAAAGTCCATGACCGTGGCGAAGGCTCGCGACGTGAAGATGGAACTGGTGACGCAAAGCGGCAAGACCATTGTGCTCAAGCCGAAGGTGTCGCTGCTGGATGGCGAGATTATCGACAGCATGTTCATGAGCAAGAAGGCGCTGTGCGACTTCTACGAAGAACAGATGGAAGACGCGCGCAAGACCGGCGTGATGTTCTCGTTGCACGTAAAGGCCACCATGATGAAGGTCTCGCACCCCATCGTCTTCGGTCATGCCGTGAAGATCTTCTACAAGGAAGCCTTTGAGAAGCACGGCAAGCTGTTCGACGAACTGGGTGTGAACGTCAACAACGGCCTCGTCAACCTGTACGACAAGCTGGAAAGCCTGCCAACGTCCAAGCACGAAGAAATTATCCGCGACATGCATGCGTGCCACGAGCATCGTCCTGAATTGGCAATGGTGGATTCAGCCAAGGGCATCTCGAACCTGCACGCGCCCAACGACATCATCGTGGACGCATCAATGCCGGCCATGATCCGCATTGGCGGCAAGATGTGGGGCGCCGACGGTCGTCCGAAGGACACGAAGGCCGTGATTCCGGAAAGCACGTTTGCGCGGATCTATCAGGAAATCATCAACTTCTGCAAGACCAACGGCAACTTCGACCCGGTCACCATGGGCACAGTGCCTAACGTCGGGCTGATGGCTCAGCAGGCCGAAGAATACGGCTCGCACGACAAGACTTTCGAAGTACCGGAAGCGGGCGAAGCGCGCATTGTTGACATCGCGACGGGCGAAGTGCTGCTCACGCAAAACGTGGAAGAAGGCGACATCTGGCGCATGTGCCAGGTCAAGGACGCGCCGATCCGCGACTGGGTGAAGCTTGCCGTCACGCGTGCCCGCAATTCCGGCATGCCGGCCATTTTCTGGCTGGACCCGTACCGTCCGCACGAAGCCGAAGTGATCAAGAAGGTCGAGACCTACTTGAAGGATCACGACACCAGCGGCCTGGACATCCAGATCATGTCGCAAGTGCGCGCGATGCGTTACACGCTGGAGCGTGTCATCCGCGGCCTGGACACAATCTCGGTCACGGGCAACATCCTGCGCGACTACCTGACCGACCTGTTCCCTATCATGGAACTGGGCACCAGCGCGAAGATGCTTTCCATTGTCCCGTTGATGGCCGGCGGCGGCATGTACGAAACTGGCGCGGGTGGTTCGGCTCCGAAGCACGTCAAGCAATTGGTGGAAGAAAACCATCTGCGCTGGGACTCGCTGGGTGAATTCCTGGCGCTGGCGGTATCGCTGGAAGACTTGGGGTTGAAGACCGGCAATGCGCCCGCCAAGATCCTGGCAAAGACGCTGGACGCCGCCACGGGTCAACTGCTTGAGAACAACAAGAACCCGTCGCCCAAGACTGGACAACTGGACAACCGCGGCAGCCAGTTCTATCTCGCGATGTACTGGGCCCAGGAACTGGCAGCGCAAACGGAAGACGCAGCCTTGGCGGCCCAGTTCGCGCCGTTGGCGAAGCAACTGACGGCTGACGAGAAGACCATCGTGGATGAGTTGTCAGCGGTTCAGGGTCAAGAGGCGGACATTGGCGGATATTACAAGCCGGACTTCGCGAAACTGGAGTCGGTAATGCGCCCGAGCAAGACGCTGAACGCCGATCTGGCGGCTGCTCAGGCTTGAGGTGTTTGATTAGGTTGATTGGTGTTTAGCCTTTGATCGCTTTCTTGCGGCTTCGACCGGAAGAAAGCGTGAACGGCGTAGTTGCTTGCAGGCATCGGCGCGGATAGTTCAACAGGATTCTCCGCGCTGATTTTTGCATCATTAATTCGTATAACTATCTATTATTTCGCGACCGGGTAACTCGATCTGATGCCTGTGCGCCGGTTGCCTGCGCTATTGCCGGGGAGGATCGTCTTCAACTCACGCTGACCACTAACACAGAAAGCAGAAATCTGGCCGCCCCCCACAACGCCAGCACCCCCATTTCCCCATAAGCGCGATTCAACCACACCTTGACGCGCTGCCGCTCCGGCAAACCGAGCCCGGAAGCGGCCCGATCCGGGTGATTGGCGTTTAGGCTACACGGAAAAAAGATGCGTGACAGCAGCATGCTTGCTCTCGCATGGATTTTTTGAATCGGGCGGAAGCTAGGCTTGGTCCGGCCCGCATGAGTGACACGACCACGGCGGGACTGGCAAGACCGCGAATGAACGCGTGCCCGCGCCGCTAAATAAACCGGCTAACGTGTCGTTAACCAAGAGAAATCATCTACGATTAAATTTCCCCCGACAACGGCTCCACGGTTCCGGATAGATAACTCGCCGGTTTTTCGAAAGGAAATGGTCTAACGATCGTGCTTTGTCCGAATAGACGATTCCGGCGGGCTGCGGTATGTTGAATCACCGGCTGCAAGAAGTCGCCCTGTTTAAGAATGCCTGGCAAGCGACCTGCTGCTAATTAACAAAAATGCCCTCAACCCGGATCTTGCTTGCCAAGCGACTCAAGCTGACAACAGCCGCTCTGTGTGTGCTGGTCTTAAGCCTTGCGACGCCTTTGCTCCTCCATCAATCACGCGCCTATTCATTGGCGGAGAACGGGGCACAATCGTTAGACCGCTTTCGTGCCGCGTTGCTCGCCATGGAAAGCGTATCGGCGGAACGCGGCCCCGCTAACGGCGCACTCGGCGCAGACGCCCGGAATGCGCCGGCGTTGCGACTGCCCTTGGTCAATGCGCGCGCCGAAAGCGACCGGCGCCTGGCGGTGCTGCGCTCGCTGATTACCAGTCAGGCGTGTCCTGGCTGCATCGTTGAACGCACGTCCGTAGATACCGTGGAAACGCAGCTTGTTGCTGCCCGCAATCAAGTCGACCGCCTCATTGCCCAGCCCATAGAACAACGTGACCATGATGCCGTCTTAAGCGCGGTCAACCAGATGATTGCCGTCATTCCCCACTTCGGGCCACTGGCTAATTCCAGCGCAGCGGGCATTGTGCGCGGTGATCCTAATGCACTGAATTGCGTTTTGATCGCGCGATTGAGCGCTCAACTTCGTGAACAGGCGGGACTTCTAGGGTCGACTTTCACTGCGGCGCTGACCGCTCACCGGCCCTTGAGCGAAGCCGAATTATTCGCGCAAGAGCGGGCTAAAGGACGCATAGACGAATTGCGCAGCCTGATAGCTGCCCGCGTGGAACACACACCGCTCAGCGCAACCACCTATCAGCGCCTCACCAGCGTCTATTACGACAATGGCCTGAGCTACATGGCGCGCGTCCGGGCAATGGCAATGGCACCGGAAGGAGCCAGTCTCACGGCGGCCGAACTGGCCGCGGAGTATGTGCCGACCATGAAGCCCATCGTGCAATTTCGCGACTACGCGCTGGATCTGGCCGAAAGCGAAGTCAAAGGACATCGTAATGATTCGCTGATGTTGCTGGTTGCAAGTGCAATGGGCACCGCGGGCGTTCTGTACCTTTTGCTGATTGCGTCGGTGTACTTCAGGCGGCGTTTCGTCCAGCCGTTTCTTGAAGCCGCGGACATCATCATGGCGATCGCCGATGGAAAGCTCGAGACCCCCATCCCTCACGGTGAGCACCGGCTTGAGATCCGCCGCCTGTTTCACGCAATCCTTGTGCTGAAAGAAAACAGCATCGAAAAAATGCGGCTTGAGCACGAGCGCAATATTCTGCTGCGTGAACTCGAGACCGTTGCCGACACCGACTTTCTCACCCGCTTGCTCAACCGCCGCGCGTTCGAACGCAAGGCGACCGCAACGCTAAGCCGGCGCGCGGGAACGCAAGCCAAGCAGGTCCTCATCATGTTCGACGCGGATCGCTTCAAGCAGATCAACGACACCCTGGGCCACGCCGCCGGTGATCTGGCGCTGCAGACGATTGGAAGACTATGCAGCGAGATATGGCGTCAGCCAGACATCGTGGCACGCCTTGGCGGCGAGGAGTTCGCTGTGCTGACAAAGGTCGATGATGTCAGCGAAGCCATTGGCGCCGCCAACGAACTGCGACAGCGGCTAGCGTCCACGGTGCTGGAACTGGACGGTGCCCGCTTTACAGTCACGTTGAGCTTCGGGATCTCGCTCGCTTCGCAAACCGGGCGTGAAACGCTCGACGCCCTTCTGCTACGCGCCGACAAGTTGCTTTACAGCGCCAAGCTGGGCGGGCGTAACTGTATTGTGTCGGACATCGAAAGCTCGACAAGTCACTAGCATTGCCTGTAAGCCGCGTGCCCGTGTTCCCCAACCGGGGAATCGGTAGACAAACGCGCTGTCGCGGCTGTTCATTTAGCGGGGCCGTGCCTGCTGCCGATCATTCCACCATGGGCGTTCGTACGCGTGCAGCGAGGAACTGTACGAAGGTGCGCACCTTGCTCGAATGGCGGCGATTCGGCAGGTAAGCAGCGTAGATCACCGAATCGCCCGCATGCGGATTGACCTCGGTGTTTTCAAAGAGGCGCCGCAGCCGGCCGGCGCCGATCTCCGGCGCCACCAGCCACTCTGGCAGCAGCGCAATGCCCCTGCCCGCGAGGATGGCTTCGAACAGTACGTCAGGGTTATTCGCAATCAGATGGCCACGCACTTCGACCCGTTCTTCCGTGGCTCCATGGCGAAACGTCCACACCTGCCTTGCCGCCCGATGGGGTCCGCCATACGCGAAGCGCAGGCATTCATGGTTAGCGAGCGCCCGCGGTTCAGCAGGCGTGCCATGCCGCTCCAGGTACTCATGGCTTGCCACGACAAAACGCTTGTTGTCGGCCAGCTTCCTGACGACCAGGTTTTCATCGCGTGACGGCAAGCCGATTCGAATCGCGACATCAATACGCTCTGCGGCCAGGTCTACATAGTGGTCGGCGACCACCACGTCGAGGACCACACGGGGATACTCGCTCAGGAAAGTGGCAAGGTGCGGCGCCAGGCACAGCCGACTGTATGCCGTAGGCACGGAGATACGCAGCGCGCCAACGGGCGCCGCGCCGCTGTCGAAGATGCTGTCATCGGCTTCAGCAAGGTCGTCCAGCACCTTGCTGATTTGCTCGACGTACGCGGTGCCGGCGTCGGTGAGGCTCACGCGCCGCGTGGTGCGCGTGAGCAGCGCCGTGCCAAGTGACGCTTCGAGCGCATCCATCAAGCGCGTCACCGACGAAGTGGCCACACCCAGGCGCTGCGCGGCCTTGGAAAAGCCGCCGGCCTCAGCCACTTCCAGCAAGGTAGTCAACGCAACCAGTTTGTCCACTCGAAGACTCCATGGCTTAAGCGTTGCGCGGCACGCAACGCGAGATTGCTCTGTGCACGTATTCTACTAACGAATCGCAATCGATATCCTGTGGGCAATCTTCCTCAGGAGCGCGCCGTGCAAGCCCTCGAAATCTCTGTCAACTACGACTTCATCTGTCCGTGGTGCTGGATCGGCCACCTGAATCTGGCTTCGGGAATTCGCGCAGCCAACCTGCCGGCACCCGCTTCCATCCGGTATGTGCCGTTCGAACTGAATCCCACGATGCCCGTCGACGGAATGGACCGGCGCGAATACCGGACGGCCAAGTTCGGCAGTTGGATGCGCTCGCAAGTGTTGGACGCGCAGGTTGCGGCGACGGGTCTGGCTGCCGGCGCGCAATTCAACTACGAGAAGGTCAGCAGAACGCCGAACACACGCCTCGCCCATCAATTGATGCAGTACGCGATGAGCATCGGCGACACGCACAAGACCGAAGCGCTCTATCAGTCGATATTCGCGGCGTACTTTTCGCAGGGACGCGATATCGGCCTGCTCGGCACGTTGGTTGAGATTGCCGCTAAAAACGGCTTTGACGGCGTCGCTGCAGAGGACTACCTGACGCATGGTCGAGGTCTCGCGAAGGTACGCGAAGCGCAACGGCTCGCACGACAGCAAGGTATTCGTTCGGTGCCGACCGTTTTCATCGCGGGCGAAGCGATCAGCGGCGCGCAACCTCCGGCGGTATTTGCCAACGCGCTACGGGCCGGGCTCGAACGGAGCGTCGCATGAACTCGTCAGTGAAGCCGCATGCGGTAGTCGTCGGCGGGTCGTTGAGCGGGCTGTTCACGGCCACCACCTTGCGCCAGGCGGGATGGGACGTCGATGTGTTCGAACTGTCGCCGAATGAGCTGGACAGCCGCGGCGGCGGCATCGTGTTGCAACCCGACGTGCTGGCCGCGTTCCGGTTCGCGGGCGTTGGCTTGCCGGAACGACTTGGCGTGAAGTCGGGAGACCGGATCTATCTGGACCGTGACGACAACCTGATCGAGCAGTTCTACATGCCGCAGACCCAGACGTCATGGAACCTGCTGTACACCACCATGAAGCAGGCGCTGCCCGCCGAGTCGCTTCATGCAGGCGAGGCGTTCACTGGTTTCGATACAGAGGGCGAACAGGTCGTCTCGCATTTCGCAACCGGACGCAGCGAGCGTGCCGACTTGCTGATCGGCGCAGACGGTGCGCGCTCAAGCGTGCGTCGCGTTCTGTTGCCAGAAGTCGCGCCGAGCTACGCAGGATATGTCGCCTGGCGCGGTCTCGTTCCGGAAAACGCGTTGTCGCAGCAAGCGGCGGATGTCCTGCGCGACCGCTTCACCTTCCAGCAGGGCTCGGGACATTCCGCCCTGGGCTATCTGATCCCGGGCGAGGACGGCTCGACCACTCCTGGCGAGCGCCGCTGGAACTGGGTCTGGTACCGCAAGCAGACACGCGACGAACTCGATCAACTGCTGGTCGATCGTGACGGCCGCCAACGCACGTTCTCCTTGCCCCCGGGCGCAACGAAAGAGGCGGATATCGACGTTTTGCGCGCAGCTTCCGCGGAATTGCTTGCGCCGGCGTTTCAAGCCCTGGTCGCTTCGACGCAGGAGCCGTTCGTGCAGGCCATCCAGGACCTGCACGTGCCTCGGATGGTGTTCGGGAGGGTGATCCTGCTCGGCGACGCCGCGTTCGTGCCGCGGCCCCACACCGCCGGCAGCACGGCCAAGGCAGCCGCCAACGCGCTGGCACTGGCGACTACGCTGGCGTCGACACCCCACACAAGCACAGCGCTCGACGGTGCGCTCGCGCGTTGGGAACGGGCACAGCTTCAGCTCGGTGTCCGCATGACTGATCTCGGCGTGTCGCTCGGCAACCGCTTGATGAACATTGAACATTAAAACCAATTTCGACTACTGACGGATCCATCACCATGACGCCTAACGCATCTGCCGCTGGCCCAAACGGCAGCGCAGTCAAGCTTACCCAGGGCATGATCGCGCTGTTCGCGTTCTGCTGCGGCGCGATCGTCGCCAACCTCTACTACGCGCAACCGATCACCGAGCTCATCGGGCCGGACATTCACATGTCAGGCGGTACGGCGAGCCTGATCGTCTCGCTCACGCAGATCGGCTATGCATTCGGACTCTTCTTCCTGGTTCCGCTCGGCGATCTGCTGGAGAACCGCAGGCTGATGATCACGACAGCCATTGTCTCGATCTTCAGTCTCGCGCTGGCAGCCGTCACGCATCAGCCGAACGCGTTCCTGGCGGTCTCGCTGCTGGTCGGGTTCAGCTCGGTCGCCGTGCAGATCCTGATCCCGCTGGCCGCGCACCTTGCACCCGACGAATCGCGTGGCCGAGTCGTCGGCAACATCATGAGCGGGCTCCTGCTTGGCATATTGTTGTCACGTCCAATCTCAAGCGTGGTGGCCGGTCATTTCGGCTGGCGCGCCGTGTTCGGCTCGGCGGCGGTGTTGATGGCCATCGTGACGACGGTCCTGGCGTTGACGATCCCGCGCCGCCAGCCCTCGCATCAGGCGACCTACTTTCAGTTGATCCATTCGCTTGGCGAGCTAGTCGTGACCCTGCCGGTACTGCGTCATCGCGCGCTGTATCAAGGGCTCATGTTTGCCGCGTTCAGCCTCTTCTGGACCGCGGTGCCGATCGAGCTGACACGTCACTACGGCCTGTCGCAGAACGCGATTGCTGTGTTCGCGCTGGTAGGCGCAATAGGCGCCACCTCCGCGCCCGTAGCAGGGCGGTTGGCTGACGCCGGGCACTCGGTTCGCGCTACGTTGATTGCCCTCGTGGTCGGCGCGCTCGCGTTCACACCGGCACTGATTCATCCGGCGTGGGGCGTAGGAGGACTCGTCGTGACCGGCGTTGTGCTGGACTTCGCCGTGCAGATGAACATGGTGCTCGGCCAGCGCGAAATCTATGCGTTGCATGCGGCCAGCCGTAATCGTCTGAATGCGCTTTATATGACCAGCATCTTCATTGGCGGCGCGATCGGATCGGCGCTCGCCAGCAGCTTGTATGACCATGGCGGATGGAAGTTGACCGCTGCCGTTGCGAGCGTATTCCCTATCATCGCGCTGATCCATTACCTGACGGTCGGCAGGTCGATCGCAGCGGCAACACCTTGAACGGCGTTAAGCGCTCCTCGCGGACGCGGGGGGGCGCTTTGGCGACGATGCGACCAAGCGTTATGCGAGTCGGATTTCTTCTTCAGTGACCGCGTCCGGGAACATGTTGCAGAGCGGAATAGCTGCGCTGCAGGGCGACGCGGGAGGAAGGTTTGTGCATGCACTTAGGTATCGGGGAAGGCCCGGACTTTAAGGATTATTAAGGTATCCATCAGGACATTTAGTTTGTGCCGCCGTATGCTCGCTTCAGGTCCATGATGCATAACATAACGATTAGCGCACCGCATCTCAAGACGACCTGAGCATTGGTTCGCCAATAATCGGAAGGCATCTGCAAGCCTGGCACTGCGTATGAGGTGCGCGAACAAAAGCGCACTTTCTTCAAGAGCGAGCGCAGCCCGGAAAAACCCTGACCGGCAGCTCGTCTTGTGACGAGCCACTACCTACGGCAAAAAACGCTATACAATTTATCTATCGATCATTTACTATGCGTACAGGAACCAGAGTATCGACGTGCCCGTATCAAGGACGATGTGGGCAAGATCGCATTCGCCTTCACAAAGGCAAAAGGCTCAGTAAGGACATGCGTGCCCGCGCGTTCGATTCTCAGGCTTGACCGGTCAAACCCGGTTTATTTTCTGGATCAATCTTGATTAAAGGTGCTGCGATGACTCGCAAGCCGCTAATCTTCGCCGCTATCGCCGTGGTTCTCCTGGCGGGCTGCGTCGCACTATGGATCATGTGGGAGCCGGGCATCGCTGCAGTGCAACCTCCGGGTGCCTCCTCATTTGACCGTCAACTCAAACTCGATGGCGCCCGCGTCGTCGCGCTGGGAGACTGCGCTGTCTGCCACACCGCCAAGGGCGGCAAGCCTTTCGCCGGCGGCTTGCCGTTGGCAACCCCGTTCGGCACGATCTATGCAACCAACATCACGCCCGACGCCGATACCGGCATTGGCGCATGGTCGCTGGACGCGTTCACCCGCGCGGTGCGCCGGGGTATTTCGCGCGATGGTCATCAGCTTTACCCCGCCTTCCCGTATATTCATTTCACCCGGATGTCGGACCATGACGTGTCTGCGGCGTATGCATACCTGATGAGTCGTGACCCGGTCAAAGCAACTACGCCCGACAACAAGCTGATCTTCCCCCTGAATTTCAGGCCACTGGTAGCGTTCTGGAACGTGATGTTCCTGAGACCCGGTGAAAGGACTGCGGACGCCGCGCAGAGCGTCGAGTGGAACCATGGCCGCCTGCTGGTCGATGGCCTCGGACATTGTGCCGCGTGCCACTCGCCACTCAATGTAATCGGTGGCGAGAAGTCCAGACAAGCGTTTGATGGCGGCCAGGTAGATGGCTGGGATGCGCCGCCGCTCAACCAGTTGAGCAATGCGGTCAAGCCCTGGAGCCACGAGCAACTGGTGACTTACCTGCGCACCGGGCGCGCTAGCGAGCACGGCGCGGCTGCTGGACCCATGCTTCCCGTGACGCGCGATCTGGCGACCGTGCCGCAAGCAGACGTGGAGGCTATTGCGACTTATCTGCTGTCGATACAGAAGCCCGTGACGGAAGCGGCTGGCGAGACTGCCACGCAGGACGCCGCTACAACGGCGAGCGCACAGCGGGGCGCCATCCTCTTCAACGGATCGTGCGCATCGTGCCATGGCAGAGACTCCCCCATGCAAACCATTGGCAAACGGCCCACGCTCGCGTTCAGTACCGCGGTGAACGCGCAAACGCCTCGCAACGCGATTCAGATGATGATGGGCGGCGTGCCATGGCACGGCGAAGACACGATCAACTACATGCCCCCTTTCGGCGAAGTATTCAGTAACAACCAGCTTGCCGATCTTGCGATCTATCTGCGCTCCGCCTATTCAAAGCGCGCTCAGTGGAAGACCGTCAACGACAGCGTAGTGAAAATCCGAAAGGAGAATGACGCGCGATGATCCAGCTCACCGTAAACGGCGTGCAGCACGCCCTGGATATTGATCCGTCCACACCGCTGCTCTATGCGCTTCGCAACGACCTGCAACTCCACGGCGCCAAGTTCGGCTGCGGCCTCGGACAATGCGGCGCGTGTACCGTGATTGTTGGCGACCGGGCGACCTTTTCGTGCCTGTTGCCGGTATCGGCTATTGGCGACCGTGCGGTTCGAACCATCGAAAGCCTGGGCACGATCGACCATCCCGGGCCCTTGCAAAAGGCCTTCATTGAACATCAGGCAGCCCAGTGCGGGTATTGCATTGCGGGCATGGTCATGCGCGCCCAGGCGCTGATCGAGCGCACGGCGCATCCGACTGAAGCACAGATGCGCGAACACATGGAACCGAACCTTTGCCGGTGCGGCACCCATATGCGCATTCTCGCGGCAATCCGGCAAGTGGCGGGCCTTCCCGAAGCGGGCAGCGCCAGTCCCACGAGCGGCGCGGCAGCGGGAACAGGAGTCTCGCAATGAACGCACAGGACAATCAACTCGACGAAGGGCGCCGCCGCTTCATGCTATCCGGCGCACTGATAGTAGGTTTTAGCCTGGTACCGGGCGTGAGCGCGCTGGCGCAAGAAGTAGTTGCCGATGAAGGCGCCGCCGTGCGCATCAGTAAGGAAACCGAATCACTTGCCGGAAGTCTGAAGACCAATCCGCTGCTGGACGCCTGGATCAAGATCTCTCCCAACGGCCAGGTCACGGTATTCACCGGCAAGGTGGAGCTTGGCACCGGCGTGAGAACTGCCTTGCTTCAGGTGGCTGCGGAAGAGCTGGACATGGCCCCGTCGCTCATCACCTTCCTCACGGCCGACACAGGGCTTTCACCCGACGAGGGTTTGACCGCCGGCAGTCACACGATTGCGGATAGCGGCACCGCGCTGCTGAACGCCGCGGCGCAGGTTCGCGCGCTGCTGGTGGACGCGGCGGCGCAACGCCTGGGCGTCGACGGCGCAACACTGAAGGTCAGTGACGCCAGGATCACCGCACCGGACGGACGCACGGTGACTTACGGCGAGGCGGTGCAAAACGTAGACCTGCATCGCAATGCGACGCCCGTGTCCCCGCTGAAAGATCCGCAAGCTTTCAAGGTGATCGGCACCTCCCTGCCGCGACTGGATATCCCGGGCAAGCTCACAGGTGCGGCCAGCTATGTGCAGGACATGCACATGCCTAACATGGTTCACGCGCGTGTCGTCCTGCCCCCCTCCTATGACGCCGCCCTGCTCGACATCAACGAGGCTGAGGTCATGAAGATGCCCGGTGTGATGAGGATCCTGCGGAACGGCAATTTCCTGGCGGTCGTGGCAAAGGGCGAATGGCAAGCGGTTCTCGCACAGAGAACCTTGTCGGCAGGCAGCCGATGGAGCACCGGTCGCCCACTTCCCGATCCCGATACCGTGCACCGGGACCTCAAGACGATCGCCACTCAACACATCGAGATCGCCAATACACACGCCCCCGCCGCGCCAGCGGTCAGGACGCTTAGCGCAACCTATATCAAGCGCTATCTGATGCACGGTTCTATCGGCCCCTCATGTTCGGTCGCGTTGTTCGAAAACGATAAACTGACCGTCTGGACCCATTCCCAAGGGGTCTATCCGTTGCGAGACGGCTTGGCGGAAATGCTGTCAATGCCCAAGGAGAAAGTGCGCTGCATCCATACGGAAGGCTCTGGTTGCTACGGCCACAACGCCGCCGACGACGCGGCTGCGCACGCGGCGCTGATTGCGATCGCGCTGCCCGGCCAGCCGGTTCGCGTGCAATGGATGCGCAACCAGGAGCATACGTGGGACCATTTCACGCCCGCCATGATCACCGAGGTGAGCGCTTCGCTCGACGCACAGGGAAGGATCGTCGACTGGAACTACGCGCTGTGGAGCAGTTCCCACAACGAGCGCATTGTGAACGCTGGGCGGCTGATGCCCGCCACCTTGCTCGCCAAGCCATTCGTCTCCGCACCGTCAACGCCAATGCTCCAACCGGAAGGCGGCGGTGACCGCAACGCGATCCCGCTGTATGCGTTGCCCAATGTCCACGTCATGAACAACTTCTCACCGACCATGCCTCTGCATACGTCGGCAATGCGCTCGCTTGGGGCGCACACCAACGTGTTCGCTATCGAGAGTTTCATGGATGAGCTGGCCTTCGCGGCGCAAGCTGATCCCGTCGAGTTTCGCCTGAAGCACCTTCAGGACCCGCGCGCGCAAGATGTAATCCGGCTCGCCGCGAAGGAGTTCGGCTGGCCGCGTCCGCCGCGTCAAGCTAACCGTGGCGTAGGGTTTGCCTTCGGCAAATACAAGAACCTGATGGCCTACGTGGCGATCGCGGTCGAGCTCTCCGTTGAACGGGAAACCGGCCAGGTGCGGGTCGAGCATGCGGTAGCCGCAGTGGATAGCGGACAGATCGTCAACCCCGATGGCATCCGCAATCAGATTGAAGGCGGAATCATTCAGTCGACAAGCTGGACGCTTTACGAGGAACTGAAATACGATACATCGCGGATCAGAAGCTTTGACTGGAGCACCTATCCAATCCTGCGTTTTTCCGCCGTGCCGAGCAGTGTGAAAGTTCATTTGATCGATCGGCCCGGCGCGCCGTTTCTTGGCAGTGCCGAGGCGTCCATGGGCCCCGCCGCCGGAGCACTCGCCAACGCGCTCTTCGACGCAACAGGCAAGCGTCTTCGTCAGATGCCGTTAGGCGGCGACAGCTTGCGCAGGCAGATCGAGGTCTAGCGCTTTTACTTCAGCGTGCATCCGAGATGAAAATTGCAATTGCAGGCGGTTCTATTTCAGGGCTTGCGACCGCCCTCACATTGAATTGCACCGGCCACGACGTTCGCATCTACGAGCGCTCCGGGCACGCGCTTCGCGGGCAAGGTGGCGGCGTGGTCGTTTTACGTCGCATGCTGCGATTCCTGGAGGCCCACGGTCACTACTGTCGTGACATGCTCAGCGTGCCAACTCATCGGCGGAGATGGATTGCCCCGGACGGTTCCGTCATCCGCGACGAACCTGAAATACTGCCCTTTTCCTCCTGGGACGCGGTCTACCGGTCGCTATGCGCCATGCTCCCGGCGCAGTGCATTCACTATGGCCGCGAAGTGACTGGCTTCGAACAGGACGACCACGCTGTTGACATCCTCTTCGACAATGGCCCGACCGAGCAGGCGGATGTCCTGATCGCGGCGGACGGCACAGGCTCACGCTTGCGGTCCCAACTTTTTCCTGGCTACCAGTCGTCGTTCGCGGGCTACATTGCGTGGCGCGGTATTGTTGATGAGGCTCTTTTCAATGCTGCCGACGTCGCCGATCTCGCTGAAAATATGACGTTGCACAAACAGCCGGGCGAGTTATTCATGGTATTCCTGATTCCCGCTCTGGACGGCTCACTGACGCCGGGGAAACGCCGCTTCAACTGGCTTTGGTATCGCAACGAAACCGATGCCGCCGACCTGCAGCGGCATTTGACCGATCACGCGGGGCAGCCGCACCATGCATCGATCAGCGCGGGGCAACTGGCCGCCGCGTCAGTTGCCGAGCTCACCACGCTTGCCCGTGAACGTTTGCCCGCTGTGCTTTCGCAGTTGGTACTAGCCACTGGAGCACCGTTCGTGCAGGCCATCTTCGACGCGCTCAGTCCCAGCTTCGCCGAGGGCCGGGTCGCCCTGGTAGGTGACGCAGCGTGCACGCTGCGGCCGCATACTGGTTCGGGAACGTCCAAGGCGGCAGACGATGCCGTGTCGCTTGCCGAGACTCTGACGTCCTCCGGTGCAAATGTCACCCGACAACTCGCGGACTGGGCCAGTGCACGGCGCGTGGCGGTCGCGCCACTCGTACTGGAAGGACCGCAACTGGCAGCAACTTTCGGGCTCGGCACGACGACCCTCTGAACTCAGAAACGCATGCGTGGGAGTGGGGTACCCCCTCGAACCTGCTATATTTCCTCTGTTAATAATCGTTCGATAAGGGGAATACAATGCCACGGCAAAAGCGCCCAGCAACCAGCCCGTCGGGGAAGGCGGACCGCGCTGCCGCAGAGACGCCGGAGGCAGCGACGCCCGGCAAACGCATGTCGCCCGAAGATCGGGAACAGCAGATTGTTGAGAAAGCCATCGAGCATTTTGCTACCCACGGCTTTTCCGGCAGTACGCGAGAACTGGCCAAGCAGATTGGCGTTACGCAACCATTGCTCTATCGTTATTTCCCCAGCAAAGACGCATTGATCGACCGTGTGTACAACGAAGTGTATCGATGGGACCCCGAGTGGGAAGGCCTGATCGCCGACCATCGAATTCCTCTGCAGGAACGCCTGTGCACACTTTACAAAGCCTACTCGCGGGTCATCCTGCAGCGTGAATGGATTCGTACTTTCATTTTTGCCGGCCTCACGCGGGAAGGGATCAATACCCGCTATCTGGAGAAGTTGCGCGAACGGATATTCCGCCCGGTCATGCGCGAAATCCGTGCGACCTACAACATCCCCGCGCCAACCACACGCGCTGCGCAAGAAGCGGAACTCGAATTGATCTGGAGCCTGCATGCGAGCATTTTTTATATCGGCATGCGTCAGTGGGTGTATGGACTTCCCGTTCCCAAGGATCTGGATGCGCACGTCGAGCGCCAGGTTGACGCATTCCTGAACGGCACGCCCGCCGTATTGAAGAAAATGGCCCCGGCCACCACGGGAAAACGCGCAATCTCCACCCCGTAGCACCCCGATCCCGCTCTCCGCGGATTGCGATCAAGAACGTCCGTTGGCCCTGCATCCCCTGCTCCGCGAGCAGGGTAAACACCTGCGATTCACTGCTTTATCCGGGCCACTCGTTGACCTACAATTTATCAATCGATCAATGATCGTTCGATAAATTAAGGAAGACTCCCATGCCAGTGACCAAACTTGCCCACTACTCGATCCGCACCCACGATCTCGAGAAATCCTGCCGCTTCTATGAGCGAGTGCTCGGCTTTAAGCAGGGGTACCGCCCGCCCTTCGACTTTTCCGGCGCCTGGCTCTACAAAGGCGACGACGAACACGACTTCGGCACGGTTCATATCATTGGCGTGGACCCAAACAATCCAGATGGCCTTACCGCGTATCTCGGCGACAAAGCGTTGCCGGCCGCAGGCACGGGAACCATCGACCATATTGCCTTCCTTGCAACGGGCGTCGAGCAGATGTGGAAAACACTGCAGTCGGAAAACATAACGTGGCGTGACCGTACCGTACCGAGCCTCGGACTACATCAAGTCTTCATTGAAGACCCATCCGGCGTCACTATCGAGTTGAATTTTCCTGCCGCGGAAGTCGCCCATCTGAGCGTTCCGCACGCCGCTGCGCGCCCACAGGAATTCGTGAAGGCAGGAGATTGAACATGACGAACGCTTCCGCATTTTTCAAAGCGCGGCCGAAAGCAATCATCGTTGGCGGTTCCCTGGGCGGACTGTTCGCCGCGAACCTGCTTACCCGCAACGGCTGGGATGTCGACGTGTTCGAGCGTGTGCCGGACGAGCTTGCCGGTCGAGGTGCAGGGATCGTCACGCACCCGGAACTGTTCGATGCCCTGAAGTCGGCCGGGGTCGTGATCGATGATTCGATTGGCGTGAAGGTGTTGTCGCGCGTAACGCTCGGGCAGGACGGCAGCGTGCTGTCCGAACGTTCGCTGCCGCAGACACTCACTGCGTGGGCAAAGATGTATCACGTCCTTCGGTCAGCCTTGCCAGACTGTCACTACCACTCCGGCGGCACGGTGACATCTGTTGAAGACGGCCCGGAACACGCAACGGTTTCTCTCAGCGACGGTAGCATTCACGAGGCCGACATGGTCATTGCAGCCGATGGCTTCAAGTCCGAGATTCGCGGACAGCTTCTGCCCGATGTCAAGCTGGAGTATGCCGGTTACATAGCATGGCGTGGCCTGGTCGACGAGATGTCGTTGTCGAAGCCAACCCGTGATGCGCTGTTCGATAAGTTCGCGTTCTGCCTGCCTCCGCACGAACAGATTCTCGGTTATCCGGTGGCTGGCCAAGGCAACAGCACGACACCCGGCGAACGCCGCTACAACTTCGTGTGGTATCGCGCCACCAGCGAGGATGCCGACCTGCCGGACTTGCTGACCGACGCGAGCGGAAAGCGCTGGAGCGGTGGCATTCCGCCAACGTTGATCCGGCCAGAGGTTCTGGCTGACATGGAAGAAGCGGCCACCACGCTGCTTGCACCGCAATTCGCCGAGGTGGTGACCCGGGCCAAACAACCGCTCTTCCAGCCTATCTTCGATCTCGAGGTTCCCCGGATGGCATTCGGCCGTATCGCGCTGCTGGGCGACGCGGCATTTGTTGCGCGTCCGCATTGCGGCATGGGTGTCACCAAAGCGGCCGGCGACGCCATGGCGCTGACCGCCGCGCTAACCAGTGAAGCAGATGTTCGACGCGCACTGGCGGAGTACAGCCGGATTCGCACGCAGGTGGGCGCGGCCATCGTCCAGCACGCGCGCCACCTCGGCGCGTACATGCAAGCACAACTAAAGAATGAAACGGACCGTGTGATGGCTGAGCGTTATCGCACGCCCGAGGCCGTGATGCGGGAGACGGCAGTACCCGCTCGGTTCTGATTTAGCACGCCGGATGGGCTCGCTCCTGCGTTAATTCATTCGACGGATGCGAGAGCAGGTCAATCCAAAGGAGACTTCATGGAACACACCGTACCAGCCTATCAAGCCGCCTCGCGGCATGGCGCAGCGGACCAGCCCATCAAGGCTAACCCGCTGCTCGACGATCCACGCTTTCGCGCGTTGGTGCGTTCGCGCAGGACATTCTCGTGGACGCTCACGGTCATCATGCTGGCCGTTTATTTCACGTTCATTCTCACGCTTGCGTTTGAGCCAGTGCTACTCGGCCGTCCTGTGACGCAGGGTTACCCGACAACATGGGGCATCCCCATTGGCTTCGGCATGTTCGTTTTCACATTCGCGCTGGTAGCGCTGTATGTCGTGCGTGCAAACACGACTTACGATCGTGCCGTCAGTCAGATCAGGAATGGAGATTTGCAATGAGACGCCTGTCCGCATTGTTCGCATCATTCAGCCTGCTGCTCACTGCGCTTCCCGCATGGGCCGCGAGTCCGCCCGCTCTCTCGCGGGGACACAATCCCATTGCAATCGGCATGTTCCTGCTCTTCGTCGCGTCCACGCTGTTTATCACCCGGTGGGCAGCGCGCAAGAACAACAGCGTCGCCGACCATTACGCCGCGGGTGGGAAGATTTCCGCCTTCCAGAACGGCTGGGCGATTGCGGGAGACTATATGTCGGCTGCGTCGTTGCTCGGCATTTCTGCCTTGGTCTTTACAAGTGGCTACGACGGCCTGATCTACTCGATCGGATTCCTGGCCAGCTGGCCCATCATCCTCTTTTTGATTGCCGAACCCCTGCGTAACCTTGGCCGCTACACCTTGGCGGATCTCGTGTCGCACCGTCTGCAACAGCGCCCCATACGCGCGTTTGCCGCATCGAGTTCCATTGTGATCGTCCTGCTTTATCTGGTCTCGCAGATGGTGGGGGCAGGCAAACTCGTCGAGTTGCTGTTCGGGTTCAACTACACAGTCGCCGTGGTGATCGTTGGCGTCTTGATGGTGGTGTACGTGTTCTTCGGCGGAATGCTGGCAACCACGTGGATCCAGATTATCAAGGCGGCCCTGCTGCTGGCCGGCGCCGCATTCATGGCGTTCATGGTGCTTGAGCGCTTCGGCTTCAGCCTGAATGCCCTCTTCTCCCAGGCAATTCTCGCCCACCCGAAACATCTCGCCATCATGAGCCCGGGGGGTCTGGTCTCTGATCCGGTGTCCGCGGTGTCGCTCGGACTGGCGTTGATCTTCGGCACCGCCGGTCTGCCGCACATCCTCATGCGATTCTTCACCGTAGGCAACGTCAAGGCCGCCCGCAAGAGCATTCTCTATGCAACCGGGATTGTCGGAGTCGGGTATGCGCTGATCATCATCATCGGCTTCGGCACCATTGCACTGGTAGCGACCGACGCGCGTTACCACACGTCGTCAGGTGCAGTGATTGGTGGCGCAAACATGGTCGCCATTCATCTGGCGCATGCGGTGGGCGGGAACGTCTTCCTCGGGTTTATCTGCGCCGTGGCTTTCTCGACCATACTCGCGGTAGTCGCTGGTCTGACGCTCGCAGGTTCATCGGCGATCTCCCATGACCTGTACGCCAACGTGATGCGCGGAGGAACGGCGTCGGACCGGGACGAAATGCGCGTTTCGCGGGCAACAACGCTGGTTCTCGGCATGCTCGCGATCCTGCTCGGCATTGCGTTCGAGAAGCAGAATATTGCGTTTATCGTGAGCCTGACGTTCTCGATTGCAGCCAGCTCCAACTTCCCGGTCATCCTGCTTTCCATCTACTGGCGCGGACTGACAACGCGTGGTGCAGTGATCGGCGGCTCGCTCGGCCTCGTCACCGCAGTGGTGCTGACCATCCTCAGTCCGACTGTCTGGGTCCAGGTGCTCGGACATGCGCATGCGCTCTACCCGTATGAGTACCCGGCCCTTTTCTCGATGATCGTCGCATTCGCCGGCATTTTCTTTTTCTCCGTCACCGACAGGTCGACACAAGCGGTACGGGAACGCGCGTTGTATGGCAATCAACTCGTGGACTGCGAGCTTGGAATAATGAAGCAAGGCTAAACGCTATTCGCGCTTGCGGAGAAGACGATCGACGAATCGTGCTTGTTGCGTGTCGTCTCGATTCGTCTCAATTCGTCTGGATGTCAGTCACTGCGCGGTGCGATCGCCGGTCCTGCCGACGGTCTTACCGCGCAGCCGCAGTGCTGCTGAACCGCTGCTTAGCTCAGTTCGACAGTGCGGTTTGAATAGCCTCAAGCAGGCGCGGATCATCTGCTGTGACATCCGGCGAGAAACGGCCTGCTACGCGGCCGTCCCTGCCAATCACGAATTTCTCGAAGTTCCACAACACATCGGGCGCCGGGTTCGGTTCAATGCCGTAGCCTTTGAGCCGTTCGCGAAACGGGCCGTCCCCGGTTGTGTCCGGCTGCGTGCTGGTCAGCGTCTGGTACAGCGGATGCTGGTCGGCGCCGACCACTGATACCTTCGAGAACATCGGGAATTTCACGTCGTAGGTCAGGCTGCAAAACTCCATGATCTCTGCGTCGCTGCCTGGCTCCTGACCCTTGAAGTTGTTCGCCGGAAAGCCCAGCACTTCAAGTCCTTCGGCCCGCTTGTCCTCATAGAGTTTCTCCAGCGCTTCGTATTGCGGCGTGAGCCCGCACTTGGAGGCCACGTTCACGATCAGCAAGACCTTGCCCTTGAACGGCTCAAGCGTAAGCGCTGCGCCGTCGATGGATTTCACGGGGATATCGTAGATTGTCTGGCTCATGTTCTGACTCGGGTTCTGACTCGATAGAGGAAGGGATCAAGCGCTCCAGGGAATTTATCAAGCGCGGTCTATCCTACTCCGGACCGTCAGTGGCTGCACGGGTCGTCCGTTCTCTTCAATGGAGCGACCTTCGTTGCGGACTGACCTGCCAGTAACGATGCCGCAACATGGTCACGCAAGAACGTTATCCACGTGGCAATCTTCGCATCCAGATACTCGCGCGATGCATAGAGTGGGCGGCCTCAAAAGCGAAGTGCAACACCTATCTCGTATAAGGTGTCGCAATGCCCGAAAAAATTTCTTACCAGCAACTGCAGCCTGAAGAACGCCTGATCATTGCAAGCTTGCATCTGCAGGGTTCAAGTATGCGAGCCATGGCTCGCATACTTGGGCGCTCGCCGGGAACTATCAGCCGCGAGTTAACGCGAAACAGCTCTCCTGTTGGCTATGCATCAGTGCCTGCTGCAGCGCTTTGCAGCGCGCGCCGCAGTGCGTCACGCCCTCCCGCCAAGCTTTGCCCGCAAAGTGTCTGCTGGCGCATCGTTCTCACCCTGCTTGAGTGGAAATGGTCGCCTCAGCAGATATCGGGCACACTGAAGCGCATGTATCCAACCGACTCGACCCAGCACGTCTCGCACGAAACCATCTACACGGCCATCTACGCTCAGCCGCGCGGTGAACTGCGCCGCCAACTCATTGCCTGCCTGCGCCATGGCCACAGCACGCGCATGCCACGCACGCGGGGCACCGACCGGCGCGGACAGATTCCCGACATGGTCAGTATCCACGTGCGCCCGCCCGAAATTGAAGACCGACTGCTGCCAGGTCACTGGGAAGGCGACTTCATCAAGGGTGCGAACAACCAATCCTCTGTAGGCGTTCTGGTCGAGCGCACCAGCCGCCTGGTGCTGCTTGCCAAGATGGAGGACGCCACCGCCGCGTCAGCGCTAGCGGGCTTCTCCGCCAAACTCAATTCGATTGTGGCGCCCTTACGGCAAAGCTTTACTTACGACCAGGGCAAAGAAATGTCGCGGCATAAGGAGCTGGCCGCCGCCACCGGCGTGAATGTCTACTTCTGTGACCCACATAGCCCCTGGCAACGTGGAACCTGCGAGAACACCAACGGGCTGCTGCGCCAGTATCTGCCTAAAGGCACGGACCTATCGGTCTACAGTCAGGAAGAACTCGACGCGATCGCCGACAGTCTGAACAGCCGCCCGCGCGCCACTCACGCGTTCCATTCGCCATTCGAGGTCTTCGCTGCGACACTTGCCTCAGCAAGCCAACCTCAAGGCTCTAAACACTAGCCCCTCCTGTTGCGCTTCGGTTTGAAACCGCCCTCCAAAAGGCAACAGAAATTGATGATAAATTTGGCTCGCTGTTTGAGCCGCCTGTAAGGTAATGAAAAATGGCAAAATTTTTTATAGTAGAGCCCGAGGTTGCAGGCGGACTTGGACAGCATACAGTGATCGATCGCTCATCCGGGAAGATGGTCGTCACTGATTTACACTATGAATTTGAAGGGTGGCTTGGCGATCACCTATTGGAAAGTACGCCTTGTTATATCGTTACGAAGGAGTTGGCTCAAGAAATCGAAATTCAGAAATTGTCAGGTGTCGAATTTGCCTTTGCTAAAATTACGTTATCAGATCAATTTAAAGAACTCTATCCAAATAAAAGTGTCCCTGATTTTATTTGGCTCAAGGTTATAGGTGAGCCGAGTAAGGATGATTTTGGCATTGCATCAGGGTTGCAGCTCATTGTGTCGGAGCATGCACTTGAAACGCTGAAACGCTATGGCGTATCGCACGCAGCATCCATTGTGCCCCTTTGATTGCAATGAGATGACGTTCAGCGGTAGTACTCTGCTTTCTGACTACTACCGCTGCAAGGGTGGCGTATCGCTTCTCGTTCCCTGATGAGACGCGCCGCGTCTACACTTCCATCAGTTTCCGTTGCTATTCCAACAGCTAACCCAGGTAGCAAAAACGCGTGAGGCCATGCTGGTTGCTTCGCAACTCGGGCTTACGAGAGAGCATTGGTGGCGAGCGTGTTCATGCCAGAATTCGCGAGACGCATGAATTCACACGTCCGTGGCTCTGGCGAGTACCTAAAATTCGCGTCTTCACCCAGCCGCCGATCGACCGTGTCGAGCAACTGGATCTTGCAATGACGTGGAACGCACTGCCCCGTGAGCGATCGCAACGTCCACTTGCAGCTGTTGGGCCTGTAAAAGCTTAGACGCCAATCATCTGTCTGGCGGCAGTTTCAGCCATCGCCAATGCTGCGGCAGCGTCGCGCATCGGGCGGCCACAGCCGCGCCCCGTCACTCGCTCGATCGTCTTCGTGTCACGAACCGTTGTCACACGGATCGCGCCTTTAAACATCTGGCCAGGAGAGGGCAGAACACAAGCCTCAACGGTCACGTTGCCCTTGGTTTGTTTGAAAGCCATGACATCCTCTGTAAATTGGTGCGCACCGGCTGAAGGAGTTCGCATAAAAACTCAATCAATCAATACTTGGTAGTGCTCTGTATCCATCACAAGGCCGGGAAGCAGCCAAGCACGCCTTTTTTTCACGTCGGCCTAAGCAACGCTCAGTGGGCAGTGCCGTTAATGGCCAGTCCCGCCGGGCGCGCTTCAAAACGGTATTGAAGATGCTTGGGGTATTGCACGTCGATCTCGCGTACCAGGCGGTCGATTTCACGCTTGAGTTCATCAGCCCGCGAAACTCCCAGCAGGTGCCCCGCCTTCACCAGACCTTCACCAAATTTCTCGACCATCAGCGCGGCCAGCGCCGGCGTTTCCGCGCCACGTGTCACGTCCTGCGCGCGGTTTCCAGCGTATCGTTGAATTTCTGCAATCAAGGTCCCAACGTCGTCGGTCATAATACTCCCGCTTTTTATAGTTTCGATCTTGCGAAAATTGGTCCGTCTTCGGATCGCTCGATATTGTTGACCGTCCGCGGTAATTGCCGTGTCGAAAGAACGCTTCCCACCGTATAAGTTCTGTAAAAACGACGCCCGGCAACAGCTTGCTTGCCTGGTGGTGTCGTCCGCGCTTGAGCGCAGAACGGTTCCGCAACGACGAGCCGGATCGGCGGCGTTACGGTAACCGTGTGCCTCGATGCCGCGGCTTACCTGTCAATGGGCCGCGCGCATGGCTTCGTCTGCGACGGCGAGCCGCGACGCCATGACCTGGACGACAAACCGATGAAATTGCTGTGCTGTCACGGGATCGTCCTGCTCGAGTGCACGCAACGCTGCGAGCGACAGACGCCGGACACGCGCGGGCCCCTCGGCGAACACATTCGCGGTGCGCGGCTTGTGTGTGTAGACCGCCATTTCACCCACGATCGTTCCAGGGCCAAACGAACGCAGCCGGACTGACGTCCCATCGACAAGCGGCAATGAGACGGTGACGCGGCCGCGCTCGACGATGTACATGACCTCACCCGGCTCGCCGCGACGGAACAGCAATTGCCCCTCGCCGAGGTCGCACACCTCCAGAAGAGCTGATAGTTTGTCGAGGGCCTGCGATGTGAAATGCGGCGCCAGCATTGCGTAAAGATTTTCTTCCCCGCGAGCAGGCGTGTGTGAATCCACTGCAAGGAGCTTGTCCTCGACCCATTCAAGTCCGGCGTCCAGCGTAGCAAACTCGTGAATGCGGAGATTGAGCGTGCCGGATTTCGCAAGCAGGTCACGCGAGCGTGCCGGCAGCGCAGTCAACACCAGGTCCGCGTCGACCGTCGCGCACAGTTGTCTTAGCTTGACGAAGCTGACCGATACCGACGCGTCCATACCATTGGTCGAGGCGAAGTCCAGCACGACGAAGCGAACCGGTACCTGATCATGCTCGGCCAGTCGTTCGCGCATGCGCTGCAGGATCGAATTGGCGGTGCCGAAGAAGAGGAATCCCTGCAGGCAGGCCCCGCATACCTGTGTGCCGAGTTCGTGTAGCCGTTGGGTTGCTTCAATACTGCGCTCGACATTCGATGTACGGGTACTGGCATCGAACTCCATGCGCACGCAACTGACGCGACCGTACAGCAGCGCGAACATCACGCATGCGGCAACCATACCCACCACCACGCCAGCGACGACGCCGTAGAAGGCAATCACGCCGAGAATAAGCGGCACAAGCAGATACTCGTGCCAATTGAGCTTGCCATACGCGCCCACGAGCCACTGTATCAACAGACGCAGCCCCATGAAGAGCTGCAATCCGACCAGCACCGGCACGGGGAACAGCGCCACCAGGTCCGGCGAGACGGCAAGCACGACCAGACAGGCGAGGGAGGCGAATATGCCCGCCATACGACTTGTCGCGCCCGCGCGCGCGTTGAGCATTGAACGGTTGAACGACTGGTAGCCGACCATTCCGCCCAGCATGCCGCTCGCAATGTTGGCGAGGCCGGCCGCCCGCATCTCCCGGTTCAGATCGATATCCTCCCCCGTCGTCGCACCGATCGCAGTTGAGTTCATCAGGATCGTGATTGCCGAGATCGACGTTACGACCAGGGTTTCCGGCAGGTGTGCGCCAATTGCCGACCAGTCGATTTCCCCGCCCCCGAATAACACTGGCAAGCGCAACTCCGGAATCTGGATCGTCTGCAGCGCCACGTGCGGAAGCAGCAGTCCCATGCTGCGTGCGTCATCGGTTGACAGGCCTGCCGCATGGAGCAGGAGGTAGAACAGGGCGATACCGGACGCCAGGCTCAGGGGCAGCGCTGCAGCGTGTTTCCACGTACGTGACAGGATTGTGGTTAGCACGCCTACCAGCACTGCGGGTGTCCATACGATCCAGTGCAGGTGCGTCAGCAGCGCCAATGTATGCCAGTGCAGAGCCTTTCCGGTGAGCACACGAAACGCGCCCGCCAGCAGCAGGTAGCCGGTGCCGGCCAGGAAGCCGCCCACGACCGGGTACGGCAGGAACTGCAACGAACGGCTGCGCCTCGACGAACCGATCGCATACAGGATAAGGCCGGTCACAACCGAACACAGCGCGATGGCGATCAGCACCGTCACCAGGACTGCATGGACTGACCCGCCGTCGGTGCGCACGCTGCTCGCGACACCCGCAGCAACGCCGACGAGAAACGCAGTCGCGTTGCTGTCTGGCCCGGCAATGTTGACGCGCATCGAACTGGTCAAAGCGATCACCAGCGCGGTCACAACACAACTGACGAGAGCCGTGGGCACACCCAGTTGGGCGTATCGGGCAAGATCCGCGCTAAAGATCATGGTGCCGAGGCTCATGGCGTAGCAGAGCATGACGAGGGTCGATACGGTGCCGGCAGTCAGGTCGCCGATCAGTCCCGCAAGGGCTGAGTCGGAGCGCACTTCCGGTGAGGAATCTGTCTTGCCTGCCTTCACGGCGCTCCCCAGTAAGTGCGGGCCGGATTTCGCCTGAGCCGCGCCGTTCGCGCGACGCGCAGCGGTTTGTCTTGTTCGAACATGACGAATCGTTCCGGATGACTAATGACAGTGCGTTCCGCTCGCCCGACGCCGTTCCCGATTCGCTATGCAGTATCCACCGTGCTCCCGAACCATGTCAAACGCGCTGCGCCCCGCTCTAGCGCATCTGGCCTGTGCATGTGAAATCTTCGTCGTACACGCCCCGTATCGGATACCGGCTGGCTGGACGTACACTGTGTTTATCTGGACAGCCTTGGGGACAGGGGCGGCGTGGAGCCCCTGACGTCTGGCCGCCAATGTTGCGTCGATTCGTCTGATCAGTTGACGCAGTGGGTTCGGCCCGGGCGAACGGTCCCACGACTGCCTATGACTGAGCTGCGACGGCGTTTGCGCGAGCCGCGTCGAAAGAACCGGACTGGGCGGCAATGATGGATATCGATCAGTGGCTGCATGCATTGGGGTTGGATCAGTATGCTCCCGCGTTCGCCGAAAACGACATCGATCTTGCGATGCTGGCCCAGCTCAACGACGCGGATCTGAAAGAGCTCGGCATCCTCTCGCTTGGCCACCGCAAGCGCATTCTGCTGGCGATTGCCGATCAGCGCGATGCTGCACTGTGTGCAGCGTCGTGCGCTGTGAATGCGCCCGCAGGTGAGCGCCGCCAGGTCACCATTCTCTTTGCCGATCTCTGCGGTTTCACCGCGCTTTCGCAAGCGCTCGATCCAGAAGAGTTGCGCGATGTGACCAGCCGTTACACGGCGCTCGTCGACAGCATCGTCCTTGGCTACGGCGGCACGATCGACAAGCACATCGGCGACGCCGTAATGGCAATCTTCGGCGCGCCACGCGCGCACGACACCGATCCACTGCGCGCGGCGCGCGCCGCACTGGATATTCACGAGGCGCTTAATGGGTTGAGCGCGGGGTTGAGCGGACACGCGTCGCGAACGCTGAAGGCGCACGTCGGTATCGCCAGCGGCGAGGTGGTCGCGGGTCCGCTCGGCCGCGCAGACGTCCAGGACTACACAGTGCTCGGCGATTCCGTGAATCTGGCGGCCCGGCTGGTCGCCGCCGCCGGCCCCGGAGAGACGCTCCTCTCTGACAGCGTGCATCGCACGCTCGGCAGTGCCGTGATCAGCGAGGTCGCCGACACAATGCGCTTCAAAGGAATCGACATGCCCGTGCGCGTGTGGCGCCTGCACGGTCTCACAAGCGATACCGGCACGGCGAGCCGCAGTCCTTTTGTTGGCCGCAAGGCTGAGTTCGAGCAGTTCAAGGGTCTCGTCCACGCGTGCCTGCAGCAACGGGTCGGCCAGGTCGTGTACGTGCGCGGCGAGGCGGGCATCGGCAAGACGCGACTCGTCGAAGAGATGCGCCGCTTCGCCGAAACGCTGGGAATGGCCAGCCACCGCGGCCTCGTTCTGGATTTTGGCGTGGGAAAGGACCAGGACCCCATACGCACCATCGTTGGCAGCATGCTGGGCTTGCCGGCCGGCGCCGGAGCCGATGCCGATGCCCGGCGTGCCGCCGCCGCACGCATCGGCGCTTCTGGGGCCGTCGGCGCTGAACAGCTCATGTTTATCCATGACATCCTCGACCTCACGCAGACCGGCGAATGGCGCACGCTCTACGACGCTATGGACAGTTCTGCCCGCACGCGCGGCAAACGCACGGTCGTCAGGACGATCGCCGAAGAGGCCTGCAGGCGCGGCCCAATCATGATTGTCGTGGAAGACCTGCACTGGGCCGACCCGCAGGTGCTCGGTTACCTTAGCGCCCTTGCCTCAGCTGTCACAAAAGGGCCAGGTCTGCTTGTAATGACTTCGCGGGTGGACGGCGATCCGCTCGACGCGGCGTGGCGGGCCAGTTGCCGGGCCACCTCCTTCGCGACAATCGATCTCGGGCCGCTGCGTTGCGAAGAGGCGCTGCATCTTGCGGGCGGTTTTATCGATGCAACCGGGCGTATCGCGCGTGCCTGCATCGAACGGGCGGGCGGCAATCCGCTGTTCCTCGAGCAACTCCTGCACAACGCGGAGGAAGGCCGCGAAGAAGCCGTCCCGGCGACCATCCAGAGCCTCGTACTGGCGCGCATGGACCGGCTGCCGCCGCGCGAACGCGAAGCGTTCCAGGCTGCCGCGGTAATCGGCCAGCGCTTTGGCCTCGCCTTGCTGCGACGGTTGATCGACGACCCTGAGTATGTCTGCGACGGGCTCGTTGCCAACGCACTCGTCTTGCCAGAAGGCGAAGATTTTCTGTTTGCCCACGCGCTCATTCAGGAGAGCGCCTACTCAACGCTGCTGCGGGCGCGCCGCCGCGAATTGCATCGGTTGACGGCCGACTGGTTCGCGCCGACTGACCCGGTGCTACGTGCGCAGCATCTCGATCGTGCCGAGGATGACCGCGCGCCGCGCGCGTACCTCGACGCGGCGATCGCGCAGCGCACTGCTTACTTTACCGAGACGGCACTGCGGCTGGTCGAGCGCGGTCTGGAACTCGCGCAAACGAATGAGGACCGCCATGCGCTGATCTGTTTCAGGGGCGAATTGCAGCGCGATCTCGGCGACATCGCCGCATCGATTGCGACTTACCGCGCGGCCGTGGCCGCGGCTCCAGATGAAGCGAGTCTCTGTCAATCCCAACTGGGGCTGGCCGAGGGTCTGCGCGTGAGCGAAGGACTCGCCGAAGCGCTTGCGTTGCTCGAGGCAGCCCAGCAAGTGGCGCAACGCAGAGATATGGTGCCCGAGCTCGCGCGCCTGCATCATCTGCGCGGCAACATCCTTTTTCCGCTTGGCAAGATCGCGGATTGCCGCGCCCAGCATGAGCACGGACTCGCGTATGCACAGCGGCTCGGCTCCCCCGAAGCGGAGGCTCGCTCGCTCGGGGGTCTCGCGGACGCTGCTTACGCGCAAGGGCGAATGCGCACCGCCTTCGAGTACTTCAGCCGGTGCGTAGCGTTGAGTCGCGAACACGGCTTCGGCCGTATCGAGGTCGCCAATCGTTCAATGGCCGGCTTCAGCCGGATCTACCTTAACGAGGCGCGCGAAGCGCGGGAGGACGCAAGCGCCGCTGCGCGCGCGGCCGCGTTGGTCGGGCAGCCGCGCGCCCAAATGTTGTGCGAAACGTTGGGCGTCTTTGCCTGCTACGAAATGGGCGACATGGAGGCTACGCTGATCCATCTGGAGCGGGAGATGCAACTCATCCTTCAACTGGGCGCGCGCCGCTTTGAGGCACAGAGTGCGGAAATGCGGGCTCGCGTGCTGCTCGATAGCGGTCACCGGAAAGACGCCGCTGAATTGTTGCGTGAAGCGCTAACGATCTGCCGCGAAGTGGGCACGCAGTTCAGCGCACCCAAGGCCGTGGGCGCGTTGAGCCGCGCGGTCGAGGACGACGGCGAGCGTGAGCGACTGCTCCGCGAGGGGGCTGACCTCCTGCGCCGAGGCGCGGTCGGCCACAATCATCTCTGGTTCTACCGCGACGCCATTGAAGCGATGCTGTCCGCTAGCGATGCGGCCGGCGCACTGCGTTACGTCGCGACGCTCGAAGACTATGCGCGTGCCGAGCCTCTGCCCTGGGCAGACTTGTTTGCAGCCCGCGGCCGCGCCCTTGCTCGCGCACTGCAAGACCATTCTCGCGAAGAGACCCGGCAAGAACTCCGGCGCGTTCGCGCAGCCCTTGTGGAGGCCGGGTTCAACAGCTATCTGCCTGCGATGGACGCAGCGCTCGCTGCATAACGACGTTGCGTCATGGCCGGCTGGTTTGGATCGAACAGCGGCGTTGACAAAACACATGCTTCGGACCCCATCCATGCGGCATCGGTTGGAAGGCAAACTAAAAATTGAACCAGCAGAAGTGCGGCCGGTGTTTTTCATCTTTCCTGGCATGCAAGAGCGTCGCTGCTTCTCAGTTGGCCGCCGCCCGCGTTGAGGATCACATCGAGCAACGCCATTGCGTCCATGCCTTCGGGCAAACTACGGACTATGGCGTCAAGACGCCCGTCGATCTGTAGCATGGCGAACCCGTGCACCAGTGCCCACGCGGCAACTATCCGCGCGGCGCCGTCCGTGGGCAGCGGCGCGTCCGGCTCTTGTGGCGCCCCGACCGCTCCGCGCAGTACCGACGACGCGCTGTTCATTGCTTCGCGCAAACCGGGTCGTTTGAGGTCGAGCCGTTCGCTGCGAAACATCAGCATGAAGAGACCCGGAAACTGTGTCGCGAACTCGACGTAGGCGCGCCCCTGGGCGGCAAGCCGCGCCTCTGGGGTCGACACCGCGGCGGCGGCATCGAGCAGGCGACGCTCGAAGCGTCGAAAACCTACGGCTGCCAACTCGCTGAGCAGCCCGGTCACGTTGTCGAAGTGGTTCTTGGGCGCGGCGTGAGAAGCACCAGCCTCGCGCGCGGCGGCTCGCAACGTGAGCCCGCCAATGCCCTCACGAGCGAGGATGCGTTCGGCTGCTTCCAGCATTGCCTCGCGCAATGCGCCATGGTGATACGGACGCTTGACCACGCCTGCTAATGCTTGTTTGCTCATGTTCCTGATGGTCATCTGTTTCCGTGATGTTGACGCCGTCAATTTGAACTTGACGAACAGAAGCGCAGCATTTATTTTAAATGTTGCTGCCGTCAACATTCAATCAACCTATGACAATCTTCGTTGCAGGTCTCCTGATTTTCCTCGGCATCCACTCCGTTTCCATCGTCGCGCCACGCTGGCGAGACGCGCAAGCCGCGCGGATGGGCGAGAAGGGGTGGAAGGGACTGTATGCGCTAGTGTCGATCGCGAGTTTCGTCGCGATGATCTACGGTTACGGCATCGCGCGACAAGCACCGGTCATGGTCTACGCGCCGCCGATGGCGCTGCGGCACCTCGCGTTGTTGCTCATGTTGCCCGTGTTTCCTCTGCTGATTGCGGCTTATTTACCCGGCCGCATTAAACGCCTGACCCGCAATCCGATGCTGCTCGCCGTGATCTTGTGGGCGGTGTCGCATTTGCTTGCCAACGGCACGCTCAACGATCTGCTGCTGTTCGGCGGTTTCCTTGTCTGGTCCGTGGCGGACCTGATCTCGGTCAGCCGGCGCGCCCACGTCCGCCCGGTGCCGGGCGCCCCGGCTTCGGCCGTGAACGATGTGATCGTCATCGTCGTGGGGTTGGGGCTGTACGCGTTCGTGCTGCTGTCGGCTCATACGCATGTGATCGGAGTATCGCCGCTTGGCTGAATGCGGCGGCGCTTCAAAGCTCACGGTTCGCAACGCCCCGAATGCGGATAAGGAAGTTAGATGCGCAATCTATATCCAGAAGTAGTCCGAACCTTATATGTGCCAATCTGGAAGCGTCGCCACCCTCAAACAATGCAAGCGACGACGCTTTCGTTAGCTATTGAACAACGGTCGATTTATCAATACATCAGAGCTTTGCCGAATACCGGGCGCGGTCGTAATCGGCTTGATCCGGTGCCCATTGCTCAGCCGTAGTTCCCTATAAAATGACGAGCGAGTCCGGTTGACTTGGAGAGGTCCATGATCAGATGGTTGCTGGCGATTGCCACCGTGTTGGCGGGCGTTGGTGCGGCGACTCCAGCTCGCGCAGACGTGGATTCAGACAGGGCCGCGATCACGGATCGGCTGCGGCGCTGGACGGTAGCATTCAACGCTCGCGATGCTGCAGGGGTCTGCGATGTGTTCGCCCCTGATCTGGTTTCGACCGTTCCTGGAGCGCTTAATGGTAGCCGGGACGCGCTCTGCGGGAAGCTGAGTGCCGTGTTGGCGAAGCCTGAGTTGCAGCTCCATTACGACAGCCCTGACATCCGCGAAATCATGGTTTCCGGGGACATCGCCGTAGTACGGCTATTCTGGACGCTTACGGCGCGCAAGGGTACCGACCAGAGCGTGAGTACTGAAGCGGGGATGGACATTTTTAAACGGCAGCCGGATGGCAAATGGTCCATCGCCCGGTTCATCTCATTCAGCGCTACGCCGAACAAAGTCCTTAAGTAAGCGGACTTTCGTGGATCGATTTACCCCTGACCGATATGCACAAGAGGCATGGCGGCGGCCCCAACGCTGCGCAACAATCTTATCCGGTCGGTCCAAGCCAACCTCCCCCGATCCACTAGGCGCGCAGCGGTCTCAACCCCGCGCGAACCTCCTCTGCAAATAATTGCGGCTGTTCCCACGCGGCGAAGTGCCCGCCCCTGCCCACCCTGTTGTAGTAGATAAGGTTGTGATACGCACGCTCCGTCCAACTCCGCGGTGCCTGATAGTTCTCACGAGGAAAGACGCTGATAGCAGCCGGTATGGACACGTCGGCTGCAGCCGTGACGTTGAAGTGTGTCTCCCAATAGAAGCGCGCCGCCGAAATCCCCGTGTTCGTCAACCAGTAGAGCGTGATGTCGTCGAGGACGTCGTCTCGTGTCAGCTCGCCCGCGGATTCTCCATTGACCGGGCGCCCGAACACAGCCGAGGTGAGTGCCGCCGCCGGCTGAATATACCCGTCACCGTGATCAAGAAGCCAACTTGCCAATCCAACGGGCGAGTCCGACAGTCCGTAGAGCGTCTGCGGGCGCGTGCCCTGTTCCAATGCGTAGGCGCGCCGCTTCATGGCAGCGCTGCTCAGTTGCTCGTAAGCGTGCTTTTCGTCGTCCGAGAGGCCGGCTGGCGGCGGATCACCCGCCTGAAGCGCTTTCACAATCTCGGGCGGAACAGTGGCAGGGAAGTTGACGTGGATGCCCAGCAATTCCGGAGGCGCCTGCTTAGCCATCACGTTCGCGACCACGCCGCCCAGATCGCCGCCTTGCGCCGCAAACTTCCCGTACCCAAGGCGCTTCATCAGCACCACCCAAGCACGCGCAGTGCGTTCCGGACCCCATCCGGTAACGGTAGGTTTGCCTGAAAATCCGTAGCCCGGTAAGGACGGAATCACCAGATGAAACGCGTCCAACGCGCTCGCGCCATACGCTGTCGGATTGGTGAGCGGATCGATAATCTTGAACTGCTCGATGATCGAGCCCGGCCACCCATGCGTGACGATGAGCGGCATTGCATTCTCATGTTTTGAACGAACATGGATGAAGTGGATATCCAGTCCGTCGATTTCGGTCACGAAGTTCGGCAAGGTGTTCAGTTTTGCCTCGCACTTGCGCCAGTCGTAATCGGTCGTCCAATGGCGCGTGAGTTCCTGAATCATCGCGAGCGGCACGCCTTGCGAGTCATCGGTGACCGTTTCCCGCTCGGGCCACCTTGTCGCTTTGATGCGTCTGCGCAAATCGATCAGTTGCGATTCCGGCACATGCACACGAAGTGGACGAATAGCAGTCTTGTCGCCGCTTGTTGATTGACCAACTTCAGTAGTCGCTTGATTAGTTTCTGCAAAGGCGAGCTGACTCAATGAGCCCGCAGCAACGGCTGCCGCCGCCACACCAACAAAACGCCGGCGAGACGGTGATTGGGGAAGGATGTTGTCTAACATAAAATCTCCGAATGACGATGAAGCCAGGTTCCCGGTCAATGGCAACGTGATCCCACGCGCCATTGAAGGCTGCTTGCATACTTAGACCTGCGAACGTATCTGATTCGCATCGAAAAGCGAGACGACCGCCATGTTATGCATCGGCTCAATGCACAGATACATGGCGACACGAATCACGGGTTTTCCGCCAGCAAGGACTTGATCTTCGCCTCGGTCTGTTCGTAGTCACCTTCGCCGAAGTGCGTGTAGACCACGTGCCCTTTCTTGTCGACCAGATAAAACGCGGGCCAATACTGGTTGTCGTAGGCGTTCCACGTTGCATAGCGGTTGTCTTGCGCCACCGGGAATGTAATGCCGAAGCGCTTGATGGCCGTCTTGACGTTGTCCGTGTTGCGTTCGAACGGGTACTCGGGCGTGTGTACTCCGACCACCACCAGGCCCTGGTCCTTATATTTCTGATTCCAGGCCTTCACGTAAGGCAGCACGTCGATGCAGTTGATGCAAGTGTAGGTCCAGAAATCGACGAGCACCACCTTGCCGCGCAACTGCTGCATGGTCAGGGGATCGCTATTGAGCCATTTCTCAATGCCGGTGAATTCCGGAGCGGTGGTGCGGGTGCCAACCGGACTTGCGACGAGACTTTCGGTGGCACTCGCCGCGGGGCTTGCAACGAGACTTGCGATTGCTGCGGCGCCGCTTGCAACGGCTGCAGCAAACAGGGCGACGGTAGCGGCGGTTTTGAGTCGGGAGAGCATGTCAGAGTCCTTTCAGGGAGGGGAAGAGAGCGGCGATCCGGGCGTAGACCAGGACGTCGTATTGCAGGTAGATCGCAAGGGCAGTGAGCATCACCAGCACCCCGAACACCTGTTGCAGGCGGTGTGCGTGACGTGACACCAGCCTCACGCGATGGGTCATGTACTGACCGCCATAAATGATGGCGAGCATGGGAATCGCCGCGCCCAGCGCATACAAACCAAGCAACAGGGATGACCATCCGAGGTCCTGGGCCTTGACCACCAGCACCAGAATCGATGCAAGCACAGGTCCGGCGCACGGAGTCCATACCGCGCCGAGCGACATGCCGAGCACGAAGCCACCGGCGTTGCCGCTGGCGGCCTGGGTGCCCGGAGCCACCGCTGCGCCCATGCGCTGCAGCGGCTCCTGAAGCTGCGTCATCAGCCAGTCGTAGGGACGTGGCCACAGGCGCAGCAGTCCGGACAACGCCAGTAACGCAATGGCGGTGTCGCGCAGCGCTTGTTGCGCCACGTGAACCGTGCTGGATACGGCGCCCAGCAACAGCGCGAAGGACGCGAAGGTCAGGATGAAGCCGGCGATGATGAAGAGAGGCCGCACACGATCGGGCCGCTCAACGGAGGTGCCGAGCAGGATCGGCATCACCGGGAGGATGCAAGGCGACGCAATCGTGAGCAGGCCCGCCAGCAGGGCGATAGGTGTTTCAAGCAGGTTATGCATGACAGGCGTTCCAGTGGTTGGCATGGCTGTATTGGAACGCCCGCTCGTATCTGGCTTGTGTCGCCGAAACCGCCTGGGTGCAATGTTTTGTGTCGGGGGAACACCCAGATACATTGCGATACAAAGCGCCGCATTTACTGGGCTATAAAGCAAGGGCGATGAAGCAACCATCCCTACCGCGGAGAGCCAGATGAGTACCGAACTGCTGCAAGGGTCCTGTCATTGCGGGACCGTGAAATTTGAAGTCCGTAGCGCCGTCGTCCCTGCTTCGCGTTGCAATTGCAGCCTATGCCGGCGCAAGGGCGCGCTGATGACGCCGCCGTTCGCTGCGGGCGAACTGAAGATCCTGCAGGGTAACGAAGCGCTGACGCTTTACCAGTTCAATACGCGCACGGCGAAGCACTACTTCTGCAAGCATTGCGGCATTTATCCGTTCCATCAGACGCGTAAAGACCCGCAGCTCTGGCGCGTCAACATCGGTTGCCTGGAAGGCATCGATCCGTATACGCTGGAGGCCAGCGTAGCCAATGGCGCCAGCCTGTCCGTCGTGGAGGACGCATGAAACGGCTAATGGCGGTTCTCGCCTTCCTGGCGGGCGGACTTGCAGCGGAAATGGCGCACCCCGTGCAATGTTCGCTGGTTAACGTGAATAAGATGAATACGGTGAACCGCGTGCGCGTCAATCGTCGGAAGGACTGATTCACTGATGGAAAACATTGACCACGTGCTGATCGTCGACGACGATCGTGGCATTCGCGAATTGCTTGCCACCTATCTCGAGAAGAACGGCATGCGCGTTTCGCTGGCGGCCAACGGCCGCCAGATGCGCACGGTCCTCGAGCAGGGTGCGCCCGACCTGATCGTGCTTGACCTGATGCTGCCCGGCGAGGACGGCCTGGTGCTATGCCGGGAATTGCGTGCGGGCAAGTTTCGCTCGGTACCGGTATTGATGCTGACCGCCCGGAGCGAGGAGGCGGATCGTATCGTCGGGCTGGAAATGGGCGCTGACGATTACCTGTCCAAGCCGTTTGCGGTGCGCGAACTGCTGGCGCGCATCCGCTCCGTGTTGCGCCGCGCCCGCATGCTGCCGCCCGGCATGCAGGTGACGGAGACCGCGCCGGTGATCAGTTTCGGCGACTGGCGGCTCGACACCACCGCGCGCCATCTACTCGACGCCGAGGGCACCATGGTGGCCCTCAGCGGCGCGGAGTACCGCTTGCTGCGCGTGTTCCTCGATCATCCGCAGCGCGTGCTCACGCGAGATCAATTGCTCAATCTGACCCAGGGCCGCCAGGCCGATCCGTTCGACCGGTCGATCGACCTGCTGGTCAGCCGCTTGCGACAGCGCCTGCAGGATACGGCGCGCGAGCCCCGTTACATCAAGACGCTGCGCAGTGAAGGTTATGTATTTTCGGCGGCCGTGATCATGATTGAAGGTCATCCATGAAGCTGAATGCATTGCTGCATTGGCCGCGCACGCTGTTTGCGAGGCTTGCCCTGATTCTCTTTGTCAGCCTTGCACTGGTGCAAACGCTTTCGGTCTGGCTCACCATGACGGAACGGGACCAGACCATGAATAACGTGATGATGGGTTACATCGAACGCGAGGTCACCAGCTCCGTCGCGCTCCTCGATCACTTGCCCGCTAACGAACGGGCCGAATGGCTGCCAAGGCTGGCGCGGCGCACGTATAGCTTCATTCTTGGCCCGGGTATCCCGGGTGCCCCGCCTGATGCACAGCTATCCGCGAGGGTGGCTCAATCGATTGCAGACGGCATCGGCAAGCGCTATCCGCTAACGGTCAACGCCGTGCCGGGTGAACCCGACCGCCTGCAAGTCCATCTGCAGTTGAGTGACGGCACACCTCTGACAATCGACTACCGCCCCATGCCGGGCGCGCCGCTGTCCCCGTGGTTGTCGTGGCTGCTTATCCTGCAACTGGTGGTGCTGGCCGCTTGCTGCTGGGTCGCGGTACGGCTGGCGACGCGTCCGTTAAGCCAGTTGGCGCGAGCCGCCGATACCCTGGGCCCCGACCTGAAAGCAGAGCGCCTGCCCGAAGACGGACCTGACGAAGTAGCGCGCGCGGCGCGGGCTTTCAACGCCATGCAGGACCGTATCAGGATGTACATGACCGAGCGCCTGCAGATCCTCGCGGCAATTTCGCATGACTTGCAAACGCCGATTACCCGCATGCGTTTGCGCGTCGATGTGATGGATGACAGCGCACAAGGGGCAAAGCTGCAGCAGGACCTGCAGGAAATGGAAACGATGGTCAAGGAAGGCGTCACTTACGCGCGCACCATGCACGGTGCGACTGAAGCGCCTATCCGTATTGATCCGGACGCGCTGTTAGACAGCCTCGTGTTCGACTATGTCGATGCCGGCAAGGACGTCTCGCTCCACGGGCGAATCGACACCGCACTTGTGACGCGCCCTCAGGCGTTGCGCCGGATCGTGGGCAATCTCGTCGATAACGCTTTGAAGTTTGGCGGGGCGGCCGAGATCAGGGTTGCCGCGTCGCCGGAGGGGCGCGTGACGATCTCAGTGCTCGATCGCGGGCCGGGTATTCCGGCTAAGTCGCTGGAAGCTGTGTTTGAACCCTTCTATCGGCTGGAAGAATCGCGTAACCGCGGAACTGGCGGTACCGGGCTCGGCCTCGCGATTGCGCGGCAACTCGCTTCGGCGATGGACGCGGAGTTGTCGTTGCTCAACCGGCCGGACGGTGGCCTGGAAGCGAGGCTTGTGTTGAAATGCAGTAGATAGATTCGGATTACTTAACAACTTATTTTGGGTGCCGCGTGGATGGCATAGCTGTTTCGCTGGCGACCAGGAAAACGCCGCCGCGTCCCACCAACGCGACTTTGTCTGCGTGGAAGAGGGCCGTGGCGGGCATGGAATCGCCTGCGAACTCAGGCCCCCTCCAACACAGCAAGTAACGATCATCTATCCGCGAGTTTTCCTGAGATAGTTCGCACCAGCAATGCACCCAGCACAAGGCACGCGGCCACAAAATACAGGCCCATGCGATTGTCGTGCGTCGTCACGTTGAGCCATCCCACCGCATAGGGCGAGACAAAACCGGCGAGGTTACCCACGCAGTTGATTCCGGCAATCCCAACAGCCACGGAAGTGCCGGCAAGAAACGACGATGGAATGCTCCAGAACAACGATAGCGCCGACAATATGCCCGCAGCCGCCACGCTCAGCCAGATCACCGCGAGCGTCGGATGGTGACCCACATAGCCACTCGCAGCGAATCCTATTGCACCGATCACAGCCAGCACGGAAAAATGCATCCGGCGCGAGCGAAAGCGATCCGAGCTCATTCCAGTTAGCACGATCGCGGGAATGGCGACAAGGTAGGGAATAGCCGATAACCAGCCGATCGTCGATACGTCGCTCAACCCCGAGTCCTTGATGATCGACGGTAACCAGAAACTGATGCCGTACAAGCCGATGATCTGGCAGAAGTAGACGGCGCAGAGTTTCCAGATGTGGCGATCAGAAAGAATAGCGCCAAGGTTGTGATGCGTCGTCTTCTCTGAATCCTCCCGTTCGATCTCCCCTGTCACCTGGGCTTTCTCATCGTCGGTCAACCACTTGGCCTGCGTGGGACGATCGACCATCAAGGCCAACACCGCAATGCCGCAAAGCAGAGCCGGAAGCGCTTCGATCAGGAACAGCCACTGCCATCCCGCCATGACGGTGGAATGACTGAAGCTGCTGAGTACCCAGCCCGACAACGGACCGCCGACCACCCCTGACAACGGGATCGCAATGTAATACACGCCGAGCGCGAACCCCCGTTTTCTCGCGGGAAACCAATAGGTCAGGTACAACATGATGCCCGGCGAGAAACCCGCTTCGGCCACGCCCAGAAAAAAGCGCGCGGTGTAAAACTGCATCGGCGTTTTCACCAGCAGCGTAAGCGCCGAAATAATGGCCCACGTAATCATGATGCGCGCGATCCAGAGACGAGCGCCAACCCGATGCAGGATCAGGTTGCTGGGCACTTCGAAAATAAAATAGCCGATAAAGAAGATGCCGGCGCCCAGACCATAGACAGCATCGCTCATGTGCAGGGCATTGAGCATCTGCAACTTGGCAAAACCGACGTTCACCCGGTCGAGATAACCGCACAAATAACACAGCACGATGAACGGCATGATGCGCCAACTGATCTTGCGGTACACATCGGTACGCGCCCCCGGCGCCACCAAAAGGGTTTCGCTGATATGGCTCATGTCTCCTCCGTCGTCCTTTGCCGGACGTTATAGAGTGCGGCCGGGCGGACGCCCGGCCAGATCAGTCAGGGTTGCTTATGATTCAATTACGATGCGAGTTTTTCGGCTGCCACCTCTATGCCAAGTTCCTTGCGGAACATCGCCTCCATCTCGAGACGTACGCGTACGGCTTCCTTGGTGGTGTCGAAGGCCACGTCGCTCCAGCGAACCGGCTGCCCTGCCGCAACCGGACGCTGCAGCACCATGTTGTGCGCAAGGCCAATGGGCAGTGCGCCCTGCACCAGCGAGTCCACCGCGGGCATCAGCTTGCCGTAGACGGTGTGACCGCCCTCGCCGTCCAGCCGTTCACCCGCTCGCAGGTCACGCTTCGCGGTGGCGGCAACGTCTCCGTGGAACCCCGTGGTCGCGCCCGTGGCCTCACCGCGCACCGCAATGCTGGCAATCGATACCCCGAGTTCGAGACCGATCAGGTGATACGGCTTATACATGGCAGCGAAACGCCCGCTCTTGTCAGTCTTGAGACCGTATTGCGCAAAGCAGTCGCGGACGTAATCGGAGGGTGCTTCAAAAACGGCGTAGACGCCCCAGCGCAAGTCGCGGAACACAGGACGGCCATCGCGTTCGAGCGACGACACCACTTCCACGCTGCCGCGATGCGGAAGGATCCCGCCCTCAGAGGCCGGGCGTAGCAACTCAGGCAGATCGTCGACGCCACAAGCGGGGAACGCCAGGCCATCAGGAGGCGGACGCAGATCGCATGCGTTCGATACCGCCGCCATTTCCAGCGCCGACTTCGTGCCATCAAGGAACGAGTTGAACATCTGGGCGTTGAAGTCGCCGGAAGCAACCTGCTCTTCCGTGAAGCCGTAGTAGCTCCAGACGGTGTCGGGGGTTGACTGATGATAGACCGGCAAGTACTTGGTGCCCTTGCCGGCACAGATGACGTTGAAGCCAATCGTGCGAGCCCAGTCCACCAGTTCCGCAATCAATGCCGGTTGATCGCCGGAAGCCATCGAATAGATGATGCCCGCCTCCGCCGCACGGCGCGCAAGTAGCGGACCGGCAAGCACGTCGGCTTCAACGTTGACCATCACAATGTGTTTCTTGTGCTTGCAGCACAGCAGCGCGTGATGGATGCCCGCTGCGGGGCTGCCCGTTGCATCGATGACGATATCGACGTGGTCACTTGCGATCATCGCGTCGGCGTCGTCAGTGATGAAGGTCGAGCCGCTGCGCAAAGCCTCCGCCCACGAACTCGCGGAATAACGCGCTTCTTCCCAACCCACACGCTGCATCGCGCCGCGTGCCCGCGCCGGCGAGAGATCGGCGATGCCGACCAGATGAATGCCCGGCGTACGCGGTGCCTGCGACAGATACATCGATCCAAATTTACCAGCGCCAATCAGCCCTACTCTGACGGGACGCCCTGCCTGGGCACGAGCTTCGAGCTTCGCAATAAGCGACATGCTGTCTCCTTTAATCATACGGTTGAATCGCGATTCGACATGGTTCTTCGTACCGGATCGAGCCGCGCGCCTTCATCGGGGAAGAGCATGAAGGCAAAGATAGCAGCCAGCTTTTTGCAATAGAATGGGCAATTCCACAACCGCGCTGTGCAAAAACTCCCATGCGAAGATTTGATTGGGATTCCCTGCAAGCCTTCCTGGCTGTCGCGCGCGCGGGGCGTCTCACTGTCGCAGCGCAGCAAATGGGCGTAGACCATTCCACGCTAAGCCGGCGAGTCGCCTCGCTTGAGGCAAGCATTGGCGTGCAGTTGTTCGAGCGGCGTTCAGTCGGTTTTTTGCTGACGCCCGAAGGCGAGCGTTTGATGACTGATGCAGAGGCCATGGAGAGCCTGGCCCTGCGCATCAACGCGCGCTTGGGCGACCCATCAGTTGGATTGACGGGGACGGTCAGAGTCGGCACGCCGGAGGGATTCGGGACCTACTTTCTTGCGCCGAGGATTGCGAAGCTCACGGCCATGCATCCCGACCTGGAGATAGAACTGGTCGCTAATCCGCGCATGTTCAGCTTGTCCAAACGCGAAGCCGATATTGCAGTCAGCATGACCCGCCCAAGTCAGGGTCGAGTTTATGCACACAGGCTCAACGACTATTCCCTTGGGGTTTATGCATCGCCTCAATACCTCGACACTCATGCACCCATCACTACGTTTCAAGATATCTTCAATCATCCGTGGATCGGCTATGTAGAAGATTTGATGTGGAGTGCTGAGCTTGATTACCTGTCGCAGATTTCCACGTCGCTCACGCCGTCCGTGCGTATTTCGAATGTGATTAGTCAGGCCGCAGCAGTTAGCGGCGGCGCGGGGATAGGCGTGTTGCCATGCTTTATCGCCCGCATCGATCCCACCCTCGTTCGCATTCTCCCCGATGAAATTTCGTTAAGCCGCTCCTACTGGCTGGTCACGCATGCGGACTCGCACGATGTAGCGCGAGTCAAGCTCTTGGCGGATTTCATTCGCGCCGAGTGCAGCGCGTCCGGATTGTTCTGGGTGGGATAACGCCGCTAGGACACGCGAGCTGCCGTGCTAGCCAGCCGCTAAAGCACGCCTTCGCGCAGTGCAGCAATCAACCTGAAAATCCCGAACTTTCGACTCGGATAGGCCGCTGACGCCCACGCCGCGCTTCGCCAATATCTGCAAAAAACCTTGCACGCCTATTTTTTTCATGCTGGTATACCAGTCATGAACCAGACAGAAACCAGTGAAATTCCCGAACCTTACACAAGCCTTCGCGCGTTGATCGTCGATGGATCGCTTCGCCCAGGCGAAGCACTTTCCGAACGTAGCCTCGCTGAGCGCTTGCAGGTCGGCCGAACGCCGATTCGTGAGGCAGTTAAATGGCTCGCACGCGACGGCCTGCTTGAAATCGTGCCCATGCGAGGCACGTTCGTGCGCGAGATGTCGGTGGCCGACTTGCGCGAGATCCACGAAATGCGTCTTGCGCTAGAGGGGATGGCGGCGTTCCTTGCAGCGCGCCATGGCCCCTGCGCTTCGCTTGATGAAGCGGCAGCGGGACTGCAAGCGCTGGTAGCAGGAGTCAATGCCGGCCGTGCACTCGACGTTGACGACGCGCAGAGCATTGGCTGGGCATTTCACGACGCCATGTTCGAATGCGCCGACAACGGGCGCTTGCGGCAGACCTATCGAAACCTGCGCGATCAGAGCGGTCTCGCGTTGCGGCGCGTTGAACGCTACAGCGCCGAGCGGACGAAACAGGCGGTGCTGGAGCACTTGGCAATCTACGCGGCGATTCAAGCCGGCGACGCTGAAGACGCTCGCGGACTCGTCTACGGCCACCTTGAACGCGCGATGCAAATTCGCCTGAAGTTTCTCGCGCACACGAGTGACGAGCGGACGTAACCGTCCTCTGCGCCGCTCAAGTTAGTCACGTCACTCATCACCTGTCCCAGGAGAATAGTCATGCGGTCGCATCACGCTCGTAGAAAAATAGCCTTGCCTTTGCAGATGCTCCTCGGACTGGTCCTGGGATGTGTGGTCGGGTTTCTGTTTCCGCATTTCGCCGCGAAGCTTGCGCCCGTTGGCACTGCGTTCGTGCAGGCGATCAAGATGATCGTCGTGCCGCTGGTGTTCACCGCGATCACGCTCGGCATCTACCAGATGGGCAATCAGACCCGCTCGCTCGGGCGGGTGTCGGCGATCAGCCTCATCTACTTCTTCGTTGCGACCGTGATCTCCATCTTCATCGGTCTCGGGCTCAATGCGCTGTTCCATCCGGGCCTGGGTGCGAACTTGGCCGAAGCAGCCAAGCCCGGGAAAGTCATTGCTACGAGCGTTGACTGGACCAAGTTTTTCCTCGACATGATTCCTAGCAATATCGTGGCGGCTATGTCGGGCAGCAATCTTTTGCCGGTGCTGTTCTTCGCGGTGCTTCTCGGGCTTGCGCTGGCCTCGCTCGGCAACCGCGCGAAGCCGCTGATCGATGTGCTGGACGCATTGATGGCAGCGGTGTTCAAAGTGACGGACTGGATCATCTCGCTCTCGCCCATCGCGATCTTCGCGATCATCTCGTGGCTCTTCGCCACCCAGGGGATCGCAACGCTGCTGTCGCTCGTGAAGCTGGTCGGAGTGATGTATCTCGGCCTCGCGCTGCTTGTCGTGATCTTCATGATCGTGCTGAAGGTGATCGGTGAAAAGCCGTGGCAGGTGACGCGGCAAATCAGCGAGCCGGTGCTGCTGGCGTTCGCCACACGCTCGTCGGAAGCAAGCCTGCCACTGCATATGGAAAAGCTGGTGAAGATGGGCGTGCCGAAAGCCGTGGCATCCGTGGTGCTGCCGCTCGGCTATGCATTCAATCGCGACGGCTCGATCATGTACTTTGCGCTCGCGGTGGGGTTTCTGGCGGACGCGTATCGCATTCCGCTCGACTGGCACACGCTGCTGTCGATCGTGATCGTCACCACGCTTGCCAGCAAGGGCAGCGCAAACGTGCCCTCAGGCGGCCTCGTGGCGGTCGCGATGGTGCTGAGTACCATCGGCGTTCCGGTGGAGGCACTGGCGATCATTGCGGGCGTCGACGCGTTTCTCGACATGGGACGTACGGCAATCAACGTCTACAGCAACACGGTTGCCGTCAAGCTGGTGATGAAACTGGCGCACGTGGCTTACGAGCAGCCGGCGAGCGAGGCTGAACCGGAGCCAAGTTCTCCGCAGCATGCGACGGGTGTGCCGAGGGGGATTGCATGACCGGCATGATCGATCTGCGCAGCGATACCGTGACCCGCCCCACTGACGCCATGTGGGACGCGATGCGCGCAGCGTCACTCGGCGACGACACGCTGGAAGGCGACGCAACCGTTCAGACGCTGGAACAGGAAGCGGCGGTGTTGCTGGGTAAGGAGGCTGCACTCTTCGTATGCAGCGGCACGATGGGCAATGTGCTGGCGACGCTTGTTCATGCGAGCCGTGGCGGTGAAGCCGTCCTCGACCAGCACGCGCACATGGCCAACTCGGAAGGCGGCGGCGTCTCCCGGCTTGCGGGCCTGTTCTGTCGCACCATTGCTTCGCGTCGTGGGGAGATGGACCTGGACCTGCTAAGAGATAACGTTCGCGGCGGCTATTCGCGCTACGGCGAACCGACGGCGATGGTCGCCATCGAGACAAGCCACAATGCCGCGGGCGGTTGCGTTCAAGGGCTCGACTATATGGCCCGCGTAGCTGGCATTGCACGTGAACGAGGCGCTGCCGTCCATGTGGATGGTGCGCGCCTGTTCAACGCGGCGCTCGCGCTGGGCGTTGAAGCCCGCGAGATTGCCGTACATGGAGATAGTGTCACGTTCTGCCTGTCGAAAGGGCTAAGCGCGCCGATGGGCTCGGTGCTGCTGGGCTCGCGTGAATTCATCGAACGGGCAAGGACTCTGCGCCGGACAATTGGCGGCGGACTGAGGCAAGCGGGCATCATGGCCGCCGCGGGTCTGGTCGCGTTACGGACGATGCCCGCGAAGCTTGCCGAGGATCATCGGCGCACGATGCTGCTTTGGCAAAGGCTGCAGAACAACGCGCGCGTGGAGACTGATCCACTGGCGCCGCAAACCAATATCCTGCGGCTGGCCGTACCGGACGGCCGGGCGGAGGACTACGCGCAATGGCTCGCAACTCATGGGGTTGCAGTGCGGGCAAGCGGCGCGCAAGCGATGCGTCTTGTGATTCACCGGCATATCGACGATGCGGCCATCGATGCAGTGAGCAATGCGTTCGAGGCTCTGCCAGAGTGATGCCTGGGATCGTGAAGCGCAGCGCTGGCGTCATCTAGCGCGCCTTCGATTCACCATACGTCGCGGGATTCAGGCTGCATGCGAGACCTTGCCAGTCGACATCACCGACCTCCCATCGGGCCGCGTTTTCGCGAGCGATACGTTGATAAAGCTGCATCGCCCACTGGTCGTCCAGATGCTCAGTATCCTGCCCCAGATGCTCAAGCAGAAGCTGACAGCGCAATGCTCGCACCACGTCACGATCCCACACCGCTGCATTCATCTCGCTGTGCCCGAACAGGGAATTCGCATGCAGGTTGCATGAGCCAATCGTCGCCCATACGTCATCGACCAGCATGATCTTCGCGTGAACGTAGACGTATGCCCGGTCGCCGGATCGCGTCTTCCCGGCTATGCCCGTCAGCACGAAATGCTCGTATTGACCGAGCACTTCCAGCCGGTCGAAAAACGGCTTGCGCTCGGGACGTTGGCGCCACAGGCTCACATATTCCTCCGGTTCGCCCGGTACCAAAAGCACTACATGCACGCCTCGTTTGAGCGCCTCCTCGAGCGCATACGCAATCTCCGGCACAGGGAGCGCTTGATTCTCGAGATAGATAGAGCGGCGGGCCGCATTGATCGCCAGCAAGTATTGACCGGTGATCGACCGCTCGCCGCTGGCGATGTCGATTTGATACGGAGCGCATCCAGGCGCCGCATGAGGGTCGCTATAACAACCCGCATGCACGTTGCGTTGAATCTGCACGACGGTGTTGCCTCGTGCTTCGGATAGGTCCGTTGGGAAGGGTAAGCGCTCATCGCTGCCATGCGCCCACACTCCCAAGGCCATGTTCCGCTCGCTGGCCTCGTTCCATCGCTGCACGAAATTGTGATGCACGTCGCTAGCGGATGGGCCCGTGATCTCGACATAGATGTCGTGACGTTGCCCCTCACCCATGTGTCCCGGTTCGACGGCCGCAAAAGTTGGATTGATCCCGCCGACAAAAGCCGTTTCCGACGACCTGCCTGCGTCGACCAGCCAGCTTTTCTGATGATGACAATAGGCGAGAGGAGCACGATCCCAGCGTGCGAGAAAACGCGAGCCGCGTGCGGCAAGCAGGTCGAAGTCCGTGCTCGTGCCGGCGAAGGTCTGCCCGTATCCGCTGCTCTCGGGGTTGGGCCGCCAGAAAATCACACGGACGTCCAGGCCTCGTTCGACCGCGCGGTCCAGGACGTCGAAAATCGAGCCGCGTCCGTCCGGCATCTGGAAGTCCGTGGCCACGAATGTGACCGTGACCCAGACGCTGTGCTGCGCCAGCTCCACGGCTTCGCAAATCCGGCGAAAAGCGGGGCCGCTATCAACCAGAGGCCAGACCCGATTCCCTCCCCGCCTCGGATACGATCCGTGCGTGATGAACGGAATGTGTTGCCCGGGTTCGGTGCTTTCTGACGCGTCATGTTGATCCATCGTGAGCTCTTTATCCCCGCTAACGGCGATGTGGAAAAATGGACCGATCTCCACGTCGAGCATGGCAATTTGACGCGCGATGATGTCGGAAAGAGGTTTATCGGGCTGGGTCAGATAAGCGCCGATGTCGGCCAGCGTGAGACCAAAACCGCGCAACGCCTGAATCCGATGGAGCCGGGCTATGTCGTCGCGGTTGTACAGCCGGTAGCCGTTGTCGGCGCGCGCCGAGGGCGTGAGCAGGCCGATAGCGTCGTAGTGATGCAACGCGCGGACGGTCAGTCCGCTCTTCTTCGCCAATTCCCCTACTTTCAAAAGCATGCATGCCTCCGTTCAGTGCGCACGACAAAGGCTAGAACCTTACGTTACGTGAGGGTCAAGCGCATTGGGCTTCTTTCTCGTTTGGGTCCGAACCAGCGTTGGCCGCGCGTGTGCTATTGCAATAGCGTTTGCCATTGTTTCGCTGCGCACCATTATCTGTAAGTCGCAAGGCACGGTTTGAAAACAAGCCCGCATAGCAGGGCAACGGCGATTCAGATATCCCACTGGGCAGCCAGTCGATAAACGGCGACGCGCCCTTGCCGCAGCCGTCACATCGGCCGCGCTGAATGGGCCAAGTGTCTGCGGGATAACGATACCTTCGTTGTGTACGCTCTCAACTATCAACGCCCTGCATGCTCGCTGCCTGCAGCTCCGCCGAGATGTTCGGCAAGAAACACGTCCATTGCTTCATAGAACTCGAACTGGTTCTCTTCATTGCGAAAGCCGTGCCCTTCGTTTTCCTTTAGCATGTATTTGACATCGACGCCGCGCGCACGCAAAGCCTCCACGATCTGATCGCTCTCAACCTGTTTGACTCGCGGATCGTTGGCGCCTTGCGCGACCAGGAGCGGAGTCACGATCCGGTCCACGAAGAACAGTGGCGACGCATCGTGCAGTGCCCGCTTGCCCTCTTCGGTCTGCGGGTTGCCGATCATCTCGTAGAACATGTCGAGCAGCGGTTTCCAATACGGAGGAATCGATTCGAGAAAAGTGAAGAGGTTCGATACACCGACGTAGTCGACGGCAGCCGCGTATCGATCCGGCGAAAACGCAACGCCCGCCAGTGTCGCGTAGCCACCATAACTTACGCCGTATATCCCGACGCGCGCCGGATCGACAATCCCTTGGGATACGAGCCAGTCGACGCCATCGTCAATATCATTCTGCATGGCGCGACCCCATTGCCCGAAGCTGGCTTCCCAGAAAGCCCGTCCATATCCCGTCGAGCCCCGGAAATTGACCTGTAGCACCGCATAGCCGCGGTTCGCAAGCAGCTGCGCTTCGACATTGAATCCCCACATGTCTCTTGCCCAAGGACCGCCATGCGGATTGACGACCAAGGGCAAGGGCTCGGCAAAATCCTGCCCAAGCTCGAATCCCCCGGGCAACGTCAGGTATCCGCTGAGTTGCAAGCCATCGCGTGCCTTAAAGCGAATCGGCAGCATGGGCGCCATATCGGCACGATCGAGCCAGGGCATCATGTCGGCAAGCTTGGCCAAGCGCCGGCGATCGATGTCGTAGATCCACACTGAGCCGGCCGACCGATCGCTTGCGGCACGCACGATCGCGCGCGACTCGTCGCGCGTGATGCTCACTATGCTAATTTCCTGATCCGGCAACTGCCGCTCAAGATCGGCCCTGACGTCTCGAGCCCAGTTATCGAAGAAATGGCGACGAACCCGATCGTCGATATATAAGGCGGCTGTCAGCACGCGCCGCTTTTTCGAATACACGAGCTCGCTCACGTCGACATGCGTGGTCTCAAACAGCAACGCTCCCTCTTCGCCCGTCTGCGGATCGAATTCGAAAATTGCGGCTTTGTCGCGCCTTCGATTCGATAAAACGTACAGCCGTTTGTCATCGAACGTAAAGAACAAGGGTGAGACAGCTTCACGGAAGTCCGTCGTCAGAACGGCCCGGAAAGGCTCTGTCTCGACGTCGCGGTAGAGCAGCGTCTGATTGACACCATCGGACGCGGTCGCGACGCGCAAGCGCCCTTCGTGATCCGTCATCCAGCCCATGACATTGCCCGGATTCTCAGCGAGCGGCGTCAGTTCTCCGGTCATGACGTCAACACGAAAAACGTCAAAGACCTGCGGATCGCGACGATTCATCTGGATCAACACGTGGCGGTCGTCGTCCCTGAGGTCATCGACAATACTGGCCTTGACGCCATCAAACGGCGTCAGATCGCGCGGCTCGCCACCGTTGATGGGGACCGAAAGCACGTGGAAGTTTTCGTCGCCTCCAAAATCTTTCACGAACAGGATCTGATCGTTGCCCTTCCATGCTTGCCCAGGCACGTCGCGTTCCGTCTCGTTGGTCAAGGCGTGCGGCTCGCCTATGGGAGCGCCGTCAGTATCGATCGCTTGCACGAAGATATTCTGGCGGCCGGAGCACCGCGCAAGAAAGGACAGGTGCCGTCCATCAGGCGCGATTGTGAACGCGTGCTTGTCTGGTCTGCGGAAAAAGTCTCGAACCGCGTACCGTTTGACCGCGCCACCGTTACGGTTACCGTTTTGTTGACGTTCAGCGACCATATGTGCCTCCGTGAAAGCTGAATTTGAACACGAGAGGCACCTTCCTGCACGCCCGAGAGTCTCCGTACGTTCTCATCGTGCGCGTCGCTACTTACGCCTATGCGCCATGTAGCCCAGATAAGCGATGATCGCGTCGAGGTCTGGATCGCTAAGGCGGGTCTTGTCGAAGCCTGGCATCTTCATGCCAGACCATTCCCGGATTGATTTCGGATCGCGAATATAAGCCCTTAGCGCCCACGCCTGGAAGTACTCGGTCGGATTACGCGGCAGGTTCAGGTCCGGGCCGACCGCTGCGTCGCCCGCGCCGTTCATGCGATGGCAAACCATGCACTGCGTGGCAAAGAGTGCCTGTCCACGGCGAACCGGTGAGTTCGCCGGCACCCTGTCATCCACGGCAATTTGCGGCCACTTCGCCGCGCGCGAGACCACCGTACGGATGGCATTGATCTGATACGGCCACTGTTCGCTCATCACACCCGATGCATCTGGATTGATCCAGACGAGATAGAACGGGCCGATATCAGTTCCCTTCGATGTCCGCGGCCAAGGCTTGTCAAGCGGTTCGATCGCGAGCCACGGCGTCGCGCCGTGACCACTACCGCCGCGCACGAGCGCCGCAGGCAAGTTGGTGACGAAACCATCGGTTGCAGTGATCTGCAGTTCGGCATCGGCGGGCAATGTTCGCACGCCCGGCAGCGAGCGCAAGGGCACGGCTCGATAGGTCATCGTGCGATGATAGGTGACGTCGCCCGGGACCTGGATTGTCGCGGCATCGGGCATGGCCAACAAGGTTTCGGTCGTGAGCGTGGCGGGCGTGCCCGTATCGACCAGCAGCTCTGCAGCCATGGCGGGCAAAGAGGCGAAAAGCAGCAACATTGCCGGCGCCAGCGCGATCTTGCTGAACTTATGCAGCCGTATCGTCATTGCGAAGACTCACGAAGATCAACACGAGTGCAAAGGTCGCAAAGAACCGGAACGCACTTTCCTCTCCGTTCCACGTCGTCGACATCCACATGTCAAACCATTCGCCGCCAATCGACATGAACGCGACCTGCCACGTGAGGAAGCCGAGCGTGAGCCCCGCAATCGCCATTTGTTTCGCATGACTGAACGCTTGTCCACTCGCCCGGCGCGCGCGCCAGATGTTGAAGGCGCCGATCCAACAGCACACGGCGGTCGCGGTTTCGAGCGCAATAATCAGCATGTAACCCGCGTTCTGCACGACGGGCGATGTAATCGCGCGATACCGGTTCGGGTTGCCCGGGAAGGTCGTGTCCATGAGGAACACATGCTGCACGAACGCAAGATTGGTCCCGTAATCAGTCAGGTTACCGAAGCTTACGAGCGACGCGAGCAGCGCCATCGCCATCACGAGCAGAAGTTTCGAGACGCGGACGATTTCCATGGCCTCGCTCAGTCGTCGGAGGGTTTGCGCTCGGCCGGCGCGCCGAGCATGACTGTCCAGCCGAGTCCGCGCACATTGCGGATCACGCCCTGGCCGAATTTCTTGCGCACTGAATGGATCAGCACATCGACGGCATTGCTCTCCACTTCCTTGCCCCAGCCGTACAGCTTGTCCTCGATCTGCCCACGCGAGAAGATCGTTCCCGGATGTTCGAGCAGCGCGTGCATCAGCGCAAATTCGCGCGCGGACAGCGCGCTGGCCTTGTCGCCGAAGGTCAGCGTGCGCTGGTCGAGATTCAGGCTTAGGGTGTCATCGCCGAGCCGGGATACGGCGTAACCCGCCTTGCGCCGCAGCACCGCACGGATCCGGGCCAGCAGCTCGCCGACTTCGAAGGGCTTGAGCAGATAGTCGTCGGCGCCAATATCGAGGCCCTCGATGCGCGAATCGAGATCGTCACGCGCGGTCAGGATCAGCACCGGCACCGGATTGCCGCCCGCGCGCGCGGTGCGCAGCAGTTCGATGCCTGACATGCCCGGCAAGCCGATGTCCAGCAGCACCACGGTGTAGTCGGCCGCGCTCATGGCCTTGCGTCCAGCGACGCCGTCGCGCACCCAGTCCACGGCGTAGTCCGCGTCCTTCAGTGCGCGCATCAGGCTTTGTCCGATCTGGAGATCGTCTTCAACCAGCAGGACTCTCATGCCTTCCTCCTGTGTCGACCAGAGTTGGCGCTTTAGCGCCTTACTCTGGTCCCATGCCTGAGTTGGCGCTTCAGCGCTTACTCAGGCGCGACCAGCAGTGCCGTTTCAGCGCTTGCTAAGGCTCAGCAAGCAGTGCCGCTTCAGCGCTCACTCCATTCCCACAGCGCCTCTGCATTTGGCGGCACACGCCTTCAACCCGTTCACCACTACCCTCACGCACTCGCCAGCGGAAAACTGACCGCAGCAATAATCCCCGAGCAGCCATCGCGGCGGTTCTGGATGACTGCCTGACCGCCATACTTCGCCGTGATCGCTTTCACGATCGACAGGCCGAGCCCGGTCCCTTCCACGTCCGCGAGAGTGTTGCTGTTTGCCCGAAAGAACCGGTCGAAGACACGCGGCAGCGACTCCTCGGCAATGCCCGGACCGGTATCCGTGACCTCGATCCACAGTGCGTTCGCCTCGCGACGCATACGCAGGTCGATCGTGCCGCCATCCGGGGTGTAGCGCACCGCGTTGCTCACCAGATTCTTGACGGCAATGGCCACATCTGCCCGTGCAGCGGCGACCTTGTCTGCGAGCATGGCCTCCGCGCCAATGTCGATACCCCGCGCCGATGCAATGGGCAGCACGCCGGAGACGGCATCGACCACGATTGGCGAAACATCCGAAGGTTCGACCGCGATGTCGAGCGGCGCGTCCGCGCGCGCGAGCCGCAGCAACTGCCCGATCAGCGCACCGCTGCGAGCAATGCCGTTGCGCAACTCCTGAAACCGCTCCTGGTTGCCGGCCACAATATGCGGCTGCAGATTGTCCGCCTGCAACTGAAGCGCAGTAAGTGGCGTGCGCAGTTCGTGCGCGGCGTCGGCAATGAACTTTCGTTCGGATTCGATCACTTGCGCGAGGCGCGCGATCATGCGGTTGATCGATTCGACGAACGGCAGCACTTCACTTGGCACGCCCGCGACGGGCAGCGGTTTCAGATTCGCGGCATCGATGGATTGCGCTGCCTGCCCGAGTGGCGTCAGCCGCCGCAGCGTGCCACGCACGATCACAACCACCGCGAAGAGCACGAGCGGCAACAGGATCAGCGTGGGCCAGAGCGTAGTGAGCGCGGCTTCGCGCACGAGCTCGTCGCGCACCGACGAACGCTGCGCTACCTGGATCAAGCTCTCGTCCTGGCGCAGCGTGTAGATTCGCCAGCGTTCGCCATTCACCTGCTCCGAAGAAAATCCTGCCGGGGCGCTTTCGGGCAGTGACAGTGACGGATCGGTGGAGCGGAACGGGACATCGGTCCCGGGCTTACGAATGGTGATCACAATATCGCGCGATGGTTGCGAGCCGCGCGCGGGCGCGCTCGGAATCGCATCGGCGAGATCGCCGCGCATGCGCATGGCGACCTGCTCCAGGCGCAGGTCGAGCAGCGCGCTCATGCCCGTGCGGCAGAGCTGATAAGTACTGATGCCCTGCGCAACGGCGACCACGCTGACCAGCACGGCCAGCGCAATGATGAGATTGTTGCGCAGCGACGGTCTCAACGAATAGCGCGCGAAAACGGACGAAAGCGATGGGTTCATCGGTCGAATTCCGGTTCTGGCTGAAGGACCAAGCGCAGCGCGAGGCTGTCCCCGCGCTCATTGTCTGCTCATTCTTGCCTGTGAACATGCAGTCACGCGAACCACCGGTTCGCTTCACGACCCAACGGGAGATGACTCATGTTCCAGCTCTTCAATCACGACTCGAGCACCAGAAACAGCGATCAGGCCACCTTGCGCATGGACGACAACCTGCCGGCCGAGAAGGTCGCGCTATCCGGTGAACGCCCTGCTACGTATGAAGAAATGCTGCCCTGGCTGCTGCTCGGCGCCGTGGTCGGCTTCTGATCCGCCACACCGCTCATTTTCCCCTCATTCTGCACCGTCAGAATCCTGCTCATCGATATAACGCGCACGACGCCCACGACGCGTCTACGGCACAAGGTAAAGGAATCCGTCATGATCGCCACGCTGCAAACCCTGTTCGACATCTCGCTCGCCATTGCCAGCGCGGCCCTCACCGTCGCGGTCTTCACTACCCTGGTGCAGCTCGGCGCCGTGGTTCACCGGCGCGCGACGCTCCTGTTGCAGCGTCCGCAGAGTTCAGTGCGGATGCAATGAATTGAGCAGTTCCGAGAGTCCGAGCCACAGGATCTGCATGCCAATGCAGAAGATCGCGAACGCGAAGAGTCGCATGGCGATCTGCGTGCCGGACGGCCCGAGCAGCCGTTGGACGTTCGCCACGAAGCGCACACACAAGTAAATGACAATGCACAGCAGCGCGAGCGCCACGCCCACGCCAATGAAATGAGACGGCTGCAGGCCGCTGCGCGGCGTACCGGTGCCAAGCGCGATAGCCACCGAGATCGACCCGGGACCGACCGTCACCGGCAGCGTCAGCGGATAGAACGCCTTCGATCGCAGCGAAACATCCCGACGCGACGCCCGCTCCGATTGCGCTTCCTCGCCGGAGTCATCGTCGGAGGATTGGAGCAGGTTCCAGCCCGCCATGAGGATGATGATTCCGCCCGCCACGCGCAGCACCGGAATCGATATCCCGAGAAACGACAGCAGGTAGGCGCCCACCGACAGCGACGCAAGCAGGATCACGAAGCTGTTTATCGCAATGCGCCGCGCCAGATCCGCGCGCTCCGCCTCGCTCGCGTGCGGCGTGAGACTCAGGATGATGAACGCCGCCGCCGGCGGGTTGATGATCGGGAACAACGCCGCGACAATCAGCAGAACTGTCTTGGTCATTTCGTGGATCACGGGTGTCCATCCGGTCTCAGGTAGGCGGAAAGGCCGGGCAGGCCCGAGCGTGCCAACATCGTGCATGCAAGATTACCGAATACTGGGGCGGATCGACTACGCCTGTTGGCAGAATTTCCGCACTTTTTTTGCAGACAATGACGGGTACTTTTTTTGTGCGATGCGGGATTGCACACCATGCTGATTGTTGATGGTGGTGGCATCGGCTGGACACGCGATGATGCACGGGTAGCCCAACTCGCTCGCCGCATTGAACCCGAACTAATGCCTTGCGCGATCGCTCTGCGGGACTACATTTAATCAATATCCGTCCAGCCCTATGGCGTGATACGAGCGGCGAAAACGCGGACTGCGTCTGTCGCGGTGACATAAAAAGGAGGTCCCAAATGGCAGAGATAGAAAAGGAAAACGTTGTTGCGGTGCTGAACCGGATTCTCGAATCCGAGTTGGCCGGCGTCGTTAGATATACACACTATTCGTTTCTTGTTTTCGGCTTCGGACGCATTCCGATCAGATCCTGGCTGCGCGAGCAGGCCGATGAATCGCTGTTGCACGCACAACAGGTCGGAGAATGGATCACCACTCTGGGCGCTTATCCGTCGCTTGAGATCGGCCCCCTCCTGGACTCCCACACATTCGATATCTCTTCGATCCTGCGCGAGTCGCTGCGAGCGGAGAACCTCGCGCTGGAGCTTTATCGCGAACTGCTCGCGCTGGTTGAGGACCGCTCGGTTGCACTCGAGGAGTTCGCCCGTCAGATGATCTATGTCGAAGAGATGCACGCGGGCGAAGTCGACAAGATGCTGCGCCGCCCTGGAGAAGTGACGACGTCGGCAGAATGACAGGCGCCCCAACCCTGATCACACTGACAGGAGGCCCGGGGCGTTTTTAATTGGCTCAGTTATTCTGCAATGCGTTTGAAACTGGCGTAGTAATCGTCGGTGTAGTAGCAGTCGCGGGTCTGCCTGCGCGGTCCACCGCATACGATGCGGCGCTGCCCGCGATCCGCCGAGCCAGGCGTTCGAACTGTGTATGCACGGTAATAGCCGCGCGGATGTTCCGGCAGCAATGCCGCGCTGTTGCGGAACAAGACACCGTCCTCGCCAAAAGGGAAAGGGCCGCCCGCTTTGATCAGACGCAGCGTTTCGGCTGCTTCCCCCGGCAACTGCGCCTTGGTGACGGTGGCCGGCGCGCTCCGCTCCTGCGCGCCCGATGCGGCGGGTGTGCCGCTCGCGGCCTGCCCAGGCTGAAGCGGCGCCTGACTCGCGGATGCGCCGGCTTCCTGAGTAGCGTTTCGCGATCCGTCCTTGCCGCATCCGCCAAGGAGCGCGCTCAAGGTGAGGATGCAGGAGAAAGCCCACGCTCGCTTCACGATACGGTTGTCTCTGGGTTGACTAGCATCTGACGATTGTGCGAGTCCAACGTGTGGTTTTGCTGGTGCATGGTCAATGTAAGGCGAGACCGGGCTCTGCGGCGCTTGGTGCCGCAGAGCCTTGCCGAAAATTGGATTCCAGATGATCCTCGTGTAGGCATGCTATCCGGAGACTCTTATGTTGGATGCGCGCCCTCGCACACAGCACACGCATTATTTCGCATCGCTAATCCGCTGCAACCACGAGTTTCACCCGCGCCACGGCGGCCGCCGGGTTCGGTCGCCTTCTTCGGGTGAAGGGGTCACCTAGCGATGGTTAACAAAGTTGATGATGTCATTGAAGAACCACGGCAGGATCAATTGCGTATCGGGACCAATTTTTCGTACAGCGACCAGACATAGCCGCCGGGTTCGGGCTCCGGATACAGTCCTACGCGGACAAAGCCAAGAGACTCATAGTAGGCGCATAGCCTCGCGTTGTGGACTGCGCAGTCGAGTCGAACAGAACGCCGATTCAAGCCGCTCACCTTGTTAGCGCACCAATCAAGCATGAAGCCCCCGAGTCCACGTCCGTTAAAGCCGTTTCGCACAGAAAGCCCATGCACATAACCGGCGATCGGTTCTTGCGGTCCCCAGTGATTGTCCTCGTCCAGATCGAGCGAAAACGTTCCGACCGGATTACCTTCCAGCTCAACGACATACACTTCTTTTTCAGAGACATTGTTCCGTACCCAACTCTCGGAAAATCCGTCCCCTTGCTTGCCCCACGCATAGTCGCCGTGCGCCACCTTGATTGCGTGTGCATCGTTCCGGATTTGCGTAAGATCCGGCACATCCGATTCGCCTGCCCTACGGATGATTCTTGTTCTCATCACTCATCCCTTTGATTGCTACGGGAGAGCGGATGTTAGCAGCGTGCTCTTACGTTGACCCAGCCACTTTTCGGACTATCAGCGATTGAAGTTGGGAAATTGAAAGGTTGCTCCCGGCCCGGAGACTGCCTGCCGCGACTCTGTCAGTCCATGTCGGGCGAGAAGCCATGACTGAGGAACAGACGCTCGGAAGCGTTGTTTCCCACAGTCACCATGGCGCAGCATTCCCTATAACCAAGCGCTGCAAGCGACGACAGCGCTGCAACAATCAGGGCTCCGCCGTCACCGACCTGCCTTCGCGCAGGTGCCGTAGCTACAACGGCAACAACCGGGCAACCGTAGGGCGTGTAGTTGCAGACAAGGCACGCCGAACCAAGCTCACCGGCGTGTTCGATCGCCCACGAAGCCTCGGGAATCCATTCTCCATACCAACCTCCAACAATTGCCGCCGCCTTTGATGTGTATTGGACCGTGTCCTGCCCAGCATCATCGATTGTTCCGAGGAACGCGCTAAAAAGGAGTGCGCCCAGAGCCGGCACATCTTGCAACTGTCATCGGCGTTCTGAAAGTCGTCAAAAATTGACGGCGTGAAAGTGTTTTTTCTTCCTGCATTTTCTTGCCCAAATTCATCTCTCTAGAACCTGGCTTTTCTTCGGTTCTTCGTCGCTTCTTCGTCGGTCTTTTCCTTGGCTGTGCTGATGACCCTGCCTGTTCTTCGCGCGCGCTGCGTGGGCTTAGCTCGCGCAGCGGCGCATGATCTGGCCCCAGGGAGGGGCCGGTCCATGACACGCCAAAGACAGCGTAAGTGCCTGGGTTGCGGGACGTTGTTCCGGCCGGATCCGCGCAATGTGCGGCACCAGCGGTATTGCTGCCAAGCCGCGTGCCGTCAGGCGAGCAAGGCGGCCAGTCAACGCCGGTGGCTTTCCCTACCTGAGAACCAGGACTACTTCCGCGGCGCGGAGAACGTCGTGCGAGTACAGCGCTGGCGTGGCGAGCATCCGGGGTACTGGCGGCATCCAGGCTCACCAGCGGCCGGTGCGTTACAAGATGACTGCCGCACGCAAGCCATTGAAATAAAAGAGGAATCCGCATTCTTAGTGGGCGAGGCGTTACAAGAGGCCTTATCGGCGCAACCGGCCGTGCTGATTGGGCTGATCGCCCATTTAACCGACAGTGCGTTACAAGAGGACATCGCGCGCAGCACCCGGCGACTGCTACAACTGGGAAAGGACATCTTGAGCGGGGGGCGCGAGCATGCCGATCAAGCGAGTCATCTGCCCTGAGCGGATGCGGCAGATTCCGGCGCACTTCAGCTGGGTCGATCACCGGCTGGTGCGCGAGCGGTATATCGAGCGCTGTGACGCGTGTGCCGCCGCGCTGTACCTGTTTCTGGTCACTGTCGCCGATGCCCAGGGCCTGAGCTATTACGCGGACACGTCGCTGGTGCATCGCCTGTCGATGGCGCCGGCGCGTCTGGAGATGGCCCGCAACGATCTGATCCGTATTGGCTTGATCGCCTGGCAAAGGCCGCTGTATCAGGTGCTGGCGCTGGATGCGCCGCCTCCTGAGTCGGCAGCGTCCCCGCGTGGCCACCCGGATGTGGCCACGCAGCTCGAGCGGCTGCACGCGGCGCTGGGCAAGCGCCATGCTTGACTATGAGGCGTACTGCAAGATCCGCGATTGCCATGATCGGCAGCACCTGACGATTACGCAAACGGCGCGCGCGCTCGGGCTGCATCCGCAAACCGTGACGAAATGGCTCAAGGCCGGTCAGTACCGGCCCCGCCAATCGCCCCCACGCGCCAGCCGACTTGATCCGTTCAAGGCGCAGGTGGTGCGTTGGCTTGACGGGCATCCGTACAGCGCGCAGCAGATCTTCCAGCGCTTGCGCGAAGTTGGCTTTGACGGTGGCTACACGATCGTGCGCGACTATGTGCACAAGGTTCGTCCGCCGCGGCGCCAGGCGTTCCTCAAGCTCGCCTTCGCCCCCGGCGAGTGCGCGCAAATCGACTGGGGCGAATACGGCTCGATTGGCGTCGGCTCGACTCGGCGGCGACTGTCGTTCTTCGTCATGGTGTTGTGCTACAGCCGCCTGATGTATGTGGAATTCACCGTGTCGCAGACGATGGAGCACTTCCTTGCGTGCCATGAGCACGCGTTCGCAGCCATCCATGGTTGCCCGAGGAAGGTGATGGTGGACAATCTGAAGTCCGCCGTGCTGCAACGCCTGGCGGGCGAGGCGCCAGTGTTCAATCCGCGCTACCTCGATGCGGCGCGGCACTGGGGTTTCGACATCGTTGCCTGCAACGTCGGCAAGGGCAACGAGAAAGGCCGGGTGGAAAACGGTGTTGGTTACGTCAAAAAAAATCTCCTCAACGGGCTCGAGCTATCCGAGTTCAGCGCGATCAACCCTGCGGCCCGACTCTGGCTCGACACCATCGCCAATGTGCGCATACACGGTGAGACGCATCAGCGACCCGCCGATCTGTTCGCCGCCGAACAAGCCCATCTGAAACCGCTCAATCCATTACCCTACGACGTTGCACGCATCGTGACGGTACGTGCGTCCAAGCAGTTTCGCGTGGCGTTGGACACCAACCATTATTCCGTGCCGGCACAGTACGCAAGCGAGCGCGTGACGCTCAAAGCCTATCCCGAGCGGGTCTGCATTTACCACGACAACTTGCTGATCGCCCGACATGCCCGCAGCTACGATCGCCGCCAGGACATCGAGGACCCCGAGCATCCGAAGGCACTCCTCGCACAACGCCGCAATGCTCGCGAACAGCGGTTGATGCTGCGCTTCCTGAGTCTGGGCCCTCACGCTCAGGCCTATTACGAAGGGCTCGAGCAACGGCGTGCCAATGCGCGGCAGCACATGCGCAAGATCGTCGCGCTGAGCGAGATCTACGGCATCGAGGCCCTCGCGCGCGCCTTGCAGGATGGGCTCTCGTTCCACGCCTTCAGTTGCGAGTACATCGCCAACATCCTCGAGATGAAAGCACGCGATTTGCCTGAACCCGGCGCGCTGCACCTGATCCGCCATCAGGATTTGCTGGACATCGAACTCGCGCAACCGGATCTCTCACGCTACGGACCGGAGCAGCCCCATGACGACGAAAGCTCAACGTAACACCACAATCGCGCACCCGAGCGAACTCGCCATCGATCCGTTGCGCACGCAGCTCACGGGACTACATCTGGGCTACGTGCTGCAACATTACGAGGCGTTGGCCACCGAGGCGGCGGCGCAGCACTGGTCGCATGTCGACTATTTAGCGAACCTGATCGAAGGTGAAGCGCATCAACGCGAGGATCGCAGTATTGCTCGGCGGGTCGCGCTCGCCCGTTTCCCGGTGCTCAAGACGCTCGATCAATTCGAATGGAATTGGCCCAGCAAGATCAATCGGCTGCAGATCCAGAATCTGTTTCGCCTGAACTTCATCGAAGAGCGAGCCAACGTGATCTTCCTCGGTGGCGTCGGGCTCGGCAAGAGCCATTTGAGTATCGCGCTCGGACATACCGCCTGTCTGCGCGGCTACTCTGTACTCTTCGCCACCGCGGTCGATATCATCAACTCGGTGAACGCCGCATACGCGCATGGCGGGCTCAAGCGTGAACTGCGCCGCTACGTCAAACCGCGCGTGCTCATCGTCGATGAGCTGGGATATTTACCCATCGATAAACAGGGTGCCGACGCGCTGTTCCAGATCATCAGTCAGCGGTACGAGCATGGCGCAACAATCCTCAGTTCAAATCGAGCGTTTAAGCACTGGGCCGAGATCTTCAACCACGACAGCACGCTGACCTCCGCGTTGCTCGATCGCGTCCTCCATCATGCCGAGACCGTCGTCATCGAAGGCAAAAGCTATCGCATGAAAGACCAGAGTGATCCTGAACCCACCACTTGATCATCTCGCCATGGTGAGTTTCAAACCGTCCGTTTTACTTGAAATTGACGCCGCCGCTGACATGCAACGTTACGTTGCGAAGATTGAGGGGTCTGGCAATCGGTCCTGGATTGAGGAACAAGGTTCGCCTCCAGAGTCTGGAGTTACGTTCGTTCGTCGGATCCGGCACCTGTTCTTCTCCGTTACGTGAAGGCTGATTTGACGGGAAGTGTGGAGATCGATTCAACGATGTGTCCCGCGTCGCCGAGTGTCCGTTCGTGTGGCCGCTCCCGGTCCGACGTCGAACCGGCGGAGTGAGTCGCCATTAGCGAACTAGACACTCGACCGTCCGGTTAGCCGTCCAGTCGAACGCTGCTTCATGGCCGTTTTTGCCTATTGGGCTTGTGAATCGCCGACTGGCACCCTGCGGTCTTTTCGCGGCATGACTCGTAACCCTAACGCGCTGTGGCCGCCACATCGGCCCGCGCCTTATGCAATTTTTTGTAACTGTCGATCAAGCGGTGGTGCCTATCGAGACCCTCCAGTTTCATACTCGTTGGCGTTAAACCATAGAACCGCACGCTGCCGTCCACCGACCCCATTGCCGCGTCCATCCGAGCGTCGCCAAACATGCGACGGAAGTTGACCGCGTAGTCGTCCAGTTCCAGGTCTTCATCGAGCAGCACCTCCAGCACCACATTCAAGGCCTGGTAAAACAATCCGCGTTCAACCGTGTTGTCGTTGTATTGCAGGAAGGCTCCCACCAGCTCTTGTGCCTCCTCAAGTTGCTTCAAAGCGAGATTAATCAACAGCTTCAACTCGAGAACAGTTAGCTGTCCCCATTCCGTATTCTCGTCAAACTCGACGCCGATCAAAGTGGCAATATCGGAGTGCTCATCCAGTTCATTGTTATCCAACCGCTCAAGCAATGCTGCCAGGCCGGCATCGTCCAGGCGATGCAAGTTCAAAATATCGGCGCGGAACAGCAGCGCCTTGTTGGTGTTATCCCAGATCAAATCCTCTACCGGGTAAACTTCCGAATACCCGGGCACCAAAATCCGGCAGGCCATGGCGCCCAGCTGGTCATACACCGCCATGTACACCTCTTTGTCCATGTCTTCAAGAATGCCAAACAAGGTTGCGGCTTCCTCGGCATTGGAGTTTTCACCCTGGCCAGAAAAATCCCACTCAACAAACTCGAAATTCGCTTTAGCGCTGAAAAAGCGCCACGACACAATTCCGCTGGAATCGATGAAGTGCTCGACAAAGTTATTGGGCTCAGTCACGGCTTCACTGGCAAAGGTAGGCCGAGGTAATTCGTTCAGGCCCTCAAAACTGCGGCCCTGTAGCAATTCCGTCAGACTACGTTCCAGCGCCACCTCCAAGCTTGGATGCGCGCCGAACGAGGCAAACACACCGCCTGTACGCGGGTTCATCAAGGTGACACACATCACTGGGTACACCCCTCCCAGCGACGCATCCTTTACCAGCACCGGAAAGCCCTGCTCTTCCAACCCCTGAATCCCGGCCAGAATGCCTGGATATTTCGCCAGCACTTCGTGCGGCACATCAGGCAATGTGATTTCACCTTCCAGAATTTCGCGCTTTACCGCCCGTTCGAAAATTTCGGACAGACATTGCACCTGAGCTTCGGCCAGCGTATTACCGGCACTCATGCCATTGCTGACGAACAGGTTTTCGATCAGGTTGGACGGAAAATACACCATTTCGCCGTCCGACTGCCGCACAAAAGGCAGCGAACAGATACCGCGCTGCACATTGCCGGAATTGGTGTCGTACAAATGCGAGCCATGCAACTCGCCGTCGGGATTATAAATTTCGAGGCAGTACGCATCCAGAATTTCAGCCGGCAGCGCATCCTTACGGCCAGGCTTGAACCAGCGCTCGTTCGGGTAATGTACAAACGCCTCGTTAGCGATGTCTTCGCCCCAAAACGCGCCGGCGTAGAAATGGTTACAGTTCAGTCGCTCGATATACTCTCCCAACGCCGACGCCAACGCGCTTTCTTTGGTCGCTCCTTTACCATTGGTAAAACACATCGGCGAGTGCGCATCGCGGATATGCAGCGACCACACATTGGGAACAAGATTGCGCCACGAAGCGATTTCAATCTTGATGCCCAAGGCCGCCAAAATACCCGACATATTGGCGATGGTTTGCTCCAACGGCAGATCCTTGCCCGCAATATAAGTGCTGGCGTCAGAAGCCGGCTTCAACATCAGTAAGGACTGAGCGTCGGCATCCAGATTCTCTACCTCTTCGATGACAAACTCGGGGCCGGCTTGCACCACTTTTTTCACCGTACAGCGGTCGATAAAGCGCAAAATGCCACGGCGGTCTGCTTCCAGGATATCTGGCGGCAACTCAACCTGAATCTTGAAGATCTGTCGGTACCGGTTTTCCGGGTCAACAATATTGTTCTGCGAAAGGCGGATATTTTCGGTCGGAATATTGCGATTTACGCAGTACAACTTCACAAAGTAAGCTGCGCACAGGGCAGATGAGGCCAGAAAATAATCGAAAGGACCAGGCGCCGAGCCATCGCCCTTATAACGGATAGGCTGGTCGGCCACTACCGTGAAGTCGTCGAACTTCGCTTCAAGACGCAGCTTATCGAGAAAGTTGACTTTGATTTCCATGGGTAATCCTAAAAATAGCGCTCAAATTGTTGTAGCCGCTATTATCTGTCGCCAAGTGCAATTGCACCATACTGAAACGCCACAGGTTCCTCCCGCATTCTCCAGAATGCGAGAACTATCAAGCGACAATTCAACGAATTAAAACCTGTAAAAAACAGGGCTCTAATAGTCAATCAACTAGCAAATAATGTTTTTCGACGAAAATTCTACTCTCATTCGATTGTCAATCCAGTGACTGCACCCTTGCATGCTTGCCAGCGGGCGGCAAACCGCCAGCCTGTTCCAGGGCTGGCGTTACTCATCCCCTTGCGTCAGGGTTGGCGTTTGCCGCTGCCACCAGCGGGTTTGCCAGCCGACTTACGTGAACCCGCAGCGGCCTTGCTGGCGGGCTTGCTGCGTGGCTTTTGCACGCTGAATGGGTTAGCGCTGGAGAAGCTTGCGCCTTCACCCGTGGCCACAGCGCGCTGCGCCGCAGGCTTGCTTTTGTTTTCGCCACTTTGCGGGCGCGGCTTTTTACTGAGCACCGGCATGGCGCCCGACGCAGCTTGCGGCACTTTGGGCTTCTTAGGCTTCTTAGGCTTTTTGGGTTTCTTGATGATCTGGCCCGTCGCGCTGGTTTGCGGCACGCGGTGTTCGGCTTCAAAACCCGGCTCTTCTTCGCGGGGCAGCGTTTGCCGGATCAGCGCTTCAATCGCGGCCAGTTGCGGCGCTTCATCGGCACACACAAGGGAAACTGCCACGCCGCTGGCGCCCGCGCGGCCGGTACGGCCAATACGGTGCACATAGTCTTGCGCCACGATCGGCAGATCAACGTTGATCACCAACGGCAGGTCGTCGATATCCAGCCCGCGCGCAGCTACATCGGTGGCTACCAGCATGTGTACTTCGCCCGTCTTGAAGCGCTCCAGCGCACGCATGCGCGCGGGTTGCGGTTTGTCGCCGTGGATGGTGTCGACCGCATAGCCCGCTTCATCCAGCATGGCCGCCAGGTACTCCACGCCAATGCGGGTTTTGACGAACACCAGTGCGTGCTGCCAGTTGTTCTCAGCCACAAGGTGCATGAAGAGGTCAGGCTTGTTCTTTTTATCCACCGGCACCACCCACTGCTTGATCCTGCTGACCGTGGAATTGGGCGGGCTGACGCTGATATTGACGGGGCCGCGCAGAATGCCCTCCGCCATGGCGCGGATATCATCGGTAAATGTGGCAGAGAACAGCAGGGTCTGGCGCTGAGCGGGCAAGGCAGCAAAGACGGCGTTGAGTTCGCGCGCAAAGCCCAGATCCAGCATGCGGTCGGCTTCATCCAGCACCAGCGTTTGTATTTGATCAAACTGCACTGCGTTCTGGCGATGGAGATCCAGCAAACGGCCCGGCGTGGCAACGAGCACATCCACGCCTTTGCGCAACTTCATCATCTGCGGGTTGATACTCACACCGCCGTAGGCGGCCAGAAATCGTAAGTCGAGGCCTTTGCCGTAATCGACAAAGCTTTGCAGCACTTGTTCGGCCAGTTCACGCGTGGGCACCAGCACCAGAACACGCGCGCGGTTGCTGGACACCGCCGGGCCGTGTTGCACCAGCCGTTGCAACAGTGGCAGCGCAAAGCCCGCCGTTTTGCCGGTGCCGGTCTGTGCCGCAGCCATGACGTCGCGGCCACTGAGCACAGCAGGAATCGCCTTGGCCTGCACCGGCGTGGGTGTCTGGTAATTGAGGTCCTGCACATTACGGAGCAAGGGATCGATCAGGCCAAGCGAGGCAAAAGACACGAGCGTATTCCGGCTAAAACCGCAATTCTAGCGGTTGCCGCGCAGATCGATGGTCAAAAGATCGACGGTGATCGCCACTGAAAACCTAGCGGTGCCGGGCGCCGCACGGGCAAGCTGTACTAAGAGGCACCGATTCGCTGGATTTCGGTCGAAATCCAGCGTAGGACGAACGAGTCCTCTCGACCCGAAACGGTCCCTCAGCGCAACGTTGTGAACGGCGGTTCGTTGGCGTAGTGCGGACAGCCACCGACATCAACTAACCTTCACTCTCCTAACTCGGTTCCTTAAGAGCGCCATACCTCGCGCATGAGACATGGCAGATACTGCGTGCCCATCTCACGGACGCAGATACGGCCATCAATTCCCGAACAGGTTGTGTTGAATCTGACGCAGGTGCCCGGTCAAAACCTGACCAGCCTCTTCAGCATCTCGATCACGTAGCGCTTCGACAATCGCCCTATGCTGTGCCTCGTATTCCTTGCGCCGCTCTGGCGTGAGCGAGTGACGCTTGAGTCGGCCCCATTCGCCCTGTTCACGAATACGATTGGTCAATTCAAGCACCTTGAGGAAGAACGAGTTGTGAGTTGCCAGTGCAAACGTGCGATGCAACTCGCCATCCCAGTGCTCAAATTCTTCGACGGTTTGCGCCGCCTCTGAGCGGTCGATGCATTCCATCATCCGCGTGAAGTCGGACGACGTGGCGTTGCGCGCAATCAGCTTTGGCATCAACGGTTCGATAAGGAGTCGCGCTTCCATCAGTTCGGCCGGGCTGGTCTGCGTCTCGGATATCTCGTCAACGACGATTTCCGGCGCCGGCAACGCCTTGGCCGCGCCGGGAAGCACAAAAGTCCCACTACCGACGCTTTGAGTAATCAGGCCACGGTCCTTCAGATCCTGCAAAACGCGCCTGACAGCGCCGCGCGAAGCACCGAACTGCTCGCTCAATTGCCGTTCAGCCGGAAGCTTGATTCCATCGCGCATGCGACCTGACGCAATCTCATCATGTAGATACGCGGCCAACGCTTTCGCGCCGGCGGCCCGCACAGGGCTCTTCGCCTCGACATCGCTCATCTCATGCTCCCCGGTTTTCATTGAGCTAATCATATCACGATAAGTACCAATTGGTAACGATATTGGTTAACCCTCACTTGCAATATGCCCAATATGGTTCTACAGTTTCATCCATGCAAACCAATTGGACTTTTTAAGGAGCCATTTTATGAAACTTGCAAACCTCCGCGTGGACGACGTAGCGCTTATTGCTGTCGTGGATACTGATGCGTCGGTGTTCTGGCCGGTAGAGGCGCTGGTACCGGAATTCACTGGAGACATGGTCCAATTGGTCCGGTGCTTCAGCCAAATCAAAGGCGACCTGCGCCCACGGGGCGGGGGACGCCCTCTGAGCGAAGCAACCGTGTTGGCACCTATCGACCAGCCCCGTCGTAACATTTTCTGCGTGGGCAAGAACTACCACGAACACGCAGCCGAATTCCAGAAATCGGGCTTTGACAGCAGCGCCAAGGACGGCGAGCACGCCCCGGAAGCACCGGTCATCTTCACGAAGCCGGCCAGCACGGTTATCGGTCCGGGCGTGAAGATTCCGCCCCACGTTGACGTCACCAGTCAATTGGACTACGAAGCCGAACTCGGCGTGGTGATCGGTAAGGCAGGCCGCGGCATCAAAAAGGCTGACGCCATGGACTACGTGTTCGGCTACACGGTGATCAACGACTTCACCGCGCGTGACCTGCAGAAGCTCCACCGGCAATGGTTTATTGGCAAATCGCTGGACGGCTTTTGCCCGATGGGTCCATATCTGGTGACTGCAGACGAAGTCGACGGACAGAACATCGACGTGAAGTGCTGGGTCAATGGTGAACTGCGCCAGAACTCGAACACGAAACAACTGATTTTCGACATCCCGACGCTCATCGAGACGCTGTCGGCTGGCATCGAACTGCAACCCGGCGATGTGATTGCGACGGGCACCCCAGCGGGCGTCGGTATTGGCTTCAATCCGCCGAAATTCCTGCAGAAGGGCGACGTGATTCGCATTGAAATCGAGAACGTTGGCGTGCTGGAAAATGAGGTGGGCGAATGACGACAACCCTGGTCAAGAACATCGCGGTGGAAGTCGATGGCGACGGACAGGCAGTGGTCTGTATTCACGGTCTTGGCGGTTCGTCGAACAACTGGACGCCGGTTCTGTCAGCGTTCGAAGGTATGAAAGTCGTCCGTCCCGACTTGCCCGGGAGTGCCCGTTCGGCGTTGCCGTCCCAGCCGCTGTCCATCGACTTGTATGTCGAGACGTTGGCTGCTGTGCTGCGCGAATTGGACATCTCGAAAGCGCACATGGTTGCGCACTCGATGGGCACGATCATCGCGCAGCATCTGGCAATCAAGCATCCCGAACTCGTCAAGAGCCTTGCTCTGTTCGGGCCGCTGCTGGCGCCTCCGGAGCAAGGTCGTCCAGGCATTCAGGCGCGTGCAGCCCTTTCCCGCGAGAAGGGCGTCGCGGGCGTGCAGGAGATCGCTGATGCCATAGTCAAGGGCGCGACGAGCGCTGAAACGAAGGCACAGCGCCCAGTCGCCATCGCTCTCGTGCGAGAAAGCGTGATGCGTCAGTCGCCGGAAGGCTATGCACAAAGCTGCGAAGCACTCGCTGGGGCCCAAGCGACTGAAGTCGAGAAGATTGGCGTTCCAACGCTTCTCGTCACGGGCGATGAAGACGGCGTTGGGCAGCCCGCAGCGGTGAAGGCGATGGGCGAGCGCATCGCCGGAAGCAACGTGATGGTCCTCTCTGGCTGCGGCCACTGGACCACCTTCGAGAAGCCTGTCGAATGCGCCGAAGCGCTCAAGGCTTTTTACAAGTCAACGCAGTAAGTCCCCCACCTATCGGAGGAGACATGAACAGAACCGTATTCACCAACGTCAATATTTTCGACGGCACCGGCGCTGACCCGTATATCGGCGAAATCCTGGTTGAGGATAATCGCATCACCCGTGTGTCGAAGAATGGCGATCGCGTGAACGCCGAAGACGCGCGCACTATCGACGGGCGCGGCCGATTCATCATGCCGGGCATGACCGAGGCCCATACGCACTTTTCGTGGAACGACCAGCCCTCGCTCTCGGCAATTCAGTTCATGCCGCCTGAAGAGCACATTCTCTGGTGTGTGCGTGTGGCCAAGCGCTATCTGGAAATGGGCTTTACGTCCGCGCTGGGTGCGGCCGCTGCGAAGGCGCGTCTTGATGTCGTGCTGCGCAACGCGATCAACGCGGGCGAGTTTCCTGGGCCACGTTATCTGGCGGGCAGTCAGGAAATCACAACGCTTGGTGGTCTCGGCGACAACACGCTTCCCCATCTGCCGTTCAGGGAATTGAACTTCGGTGAGGTGGTGAGCGGACCGGAAGAAGTGCGTCGTGCGGCGCGCATGTTCATCAAATACGGCGTCGACCATCTGAAAATCAACCTGTCGGGCGAATACATCGCAGGCATCCCGGCAGAGGCCTCTCCGTTCTCGGAAGAAGAAATTGCCATGCTGGCTTCAGAAGCGAAACGTGCCGGCAAGCGCGTCGCCGCTCATGCCCGATCGAGCGAGTCGGTCAAGCAGTGTGTACGCCACGGTCTGGAACTGGTATTCCACGCGAGCTTCGCGGACGAGGAAGCGCTCGACATGCTCGAAGCGAACAAGGACAAGCACTTCGTCGCGCCCGGTATCGGCTGGCTTGTCAGCACGCTCTATCACGCTGAGAAGTGGGGCATCACAGAAGAAGTTGCAACGAAGATGGGCTACGCCCGTGAGCTCGAAGTAGCGTCCGACACGCTGACAAAGATGCACAAGCGCGGCATCCGGATTTTACCGGGCGGCGACTACGGCTTTGCGTGGATGCCACATGGTACGAACTCCCGCGACCTTGAGCACTTTGTGAAATACATCGGCATGACCCCGAAAGAAGCATTGATGTCAGCAACCGCTCTTGGCGGCGAACTGATGATGCAGCCGGATAGCATCGGAAAACTGGCGGAGGGATATTACGCGGATATCGTCCTGGTCGACGGCAACCCGCTGGACGATCTCAAGGTGTTGCAGGATCCGGCAAAGATTTCCCTTGTCATGAAGGACGGCGAGATTATCAAGAGTTGCTATGACGTGAAAGTCCCAGAGGGTCCCATTCACGTCACCGGGGGCAATGAGCCGATGAGGGATGAAGGTGTCAAGAAGGCCATGCACGCGGAAGCCCACTAAAGTCTTGCCGGGACACTTACTGTCGTCCCGGCCGTTCCCTCAAAAAAGATAAAGCCAGCACGCCGCGCTCGTTCATTCGGGACAGGCGCATGGGAATGCGTTCGCTCTTGATTCTTGACAGTCGTCGTCCATCAACGGGCTGAGCGCAGTAGATCGATTGAAAAGGATATACGGCCAGCTCCGAACGCCTCTTGTTCGCTTGTGCGTCGCCACTCGCAATTTCGGGCCAACTGGCAGCTTCTGGCAGACTTCTGCCGGGCCCGAGCGGAAAGTCGTCGCATCACCGCGGTGACATCGCGTTCTGGATGAACTACAGCCATCATTCGCGACCTGAGTCTTGCCGCCATTCGGCAAAGCTAGCCATCGCTGGCCAAAACGCTCTTCTGATCCGCCACAATCCCGCCCGCGTGGCGCGAATCGCCTAAATATTGAATGGCCGATTCGTCCCCGACGATTCGACCGCCCGATATCTGCCGCCAAAGTGCGTCCAGGCGCGTGGAACGAATCCAGCGAGAGAGGGACGCGTCATGGCCACTCCGAAGCTCGAGAACAAGCCGTTCGTCATCAATCCGTCGGAACTCGACGACAGCTGGCTCAGCCGCTCGGTTGCCTGGATCATGCCCTGGCTCTTTCTGAGCCTGCGCCGGGCGCTGATTCCGACGGTCTGCCTCATCATCCTCGCCGCGCTCTTTTATCTCGTGCCACAGAGCCGCGACATCCTCGGCGGATTCGCGGAGTCAGTGTCCAATACGGCCGGAAGCGATTCGAAACCGCAATGGGAGATCGGGGCGCTAATGTCCTACCTCTTCGGATCGGTGCTGGTCGCGCTCGCCGTCTGGTATTGCTCCCGGCTGCTCTGCACGGTCGAGGCGTGGCTCGGCATGCCGATGGTCTGGGCGTTGCGCGATTTCCAGCCACGGCAGGCGCAATACGAGGATCCCGAAGGCTCGCACGACGAAAAGCGCGTGCGCCACGCGATCAAATGGCTGCCGCGCACTTACGGCGTCGCCGCGCTCGGCGCCGCCATAGGCGCGCTCATGTTCGCGAATGTCGAACCGGGCGGACACGGCGCCGGAGGACTCATGCTGGTCGTGTTCGGTCTCGCCGGGCCGCTGCTGTTCGTAACCGGCGCGATGCGTGGCCGCAAGCGCGGAAAGACGTCTGCGCGCAACGACAGGGTGGTGTTGATGTCGGTCGGAGGGGCGGCGTTCGCGATTTCATGCGGATTGTTGATCCGCTACAGCGCCTCGTGGAAAGTCGGCGTGCTTTCCGCACTCTGCACGCTGCTGCCCGCCGCGCTGCTGTGGTTCCTGATGGCGCGACGCGCGATCGTCGACAAGCTGTTCTCAACGGACCTGCCGGAAGCCAACGATGCGCTGCGCCTCAAAGAGGTGACCCTTCAGGTCATCGCGTTCATCGTGCTCGGATTCGGCGCGCTCATCGCGCTCGCGTTCAGTTCCACGGGTTTCATCCGGACCATCGGTTCGGCGGCAACCGTGATGCTGTTCCTCGCCGCCGCCGTCGTGCTGATCAGCGGCATCCAACTCCTACTGCGTCACGTTTCACGCGCCGTGCCCGGGTTCACCTCGTTTGTGGTGGTCGTCGTATTCGTCGTCGTGAGCATCGTCTTTCACGAGCCGGTGGGTCACGAAACACTCGACGCGCCCAAATCGTCTGCATCGCTCGATCCGCCGCCGCAGAACGCGTCGCCGTCCACCGCGAAGACGGGCACACCGAACGTGATTGTCAACGCCTATGGCGGCGGTCTGCGCGCGGCGATCTACACGGCCCAGGTCCTCGCCCTCGCCGACGATGCCTCGTGTGGCCTCTTCGGCGACCACATCCAGACGATGAGCAGCGTCTCCGGTGGCAGCCTCGGCGTCGCGGTCTATCTGGCGGCGCGCCAGGAGCTAAAGCCGCGCGGGCTGTGGAAGACGTGCAGGATGGGTGACCTGAAAACGCCGCTCACCGATGTCGTGACTCAGGCGCTCGTGCAGGACCATCTGTCGCCGGTGATCGCAAGAATGCTGAGTGTGGACCTCGTTCCCGCCATACATCCGCAACGAGGCATGGCGATGCTCAGAAGCTGGAACGATGCGCTCATCGAGGCGCTGAAATCGTCGGAGCTCATGAAGGCCGACAGCAGCTATCAGCCTTCGGTCACGCTCGCCATGCCCATCGCGCGGCTCGACGGCGCGATCTCGCCGCAACCGAAGGTGTACTTCAATACAACGGACGCCGATACCGGCGCGCGCAGCTGGTTCTCGAACGTGCGCAACGAATCCGGTTACACGAGCCTACCGACTCCTCGCAACTACGATGTATCTTCGATGCCGCTCGGAGAAGCCGTCTTGCACAGCGCACGTTTTCCGATTATCTCGCCGGCGGGCGCGTATCCGCCGCGTGACGATGACCATCCTCACCGGCTCGTTGATGGCGGTTACGCCGACAACTCGGGCGGGCAGACGCTATGGGATCACGCGTCGAATCTTGCGCCAGCCGGAGACACGCGTCCGTTCCTTCTCGACATCGACGGCAACCCGCCGGATGCGCAGGAAACGTCCTTCGTGAAGCTGGTTTGCGAGCAGCACGAAGTCAATACGTCCCACGTTCCCACCTCCGTACTGGCGCTCCTGAGCGCGCGCTCCGCGCATGCGCTGGACTCGGAGGAGCGTCTGGCTCCGAGCACGCGGAACTGCTGCCCGGGCCAGACCGCGAAGGATTGCCTGAATCCGGTGCAGATCAATCTGGAAAAGGTTTACGGCATCGAAAAGAGTGACGATCCGCGTTGCGAGGAAATCAAGACGACTCATATGGCGCCGCTCGGCTGGTACACGAGCCGCGCTTCCGCTACGCTGATCAGACGATCGTCCGGCGTCATGATCGGCGATGTATGCCAGGGTGCGGGAATCGCCGGCTGTGTGGTCCCGCCGGTCGAGGTTCGGGCGGAGCCTGAAGCACCCGCCTAAAAGAGAGGCGAAGCCGACCCATGAATGTCCGACCGACGACACATGCGATCGGCAGCTTGTGGCCGCACAGAGACGAATAACCAACGCCGCGCGACGCCGGCCGTCGACCAGCACCGAACTTCCGTAGTCGACCCGGAACCGCCTTTCGGACTCCGGTGTCAGGGCGCCGACTGGGTTACAGGAGCGAGAAATGGCTATAGAAGAACACGAAACGGACTATCTCGTGGTCGGTGCCGGCGCCGCTGGCATGGCGTTTACCGACGCATTGCTCACACATTCCGACGCGACGGTCACCATAGTCGATCGCCGCCATGCTCCCGGCGGACACTGGATCGACGCCTATCCCTACGTCCGTCTCCATCAGCCGTCCGCCTTCTACGGGGTCAGCTCGGTGCCGCTTGGGCAGGACGCGCTCGACGTGGCCGGGACGAATGGCGGCTACTACGAACTCGCCGGCGCAGACGAGATCCGGGCCTACTTCGCGCAAGTCATGCATCGCCGCTTTTTGCCCAGTGGACGCGTCCACTACTTTCCGGGCAGCGACTACCTGGGGGAAAACCGCTTTGTGTCCCGGCTCGCGCAAGAGTCATGGAAAGTGCGCGTGCGGCGCAAGGTCGTCGACACCACGTATCTCGAAGGCACCATTCCCGCGACGAGCGCCCCTCCCTTCAAAGTAGCCGATGGCGTTCGCTGCGTGCCCGCAGGCGAGATCGCGCGTATCACGATCACGGAGCGGCCTGAGCGCTTCGTCGTAATCGGCGCAGGCAAGACGGCCCTCGACACCTGTGTATGGCTGCTGGAACAGGCCGTGCCCGCTTCGTCCATCCGCTGGATCAAACCACGAGAGGCATGGTGGGTGAACCGCCGGTTCCAGCAGCCGCAAGCGCTGCTCCCAGACTCTTATCGCGGCATGGCGATCCAGCTCGAGGCGATGGCACAGGCGACTTCGATCCAGGATCTCTTTGCGCGCCTCGAAACGGAAGGATTCTTCCTTCGCATCGATCCCGGCCTCGCTCCCACCATGTTTCGCGGTGCGGTGATCAGCGAGGCCGAGTTGGAGCTTCTGCGCCGGATCGAGGACGTCGTTCGCCTCGGCCACGTGCGCAGCATCGAGCGCGGAAAGATCGTTCTGGACGAGGGCAGCGTGTCTACGAGCGAGGGGACGGTGCATGTCCACTGCGCGTCGAGAGGGCTGGCGCGACCACCTCTGCGCCCGATCTTCGAGACTGGGCGAGTGACCGTCCAGCCATTCCTCTGGGGATTCGTGTGTTACCAGTTCGCCATGCTCGGCGTGATCGAGGCGATTGTGAAGAGCGACGAGGACAAGAACCACCTCTGCCCGCCCATCGCTTACTGGGACGCGAACACGGATTACTTGTCCGCGTTCCTTGCGACTCTTGCGCACGAACGGGCCCGGGCTGCGTACCCGGCACTTGCCAACTGGGCAAAGGAAACACGGCTCAATCCGTTCAGTAGGCTCGCGCACTATCGCGATGCCCCGAACGTCATGGAAGCTCGTGAGCGCATCAAGCGCTTCGGGGCGGCGGCAGTGGGCAATCTGGCGCAGCTCCTGAAGACGAGCGCCGCTCAGGCAGGGGGCATCAGAGACGCAAATTAAAACGTGGCTTGGATCGCTTCGGACTGTTCAAGATCGATCGTGGCGCAACGGCGAAGAGCGGCGAAGAGCGGCGGCTGATCGGGTTGGCCGATGATGAGATTTGCGTCATTGGCACGTCTGCGTCCGGTAACTGAGCGGAGCCGACATCCGGATGGCCGACTTGCGACCTGCGCCAACGACGCCGTCAGGTAATGCCGAGATGCTCGTCGATGCGAAAATTTGCAGGTCTCCAGATCGGACCGTTACAGATCAATCACCGCGAGCAGGTCGTATCGCGGCGATATCTCGGCAGGCCTGCACGCTGGCGTTTCGGATATTCCGCACCGCCAACTATCGATCGGTTTTCACATGGCCCTGTGCTTCGAGTTCGAGCGCGATCTTCGCGAGGTCTTCCAGAAGCTTTTCATGGGTGCGCCAGAAGATGTCTGGCGCTTCCTTCGCCAATTCGATCCAGAGCGGCCCTTGCATCGTTTCTTCAGTCCAGAGGTGGCAACCGCGGGATGTCGGCGTGATGATCCAGGCGTGATAGGCCCTGGACTCTCCGGAAGCCTTCGGGCCGCCTCCCCAGGCGATGCGGGAGATGGGATAGAACTCTTGTACCGACGCGATGACGTCCTGGCCAGCCAGGTTAGTTTCAAAGCGCGTGCCGGCTTGCAACATCTGATGCCCGTCCAGCAGGGCGACTTCCTTGACGCCCGGATAGAAGCGGGGCCAGGCCTTAGGTTCGATGAGAAGAGACCAGATGGTTTCAGGCGCGACGGCAACCTCGAGCTCATTGGTGAAATGAATGGGCGAGCGGCTGGGTGCCATGTCCGCAGGCCAATGGATTGCTTCGAACATATCGTTTTTCATGATTGGGTTTGGAGAGGGTCGGAGCTTGGCGGGACTGTCGGAGGCCCGGAAGCTTTGAGCGCGCCGTTAGCAGTAAAGGCGCATCGAGCATCGGCTCAGGGAATCGCGCGAATGACACCGCCGTCGACGCGCAACGCCGCGCCGCTCGTACCGGAAGCCTGCTCGGAGCAGACGTACACCACCATGTTGGCGACTTCTTCGGTAGACGTGAACCGGTTGAGTAGCGTGGTCGGGCGCATCGTTTTCAGGAAGTTCTGCTCCGCTTCTTCCTGCGTGATGCCCTGCTCCTGAGCCGTAGCCTTCATCCAGTTGCCAAGAATCTCAGAGCGCGTCGGCCCCGGCAGCACCGCGTTGACGGTCACCCCGGTACCGCTCATCAACTCCGCAAGTCCCCGCGATATCGCAAGTTGCGCCGTCTTGGTCATGCCGTAGTCGATCATCTCCTTGGGAATCATGATGGCGGACTCGCTGCTGATGAACACGACCCGACCCCAACCGCGCTTGGCCATGCCCGGCAGATAATGTCGTGCGGCGCGCACGCCGCTCATCACATTGAGCTGGAAGAGGTCGAGCCATTCGCTGTCGCTCTGGTCGAAGAAACCATTCAGATGCGCGGTGCCGAGGTTATTGACGAGGATGTCGGCATCCGCCACCTGCGCCACGAGGGCTGCCGATCCCTCCGCGGTCGACAGGTCGGCGGCAATGCCGGTCAATTCCGCGTCGGGCAAGAGAGCCCGGATCTCCTCCAACGCGGCGGCCACTCTCTGTTCTCCGCGCCCGTTGATCACGACCGATGCGCCTGCGCGGGCGAGGCCCTCGGCGATCGCGCGGCCGATGCCCGCCGTCGAGCCAGTAACGATGGCCTTGCGGCTTTTAAGTTCGATTTTCATAGACTTCTTCTCTGGGTATGGATGGCAGAGCGACTGCTCCGCCAATTCGATTCATCGACACAGGCACGCAAAACCAGACTTCGTTCGCGCGGAAGCAGGTCCGCGACTTCCGCTTGCAAACAGTCCAACGCGCACCGCCCTTGCACTTTGAAACTGACACGTCATCCGGCGTTCTTCGCAACTTCCGCCTCTGCGGCACGCGCGAGGCGCTCAACCCAATCCTGGTGATAGCGATAGAGCCCACCGGGATGCTGGCGTCCGAGCACGTCGAGAAACCAGGGACCTTGTTGTGTCTCTTCCGTCAGCACGTGGCAACCTTCGTCCGTCGGCGTGATCACCCAACCGTGGTAAGCGCTGGAACCGGTCGCGTCGCCGTCGACGATGGTCGCCCAGGCGAGCCTTCGGTTCGGCACGTATTCGGTCACCACCAAGCTCATCGGAAAGCCGACGGTCACGCGACGGTAGCGCGTTCCCAAGGCCAGTTCCGACTCGCCGGACAGGATCTCGACCTGATCCTCCGGTGGGAAATACCTCGACCAGTTCTTTGCGTCGATGAGCAGCTTCCACACCACTGCGGGCGGCGCTTTCACGTCGATGTCGTTGAGCGCGTAGATGGCCGACGTTTTCGGGTCGTAGCGCTCTGGCCAGATGACATGGTCGTACATGGTTTATTGCTCCCTCTTGAACAGGTCCTGGAAAATCAGCGACGCCCAGCTTCTGTCCCGGGCCTGCACGAGCTGACCGCCCTCGGCGATCCTGCCGAGGCTGACCGCCGCGAAACCGAGCCGTTCGACAAGGGCGGCGACCGTGGCGCTTGCCGCCTCGTCGTCGCTGGACAGAAAGATCACCCGACGGCCACCGGCAGAGACGGGATCCTCGGTGAGCACTTTGGCGGGCAAATGATTGAACGCCTTGACAAGGGATGCCCCTGGGAACGCTTTCGCCACGACCGCCGAGGAAGGCAGGTTGTCCAGCTCGGACAGCGGCACGCCGTAGGCGTTAGTGGCGTCGATGACGACTTTGCCTTTCCAGCTCACCGCCGCTTTCGCGACGTCGCGGTGTGCCCAGAACGGGACCGCCAGGATGATCACATCTGCCTTGAGTGCCTCCTGTAGCGTGAGGGGCATCACCTCGTCACCCAACTCTTGGGCCATGGACGCGATGGACTCTGGCCCGCGCGTGTTCGCGATGCCGACCGTGATGCCGCTACGGGCGAATTGACTGGCGATGGCGACGCCGACGCAGCCGCTGCCGATGATGGAACAGGTCATAAGAACTCCTTGGTTGAATGGGCTCGATCCGGGCACCGTAAAGCGCGGCCGATGCGCTTCACGACAACCTCGCTGCGTTGGTACAAATAATTGCAGCGCCTCATGCATCTGAGAAGCCGGTATATCGAGATACAATCCATCTACCCCAAAGATGGATGGAGCACCAATGCTGGACGGGATCTCGCTAGATCAACTCAGAACATTCATCGCCGCCGTGGATGAGGGCAGCTTCTCGGCTGCAGCGAGAAAGCTCAACCGCGTTCAGTCCGCGGTGAGCGGCTGGGTCGGGGGGCTGGAAGATCAGATAGGGGTGGTGCTGTTCGACCGCTCGGGCCGGTTTCCGAAGCTCACACCGGAGGGCGTGCTGTTGCTCGCCGACGCGCGCAACATCGTCGCCGGGGTGGACACGCTTAAGGCACGTGCCAAACTCATGACGTCGGGCGTCGAGGCTGAACTCTCGGTGGTGGTCGATGTTTTCTTCCCGACCGCCGTGGTCAGCGCCGTCGCGAAAGCATTCGCAGAGCGGTTTCCGTTGACGCCGCTGCGGCTCTTCGTCGAGGGCTTGGGAGCCGCCTATCAACCCGTTCTGGATGGGCGATGCAGCTTGGGAATACTGCCACCACTGCCGCAGGCGTTTCCCTCATTGGTTAGCGAGCGACTCGGCGAACTGCCGTTGGTCGCAGTCGCTTCGGCATGCCATCCCCTCGCCAGCGTGGGCCATCGGATACCGCGGCGTGAACTCGCCAAACATGTCCAACTAGTCCTGACAGACAGGTCGGATCTCACCGCAGGCCGTGACTTCGGGGTTGCGTCAGCATCGACGTGGCGCCTGGCGGACTTATCGACGAAGTATGCGTTTCTCAAAGATTGCGTGGGATGGGGAGGAATGCCCTTGCACATGGTCGAACAAGACATTGCCGCAGGCACGTTGGTCGTTCTGGACGTGGATGACATGCCGCCGAGTGGCTGGATGCTGACAATGTCCGTGTATCACCAGCCTTCGCAGCCCCCGGGACCCGCAGGCAAATGGTTCGTTGACCACTTGAAGGCTCTGTGGCAACAATCTGAGGTCGTCCGCGCGTCTTAGACAGGCATTTTCCTTCGGCTCGCGATGTTCGCCTTTATTGCGGCGACCTCGACGGTTAACGAATTACATCGTCGCTGTCCGGGGGCGCTGATAGGGCTGCCGTTGACGGGCGCGTTCGAGTTTCCGGAGGCGCCAGCGATAGGCATTGCGTGATTGCTTCGACGGCCTGCTCAACGGACACGTTCGCTGTGTCGATGACAAGGTGCTCTGATTCCCATGGATCATATTGACGTTCAAGCACGCTCTTCCATGTCGGAAGTTGAAAGCCCAGGATATCGGCCTTTCGCCCCTCGGCCCTCAGACGGTGCGTCGCCGCATCAGAACAAATCAACTCAATCTCGAAGATCCGCACGCCTGCATCGAGCGCCACATTTCTCCATGCGCGACGCGTAATGTGCAACGAATTGACCGAGTCCGCAACCACGGTCAACCCAAGACGTAAGTTATCGCCCGCAACTGCATATGCAGCCAGATAGCCGGCAGATCCGATATCCGCCTGGCCGCTCCCGGATGCGATGAATGCCTGTTCCAACGTATCTATACGCAGATAAACGGCGGCGAGCCTGCGTGCGAGTGTTTGCGCTACCGTTGTCTTTCCGGTTCCCGGTAGCCCCCCGAAGGCAATCAACATTTCCAACGCTCCCTGAATAGCGGTTTCTGTCTAATTGTCGCGGATTCCGAGGCAACCTTGGCCGGCCGATGTTGGCCGCATGCAGAACTCGTCGGCAGCGTTGTCGATGCAAATAGGCTAGACGGCCGCGTTCGAGCGAGATCGACTACCGGAGTTTAAGTTGTCCAAGACGTGCATTCCCAGTCTGGAGGACATACGACCGGCGTGTCCGTCCTTCGCATGAGCCCGTGGTCGATGATATGAACGTTGGCAAAGTCAACGTCAGGGAACCGTCACCACGTAAGTCTGAAACACGGTCCATTAAACTCGTAGCGTCTCCGCTCGCTGAAGCGATTAGCCCCCGGCCCGCTTGGCGCTGTAGCCGTACTTTCTAAGCGCTTCGACGACCCGCTCGCAATGGTCCCCCTGCACCTCAATCACGCCATCCTTCACCGTTCCACCAGAACCGCAGGCGGTGCGCAACTGCTTTCCCAGCAACCCCAAGGCGAGAGGATCGAGCGGCAGCCCTTTAACGATCGTCACGCTTTTCCCACCCCGGCCCTTGGTCTCGCGAGTCACTCGCACCACGCCATCACCTACCGGTAACGCCTTGGTAATCGTCTTGCAGACACACGCCGCGAGCGCCTGCCTGCATTCGGGACACATCCGTCCGCCATCGGTGGAATAGACAAGACCGCCTTTTGCACTACTCTTCATCATTGGATTATTCAAACACATAAAGGTCGGGAATCGAGTCGAGTTTAGCAGGTGCGTCTTAGCAGCTGCTTCTGGCATACGCGGACCGATCTCTTCGGGCAACAGCGTTCCTTCTGTCCTGTTTAACCACGGTGTTTTTCGTCGCGGCACAATAGAAACTTCCAGCGGCCTGAGGGCATATCGCCTGATGAATGGTTCGCCTTCTGGAAGCATTTGCCGCGAGGCCGACACATGACAGCATCCACCGCGCTGGTCCTGTTCGACATGGAAGGCGTACTGTCGCACTATGACCGCTCCGCACGAGTCGATCACTTGTCGGCCGTGTCAGGTCAGGCGCCCGACGCCGTGCGTCACGCCATCTGGGAATCCGGACTCGAAGCACGCGCCGATGCTGGGCAAATCAGCGACAACGAGTATCTCAGCGCATTGGGCGTCTTGCTGGGCTACCCCATTCATCGCGACGACTGGCTCGCTGCCCGCCGCGCGTCGATCACGCCTTACACGGAAGTGATCGCACTCGCCGCACGTGTAGCCGAACGCTCCCGCATTGCAGTGCTGACAAACAACTGCCGCCTGGTCACTGACTATATCGGCTATCTGAATCCTCCTGTCGCGCAACTCTTCGGCCCTCACGTCTATGCATCCGCTTTGTTCGGTGCAGCGAAGCCGGCGCCTCAAGCCTATCTTCGTTGTCTCGAACAGCTCGGCGTATGCGCGAACGAAACGCTTTTCATCGACGACACGGACACCAACGTAGTCGGCGCGATCAACGCCGGTCTGCACGGATACAAGTTTGTCAGCGTCGATACGTTGGCAGAAGAACTGGAGCGTTGGCGTTTGCTATAGCGAGCGCGATCGGCCTTAGCGAGATCCTTGAGGCAACCCTAAAATGGAAGTCAAGCCGAGCAATTGAGCATCCACTGAAAACGCCGAATTTGTCGGTTAGCTTACCGAAATAACCACCCCAGGGCTGCACAGCAAGCGGGGTGGTTACGTTTGCGCCCTGACCCAATCGCTCGAACAGCTGGTTTGTCTGGTCGCGGTTATCCATCGTCAGGATGTGCGCCGAACCGTGCATCGGTTCGGCGTCGTCATTGTCAGAGGCGTAAAAGAGAACACCCGGCCCCTCGAACCTGGCATGCATGATCTTGCCTCGCATCGACTCATTCGCGAGCGCTATGTCGCCTGCGCCGTAGCGCAGGACTTCAACGACCTTGCCCAGACCGCACTCAGCGTAGAAGTCGAGGGCTTGCTCGCACGCCTTCGAGAAGAACAGATAGTTTGATAGCTGCATAGCCGTTACTCCCGGAGTGCCGAAGTGTTCAAGTGTGTCCAGTAGCGCCTGACCGGCACGCTTTAGCTGGCGCCTTGCTGAATGGCGTCGCCAATCTCCGCGTTGGAATACGCCTTCCCCCCGATGCCCCAGGCGCCATCAACCGCATACGTCACGTTGACAAACGTCCGCTCACGCGGATGGGCCCCTGCCTTGAACTGGTCGATGAGGTCAGTGACCGCGCCAATGAACGCCTGCTTGACCTCGGCATTCGGAAAGGTAGCCGACGGGACCTTCACCTCGACAATTGCCAGCGACTGGGGCTTGCCGCCCACGTAGCTCCCCGACTCCGGGCTCACAACCAGATGACCGATAACGTTCGGGGTCATGAAGCGGTTGCCGGTCAGGCCGTGTGCGCTCAGCAACGCTTCCGCGACGAGCGGGAACACTTCACGCTCGCCTTCGCGGGTGAGAAGACCTTCGGTAACTTGAATTGAAATAGGCATTTAAGCAACTCCTTGATGACAGTTGGTCGAATCAGAGTTTCTGCATTGACATCACGATCGTTATATAACGATCGTGATGTGGCGATAGTTTCACAACAATCGTGATATCGTCAAGAACCAAATATCGATCGTTATCTGGAGAGCATGGGCATGGCAAATCGGGCGGATCAGAAGGAAGAAAGCAGGCTGAGGATTCTCAAGAGCGCGGGTCGGGGGTTCCGAAGCCTTGGATTCGGCGGCGCAGGGGTGGACGGACTGGCAAAGGACGCCGAGGTGACATCGGGCGCGTTCTATGCACACTTCAAGTCGAAAGCGGCTGCGTTCCGCGAGGCGGTGACGGTTGGGCTTGACGAACTGAAAGTGGGTATTGAGCAGACCCGGGAGCAATTGGGGAGCCGTTGGCGCGAGGGGTTTATCAACTTCTACCTGGGAGATCGGCGGACCTGCGATCTGGCGGAGAGTTGCGCATTACAAAGCCTCTCGATCGAAGTGGCTCGCGCCGATGACGAGACCCGCAAAGCCTACGAAACGCAATTGTGCGCGATCATTGAAGCGGTGGCCGCCGGACTGGAGGGCAAGCCTAAGGCCCGGCGCGAGGAAGCGACCGCGCTGCTCGCCATGCTGGTTGGCGGCGTAACGCTCGCTCGCGCTGTTCAGGATCCCGCCATCAGCAACGACATTGCCACCGCCGTTCGCAAGGCCGCACTCAAGCTCGGCGTTCATGCTTAGCGTTGGATAACCAACCCTACACCACGGAACAGCTTTTCCCATCAACGTGTCGAACCGGGATTTTTGTCGGATCAATGCCTTGAATGCAGAACACATTCACGCTGAAAACGTTCTCGTCCGTGCGCCGCTGATGGAAGGTGCAGATGCCGCACGTCGAACAGAAACGGTGGCGTGCACGCCTGGTATTCCATTGATACAGGCTCAACGCTTCTTCACCTTAAATCACCTTGAGCTTGTCACGCTGGACCGTCACCATTACCGCGCTGCGTTTCGCGCAGGGCGAACAATCGCATATCACGAGTTCATCAATAATCGGCTTGCAACGAGAACTTGATGCTGCCGCAATGGCATGAAGCGAGACACTGGTTCATCAGCTCCCTTGTCTGTGCGTGTATTGCGATGCCGCCGCACCAAGGTCAGGACCATCGCAACACACCGTCGCGAACGTATTGTGCGAATGCCCGCGCCGCCGGTCCGCAGTTGGACGGCAAATGCAGACTGATCGCAAAGTTCGGCAGCGCCGGCATGCCGGCATCTGTATCGAGGATATCCAGGCCGGCCGGGACGGTAGACGCCAACCAGGCGGTAATCGCCAGGTCGCTTCTCACAGTCGCAGTTGTCGCGTCGATGTTGCCACTCTCGAACACGCTTCGCCATTCGAGGTTCTTCTCGCGCAGCGCTTGTAAAACGACCGGCCTGAACGCGCAGGATTCCGCCACGATCGAGACCGGCAACGGCCGCTTCAAATGCGCCGTTCCCCCTCTTGCGCCTACCCAGACCAGTCGTTCGACCCGCAGGCATTCGCCCGCCGCTTCGTGCGTGGCGGCTTCTATGACCGCCAGGTCAAGCGAACCGCTTGCAAGCGCTTTGGAGAGCTCTGGCGACGTTGCGCACATGAGCGATATGTCCACGTAGGGGCACGCTTCCGCGAACGCCTTGAAGATGGGCGGGAAGCACGTTCCCACGAGGTCGTACGGCACGCCGATCCGCAGCGGTCCCTGTAGCGGACGCGTTGCCATATCCGCCCAGATTTCGTCGTTCATTCCGAGCAGGCGTTTGGCCTTGCCAAGAAAACGTTCGCCGATACAGGTTAGTTCCAGCCGGCGCCCCTCTCGCTCGAACAGACTGCAATCGAACGATTCCTCGAGCCGCTTGATCTGCTGGCTCACCGCTCCTTGCGTCAGATGAAGGCTGTTCGCGGCCACGGTCATGCTGCCGTGGTCCGCCACCGCGACGAAGGTCCGCACGAGATTGATGTCGAGATTCTGGGTCATGGACATATTATGTATCGTAATGGGCTGCATCAATAAGTATCGATTTTCTAATGCGACAGGGCGGAATACAGTGCAATCTTTGATTGGATCGCGCGATCTGATTCGTTCACGCGACTCGTTCACACGGGTCATTCAACCGACTCATTCAACCGATTCACCCGGGCGACTCCCCGGATGGGACCCTGACCGGTTCCGATCACGGCGGAGCGCTCTACGCTTCGTCACGCCAGGGGACGCTTCATGAACAACGCCATGACAACACAGACGGTCGGTTTCATCGGACTCGGCGCGATGGGGGAAGCCATGGCGCTGAACCTCGCGAAAGCCGGCACGCCGCTGGTGATCTGGAACCGCACGCCGGCGAAAACCACAACGCTCGTTGCAGCCGGCGCACAACCCGCAGAAGATGCAGCCGAGGTGTTCGCGCGTACGCCGACCGTCATCCTGATGCTGGTCGACGGAGCGGCCATTGACACGGTCCTTGACCGCAGCGGCCCCACCTTCGTGTCCCGCGTACACGACCGCACTATCGTCCACATGGGCACGACCTCCCCGGCCTACTCGCGTGGCCTGGAAGCCGAGATCCGTTCGGCCGGCGGGCGTTACGTCGAGGCGCCCGTCTCGGGATCGCGCAAACCCGCCGAAGCGGGTCAGCTCGTCGCCATGCTCGCGGGCGACGCGGATGCCGTGGAAGCCCTCCGCCCGTTGCTCGCCCCGATGTGCCGCGAAACCATGGTGTGCGGACCTGTGCCGAACGCCCTTCTGATGAAGCTATCGGTCAACCTGTTCCTGATCGCGCTCGTCACGGGGCTGGCCGAAGCCGTGCATTTCGCCCAGCGCAACGGCCTCAATCTCAGCCGGTTCCTGGCCGTGCTGAATGCCGGGCCCATGGCGAGCGATGTATCACGCGTGAAGGCGCCCAAACTCATCGACCAGGATTTTGCAGTGCAAGCCGCGATCTCCAACGTGCTGGAAAACAACCGCCTGATTGCCGAGGCGGCGCGTGAGAATGGTATCGCCTCTCCGCTGCTGGACGTCTGCCACGCGCTCTATGGCGAAGCCCTTGGACTTGGCCTGGGAGAAGCCGACATGGTTGCCGTAATCAAGGCAATCGAAGCGCGCAGCGGCCTGCAACAATGATTGGTTTCTTCCTGCTCAGCCTGCCGGTCTTCGGCGTGATCGGGGCGGGATGGGCAGCAACGCGAGCGCATCTCCTGGCCTCCGGCGCGCTGGATGCGCTCAACGTCTTCTCGTTTCGTTTTGCGCTTCCAGCACTGGTTTTGCGGCTCATCGCGGGGCAGCCGTTGCGTCAATCGTTCAATCCCAGCTTCTATGCGGGCTACCTTGCTTCGGGCGTGATTGTCTTCATGCTGGTTCTGGGCGCTTCGCGTCTGGCCGCCGCGTGCACCGTCGCGGCGGCCGGCGCGCACGCAACGACGGCGACGGTGAGCAATCTGGGTTTCCTCGGGCCGCCCTTGATGCTCGCCTTCTTCGGCGAGCGTGGAGCCGGCGCGTTGGCAATGGCGATCCTGGCGGAGATCATGGTGCTTCTTTCCATCGGCGGCGTGCTCATGGGCGCAAATGGCGACGCCAGGCGCGGCATCGGTTCCCAGATCCTGCGAGGCACCGCGTTCAATCCGGTTGTCGCGGCGATCGTGTTGGGCGCAATGCTGGCGGGCACGGGACTCGCGCTGCCTGAGCCGGTTGCACGCTTTCTTATGTTCCTCGGCGGCGCGGCTGGCCCAACAGCGCTCTTTGCGCTGGGCGGCGCCCTCGCTTTGCAGCGGCTTGACCGCGGCACCGTTGTCGCTGCATGCCTGATTAGTCTCGTGAAACTTGTCGTGTATCCGCTGCTCACTTGGTTTGTTCTCAGACACCTGATGAAGCTCGATCCGTTCTGGGTGCAGGCCGGCACTCTGATTGCGTGCTTGCCGTCAGCCGGCAATATCTATGTGCTTGCGCAGCGCTATGACGCCGATCCGCAGCGGGTGTCGGCGACCATTCTCCTGTCCACGATCACCAGCGTGGTGACCTTTCCCTGCGCCGCCTGGCTCGTGCTTCGCTAAGGCTCGCGTGAGCATGAAGAGTGAATCGATGAACAACGGTATATTCAAGCTATCGACAAACTCTCCCAAGAGAGAAATAAAAATGAGCGAGTTCCAGCCTACCCAGGTCACGATACATGCCGTGGACGGCTACGCGCTGAAAGGCCACATATGGCGCCATCACAGCGCACCCGATGCACCCGACGCTGGCGAACCCAGGCCCGTGGTCATCATCAACCCGGCCACATCGGTCCGATGCAGCTATTACTCGCGCTTCGCCGCTTTCCTGCATGCGCACGGATTCGATGTCATCACCTATGATTATCGCGGCATCGGCGGGTCTCGCCCCGCGTCACTTCGCAGCTTGCACGCAGGATGGCTGGACTGGGGACGCCTCGATTTCGAAGCGGTATTGCGGCTGGCATCCAGCACGTTTCCTCGTCAGCCTGTGCAGGTGGTCGCCCATAGCATCGGCGGCGTTTTAGTCGGACTGGCCCCATCGAATCATCTGATCGAACGCGTTTTCACCATGGGCGCGCAATTCGCCCACTGGCGCGACTATGCCAGTCACAAGCGATTCGTCATGCTAATCAAATGGCATGCGATCATGCCGGCACTCACGACGGCACTCGGCTATTTCCCCGGTGGCATGCTCGGCTGGATGGAAGACACGCCGCGCGGAGTGGTGCGCGACTGGACCGCGCCGCAACCGAGGTTCGAGGATGCGTTCCGGCGCGGTCCGCACGCCTTGACGGAAGCCGAGCGCGGGACGCTGGTCAAGGGTTTCGCCGCATTGCATGGGCCAATGCTCGCACTCAGCGTAACCGATGACGAATTTGGCACGGCGTCCGCCATCGAACGTCTGCTTGCTTACTTCAGGAATAGCCCTGTCACCCATCTGCGTATTCCGCCGGAATCAATGGGGTATCGCGAGATCGGCCACTTTGCATTTTTCCATAGCCGCTTCGAAACGTCGCTATGGCAAATCCCGCTCGAATGGCTGAAGGCTCGCTCCGTGCGTGCCGACCTTGCGGAGTTTGTCGTCAAGACCGACGCCCGATGACAAAATCAATCCGCCAATCGTGATCGGGACGCACCCTGTATCCGCAGACAAATTTCAAGCGCTTTAACAGGAGTGTCAGGCCGACGTACGCGGCTCCCACGCCAGCTCCATGAATATGCGGCACAGCGCTTCCATGCCTTTGGCATCGTCCGCATCGAAGCGGCCGACCGAAGGGCTGTCCACATCCCAGACGCCGGCCAGGCTGCCGTCCTTGGCGACCAGAGGCACAACAATCTCGGATTGCGAAGCCGAGTCGCATGCAATGTGTCCGGGGAACTCGTGAACGTCCTTCACAACCTGTGTGAGCCGGGTTTGCGCCGCAGTGCCGCATACGCCTTTTCCGAGTGCGATGCGAACGCACGCCGGTTTTCCCTGGAAGGGACCGACGACGAGTTCGACGCCATCGAAGAAATAAAAACCGCTCCAGTTCAGATCGGGCAGCGTGTGATACACCAGCGCCGAGAAGTTTGCGGCATTGGCAATGCGATCAGTTTCATCGCTGAGAAGCGAGCGCGCCTGGGCAATGAGCTCGGCATACTGCGCTGCTTTTGAACCGGTGGATTGCTGGACAGTGAAGGACATGATGGCGATGTGTAAGCCATGACCGGCTAAGTCATGGCTATTGAAAGAAGGAAATCATTTGACCATAGCACGGCGCGCGGGATCCGGCACACACGCGCCGCCGGGGCAAGGTACGAATCTACCTCGGTGCTTGCAGCGTCATTGTAGTCATGCCCGGATCGGCGGTTATGGCCTCTTCGGTGAACGGAAAGCGCAGCCATTGCTTGCCGGCGAAGCGCCGGGTTGCATCGGCGAAATGGGGCGAGGCGGGGTCGTCGGATTCCGAATGGGCGAGCATGGTGTCCGCTTGCACGCCGTTCGCGTCGAACGAAACCACTTGCAAGTAGCTCGCGCCGTGGCCGCTACGATCGACCGCATAGCCGCTTGCATCAACGGGATGGAGCGCACACATCACCGTGAAATAACCCGCTTCGTCGCAACCGCCAAAGAGCGGCACGCGCTCGCCGTTCCGGTCAACGTGCAGCAGTTCGCCGCGCGTGGAGTCCAGCGCAAAACCGTAACGCTGCATAGCGAGCACAGCGCCGCCGAGCGCCTGCTGAAGAGCGGGTTTAAGCGCGGGATTGGAGGTGTCGATACCGCGCGGCGTCGCAAGCGGCGCGACCGGATCGAACGGCACGCGGTAGAAACGCGCGAGCCCTGCGCCATCCAGGCAGCGCCAGAATTCGTCCCAGAGATTGGCGCCACGCGCGTTGGTGTTCGCGGTGCCGTCCCAATCACGCAGTACCTTGCACGCTTGGCCCAAGTCTACCGTTTGCGGCTTACCGCCGGGCGTACCTTGCGTGACCAAAACCGTTGCATCCGATGCATCGGCGCAAACAGCATCGAGAATAGGCTTGCGGAACAACCGCTCCGACATCGACCGGCTATCCAGCACCTTCGTCTCGAGTGCAAGCCGCGTCACACCGCCCTTCTGCACCTGTAACTCGGCCGCGAGCATGTGGCCAAAACGCGTGCGCAGCGACTGCTCCGTGCCGGTAAAGCCGGCCACGTGCGGATAACCCGTCGTTGGCGCATTCGCGTTGGTCAGCCAGTAACTGTCGTTGAAGTTGCCCACATAATCGCCGCGCGCCATGCTCGGCATCTCGGAGACCGGCAATGCTCCTGCTTGCACGCTCGATGCTTCGACGCGCCATTGGCAGGCGCTTTTCGAACCATCGAGAAACGGCACGCCGGGCGCTTTTGCATCGAACGCCCGGCCAAGAGGCGTCGTGCAGGCCGCCGCCAGCGAATCAGGCACGTCCGGCACAGGGCCAAAGTCGGCGAACCACACACGTGGATCGTCGCGGCCGATCGCCAGGGTGTTGACCCACGGCGTGGCCGCGAGGCGCTTCTGGATCGAGATGAAATCGTCGAGGGAACGCGCCTGACCCCACGCCAGGAAGTTCTCGAAGGCGCGTGTGTTGTCGGTATTCACGTCGCGCAGCGCGAACGCGTGTTGCGCATTCCATGCGAGCGAAGGCGACATCGACGACAGATCCACGAGCGGCCCAAAACGCGAGCGATACAGCGTGCGAGTGACCGGCTTCAGGCTGCCGTCGGCGTTACGGGTCTGGACCGTGACGGACACGGGCGTCATCGGCTCGCTAACGGCGTCGTAGAAATAACGCGTCGGATTGGCGGGATCGAGCGACAACTGGAAGATACCGAAGCGCCGCGCGCTCGACACGGTATGCGTCCACGCGATGTCGTTGTTAAAGCCGATCATCACGACCGGCACGCCGAGAAACGACGCGCCCGCCACATTCAGTTTCCCCGGAATCGTTAGCTGTACTTCATAGAAACGATCAGGCCCGCGCAAGAACCAGTGCGGGTTGCCGAACAGGAGGCTGCGGCCTTCCTGCATGACCGGTGCGCCGAACGCAAGTGCATTGCTGCCAATACCCCACTGGCCGCCTACGTCGAGTTGCGAGGGCGCAATATCGATGGCACCCGTCTGCACCGGAGGCGCCGACGGTGCGGGTTTCGCTGGAGGCTGCGCGCGGGCTATCTGCGGCATGAACCGTGCGGCGCTGCCGGCGAGATTGGCTGCCACGAGCCGCCGGTACATGTCGTCGGAGCTGATCTTTCCGACCCACGGCTTGCCTTTGCACGCCGCGTTCGCGCCGCCCATGCGTCCCGCGTCCAGTTCGTCGACGTAGCGGTTGTAGCCCGCCACGAAACCGTCCATCAACTCGCGAATGGGCGCGGACTGCGCGGATCGATAACGTTCGACAGTGCTCGCGTCGTCGACGAACCGAAAGAAAAGATCGGCATCGAGATTGCGCGGTTGCCCGAAGGAAGCGGCCGTTGGCGGATGTGCGTCGGCACCGAAGTACGCTGAGCGCTGGCCGCGAAACGTGATGAAACCATCCGCGAGCGTGCACAGATTATCTTGCGCCTGCACGTAACCGTAGCCATAACCGAGGCTGGCCCAGTCGTCAGCCTTGATATGCGGGATACCGTCTTGCGTACGGCGTATCTCGACACTGAAGGGCGACTGGTTGCCCGCCAGGTTTCTGGGAGACTGAACGCAGCCGCTCAACGTAGCTGCCGCCAACACCACCACCGTCGCTAACCTGACAATTTGCTTCATGACATGGAGCCTTGAATCAATGGGCAAAGCTGATTGGTGAACCACCGTGAGGGTGCGGGACCGTGCCCATGGGAATACCATAAATCGCGCCGAGTGTGTCGGCGTGCATCAACTCCGCGGGGGTGCCCGATGCCAGCAGACGGCCGCCCTTGAGCGCCAGGAGATCGTCGCAGAAACGCGCGGCCATGTTGACGTCGTGCAGCACCACCACCACACCGAGTCCGCGCTCGACACTCAAGGTCCGCACCAGTTGCAAAACCTCGATCTGATGCGCAATGTCCAGCGCCGAAATGGGTTCGTCAAGCAGCAGGCATTCACTGTCCTGCGCGACAAGCATCGCGAGCCACACGCGCTGGCGCTCGCCGCCGGACAGGCTGTCCACCGTGCGGTGCGCAAAACGCTCGACGTCGGTCAACCGCATGGCCTCTTCCACCTTCGCGCCGTCTTGTGCGCTGAAGCGCCCGAGTGCACCGTGCCACGGATAACGCCCTAGTGCGACGAGTTCGCGCACAGTCATGCCGTCGGCGGAGGGCGGTTGTTGCGGCAGGTACGCGACTTTGCGTGCGAACGCCCGGCCTTGCCAGTCGTCGAGCGGCTTGCCCGCAAAGCGCAGCGAGCCGCCGCCTGGCGCTTGCTGGCGGGCGAGCAGCTTCAGCAGCGTGGACTTGCCGGAACCATTGTGGCCAATGAGCCCGCATACGCGGCGCTTGGGCAACTCGAGCGACAGCGGATGCAGCAGCACCCGCTCGCCAATACTGAACGAGACCCCTTCGAGCGAATACATCGACTCAGGATCGGACTCGCGATTGGCCAGGCGCTTCGCATCCTGGTCGAGAGATGCGGGGTTGGCGTTCATCGTGTTCATGCCGATGCAACCGGCGCGGGCGCATGACCTTGCGTCTGCGGATGAATCGCGTTCGGATGATCGACGCGCAGGTCTGCACCACGGCCGAGTTCAACAACCTGACCGTAGTCGAGCTTGATATAGCGATCGGCGAGATGGTAATAACGGTCGTCGTGCGTGATGACCACGACGGTCTTGCCCTTGGCTTGAAGCTCCGGCAGCAACTGCTTGTAGAACACTTCCTTGAAGGTCGGGTCCTGGTCGGCGGCCCATTCGTCGAAGACATAGAACGGCCGGTCTTCCAGATACGTGACCAGCAACGCAAGACGCTTGCGCTGACCTTGTGACAGGTTGGTCGTGGAAAATGCGCCGTCCTTGATCGTGACCTTGTGATCGAGTTGCAGATGTTCAAGCAACGACTGCGCTTGGGCGTCGAGGCCTTCCACTTTCATGCCGAGCAACGTGTCGAACAGGAAGAAGTCGTTGAAGACCACCGAAAAATGCTGGCGATAAATATCGCGGCGCGCTTCATCCACGGGGTGGCCGTTGAGCAGGATCTGCCCGCCCTCGGGCGCGTAAAGTCCGACGAGCATTTTCGCGAGCGTCGTCTTGCCGCTGCCGTTACCGCCGATCAGATAAATCAGTTCGCCCGGCTTGAACGTCAGGTCGATGGGACCCAGCGTGAAGACTTCGTTTTCTTTTTCGCGGAAGTACCGGTGCGTGACGTTGTCGAGCACGATGCTGTCGAACGACTTGGCCGGCGCTTCGTGCAAGGTATCTTCGAGCGGCAGGTCGGCATTGACCTGTTCAATACGCTCCAGTGCAACCTTCGCTGAACTGATGTTGGGGATGGCGGACAGAAGACCTTCAATTGGCATGATCATGTACAGAAAGATCATGGCGTAGCCAGACATCACGTGCGTGCTCACTGGAAACGTACGCGCGAGCACGAACAGCGTAATGCCGATAAACGCAAACAAAATGAAGCTGCCCCAGCTCGCTGCCGCTGCGTACAGGATGTAACCCCGCGTGCGCTGAACACGTACTGCTTCCACGTTGGTTGCCAGCGTGTCCGTCACGAACGCATTCTTGCGCTCGCGATGCAGCTTGAGCTCTTTGGCGCCGTCGAAGAGCGCGCGGAAATGCTTGACGAGATCGTCCTCCTTGCGCCGCGACCCGCGCAGATGAAACAGCGCTTTCGTGTTGGCAATATGAAAACCGAGCGAGCCGATGAAGATCGTCAAGACGGCGAAGAGAAAGATCTGCCATGACAGATAACCAAGATAGGCGAGGCATCCTGCGATCACCGCGCCGTGCATCGCGAGCGCGGGCAGGCTAACGAACAGCACGACGATCGTATCCAGGTCTTGTGTCAGTACGGTGAGCGCCTTGGACGCGCCCTGCTTTTCCAGATGCTGATACGAGGCTTCGGCAATGCGCCGGATGGTGCGCATGCGCAGCGTCGCCTTGGCGCGTTGGCCGAGCTGCATGAACAGCGTTTGCGAAAGGGTTCGTGTGCCGAGCACGACCACGCCCACGATCAGGAATTGCCAGCCGAGTTCGACGAGCTTCGTATTCGACGCCCCCAGTGCCTGGTTAATCAGTGCGATGAGGGCCGCGTTGCCGAACCCGCTGACGAGGCTTGCCACTACCGCGACGGCCAGCACCCAACGTGAGTTGCGGACAAGATACAAGAACAGCGACATGAAACTCCTTGTGGGGCAACGGGTGAAAACCGACCTCAATCCCGCGAATAAAAGGACTAAGAAAACTCACGTGGGCTGCGTTTGAACATCGTGACAATCAGGTACACGCCGCCCAGCAGCGTAGCCATCACGCCCGCCGGCATTTCCTGCGGGAACAGGACCCATCGGCCGAGCCAGTCGGAAGCGACCATCAGCGCGGCGCCCAGCGCCGCCGAAATGAACAGCAGCGGCACAGCCCGCCGGATACCGAGCATGCGTGTCATATGCGGCGCCATGAGGCCGATAAATGACAGCGGGCCGATCACCAAAGTCGCCGCCGCTGTCAGCAGCGCGCTCAGCAGCAGCAGCTCAAAACGCGCGACGGTAATGTTCACTCCCAAGCCACGCGACACGGCCGCGCCCAACGGCAGGATCTCGAGCCAGCGCCGGCAAAACGGCACCGCGCCAAGCGCCGCCAGCGCAACCACGGCGACAATGCCTGCAGCCCCCGCGCTGACGTTGTAAGTCGATCCCGCGAGCAGGTTGTAGAGGACGATCACGCGGGGATCGTCGCTGGCAACGGCTATGGTCGACACTGCCTGGAACACGGCGCTGATCGTCACGCCGGCGAGTATCAGCGTGTCGGGTGCATAGGACGATTTGCGTGCAAAGAGCAACAGCGCGCCGAGTGTAATCACCGACCCGCACGCGCACCAGACAAGGAACGTCGGCAGTCCCGGACTTGCTGTCAGAAAAAGCGCGCCGGTGAGCCCAAGCGCGCCGCCAGCGGTGATGCCGAGCAGGTCGGGGCTTGCCATCGGATTGCCGGTCATGCGCTGAACGATACCGCCCGCGAGTGCGAGCAAGACACCCACGCCCATCGCCGCGACCACATGCGGCAAACGCAGGAACAGCAACGCCGCGATCTCGTCCGGGCGGCTGACGTGCCAGCCTGTGAGACCGCGCCCCACGCCAAGCGATAAGCCGATAACCACCAGCAAAAGCAGTACGCAAACGCCCGTTGTCAAAGCCAGCACGCGCGATGACAGCGGGGCTGACTGTATCGCGGGCGAATAGGTCAGGTCGGGCCGTCCACGCAAGCGCCGCAACATGACCAGGAGCAGTGGTGCACCCAGCAAGGTCGTGATCGCGCCTGTTGGGATCGTGGTTCCGTAACGTCCCTCGAATTCCTGCGCGATCTGATCCGCCAGCCACAGCAGCGCCGCGCCGAACAACGGCGACCACAACATCCGGTCACGCAAGCGGCGCGCGCCGGCAAGACGCGCAAGCGTCGGTGCGGCAAGTCCAATGAAGCCGATCACCCCCACCGCGCTCACCACGAACGCGGTCACGAGCAAGGTCAGAAAGAGCGCCGCGCCACGCGTCCTACGCAACGAGACGCCCAGGCTGCTGGCGACGGTGTCACCCAGGTCGAAGACGGCCATGGGCCGCATGCACAGCAGCAGCAACGCCACGCATGGTACGAGCCGCACGAGCAGCGACAGCGCGACGCTCCAGTCGTGCTGGCCAAGCGAGCCGCCGCCCCAGATCATCAGCGCGCTCAACAGGTCGTAGTGCGAGATCGCGAGCGCGAAACTCAGCGCGCCGCAGCACAGGTTGACGATCATGCCGCCGAGAATCAGCGCAAGCGGCGAGATGCCGCGTCGCGCGGCCAGCGCAAAAACAATTGCCAATGCCACTGCACCACCGGCCAGCGCAACGCCGTCCCGGCCGGACGCCAGCAAGCCGGGTGCGTAGACAGTCGCAATCGAGAGCGCAAGATAAGAGCCGGAGAAGATGCCGAGCGTCATCGGTTCGGCGAGCGGATTGCGCAGCACTTGCTGGGTCGCCACACCGGCAAGCCCGAGCGCCGCGCCACACAGCCACGCGACCGCGATGCGCGGCAGGTCGCCGTAGTGGACAAGCAACTGCCGCAGATCCGTGGGCGATGGGGCCGTCAACGCTTGCCACCATAACGATACCGGCAACCGGTCCTCCAGCCTGTGCAGCGACAACAGCGCGGCGAGCACGATCACAAGGCAAACTGGAAGGAGTCGCAAGCGTCGTGATGGCGTCACGGGAACGGTCGCGACGCTTTTCATGCGCGCTCCTTCGCTGCATCGGCATGCTCAAAGGCATCAACCAGCACGCGGGCGAAGAGCATCGCGGAAAGAACGCAGCCGTCAGGAGGAACACGCGGCAGGCCCATCATGCGGCCCTCGTTCGTGAACGGCATGGCGTGCCACAAGGGGCTGGTTTTCATCATGTTCGCAACGGAAGACGCAAGCGGCTTCATGTAGAGCAACGTCGCGTCTGGCACGTTGCCCAGCACGTCGAAACCGGTTGTGGAGAAAGCGCCCGAGCGGACCGCGTTGTGCAGCCCGAACGTAGTCATCAGTTCTCCATAGAAGCTGTTCGGACCGAACACGCGCACGTGCGCTTCATCGATAAAATTCACCATGTAAAGCGGTCGGTCTTTTGCACTTGCGCCGCTTGCACCTGGCATCGCGGCAAGCGCGGTGCGCGCGTGGTCGAGCGCTGTATCCGCTTGCGCGAGAAGTGCTACGGCGCGCGCTTCGCGGCCCAGCAAACGCGCGAGCTGCAGCGTTTCGGCACGTGCCGCGGTGTAAGGCGTTCCGCTCGACCGGTAACGCCCGAGCGTGACGGTGGGCGCAACGCGTTCGAGCGCTGCCCGAAGGGTCGCGTGAGCCGGCGAGATGACAATCAGGTCGGGCCTCAATGCGAACAGCAATTCCATGTTCGGCTGGAACATCAGGCCGAGATCCACCACCGACGCCGGTACATCGCATGCCGTGAAATTCCTGCGGAAGTCTCGTGTATTCGCGATCCCAACCGGCACCACGCCGATCGACAACACCATCTCCGTCAGTCCCCAGTCGAGCACGACAATACGGCGCGGCGGCGCTACGAGAGCGTCGCCGGCCGGTGCAACATCGGACAGCGCGGTTGCGGCAAGGGCGCTGGCGCCCAGCAGCGCGGAAAGCATGGCGCGTCGGTTCATTGCGTGAGTTCGGAGAGGATGGATTGCATGTCGTCGGCCAAGCGGGTCTTGCCACGTCGCCGCGTACTCTCGCGCAGTCGACACGGCGGCGCTTGCCGCAAAAGACCGCGTCGCCGCCCTGCCTCCAGATGAATTACCACTGATACTTCAATCCCGCGAGTACGAGTCGACCTTGACCCCAGTAGCAAGATCCGTTGCTGCACGATGCCATGTAACGGCGATCGAGCAGGTTGCTTGCATTGAGCGAGCCGGTCCAGCCGTGCAGCGAGGAGAAAGCGCGGCCGAGGTCATAGCGCAGCGCGAGGTCGACCAGCGTTGCCGACGATGTCAGGAGCGTATTCGCCGTATCGCCGTACGAACCGCCGATATAACGCAGGCCCGCGCCCGCTTGCACGCCGACGAGCGGCCCGCTGGTAACCGTATAGTCCGCCCACAGCGACGCGGTATTACGCGGAATTCCGAGCGGCACCTTGTCGAGGTTCGACGTATTACTCTTCGTGTTGAGCAGGTTCGTGTACGTGTAGCTGAAGATCAGTTGCAGGTTGTTGGTCAGGCTTGCATGTGCTTCGGCCTCGAAACCCTGCGACCGAACTTCGCCGGTCTGCACCTGGAATTTGATGTTGTTCGGGTCCGTGGTCAGCACGTTCTGCTGCGTCAGATGAAACGCCGATACCGTGACAAAACTGTTGTAGCCCTTCGGCTGGTACTTCACGCCAATCTCGTACTGCTGGGCGGTCGTCGGCGAGAACGATGTACCCGACGCGGTCGAGCCGACCTGCGGCTGGAATGACGTCGTGTAGCTGGCGTAAGGCGCAAAACCGTTGTCGAACTTGTAAACGCCGCCGGCACGCCAGGTGAACGCGCGGTTGAACTGGCTCGTCTGCGCCCCTGTTACGTATGACTGACTATCTTCGTTCGTCCAGTCTTCGCGCACGCCCAGCAAGAACGACCACCGGCCGATGTCGAGCTGGTCCTGAGCATACGTGCCAAGCTGCTTGACCGACTGCTTGTTCGACGTGCCGAACATGAAGTCCGGATACGGAATGGACTGGCCGTATTGCGGATTCGTGATGCTGAGCGACGGCACATTGTCGAACGCTCCGTAGAAGGCGTGGTCGAACTGGGTATTCTGGTAGTCGACACCCACGGTTGCCGTATGCGACACCGGCCCCGTGTTGAACCGCGCGGTCGCCTGGTTGTCGAGCGTGTGCGAGTTCAACCGGCCTGTGTTCAGGTACACATCACGCGCCAGCTCCGTGCCGTTGTTGATATAGCCCGCGTCGTCGGCCACATACTGTATGGTCTGGCTGTTATGCAGGAAACGATAGCTCTGCTTGAACGACCAGACATCGTTCAGACGCTGATCCAACTGATACCCGATCGACTCCTGCGTCTTGCGGAAGCTGTCGAAGGTCGGCTCGCCAGGATAGAAACTGCGCGGAAGTTGAGCCACACCGGTCTGGATCGTGCCCACCGCCGGCACGGTGTTGTAGATACCCGCCTCGGGGTCCGCCTGGTAGTTCATAAAGACCGTGAACGTGGTGTCTTTCGTCGGCTTCCACGTGATGGTCGGCGAAATCGCGAAGCGCTGCTGGTTCACGTAGTCAGTTTGCGTGCCGGTATTGAAACCATCTGCCGTCGAACGATACAGCACCTTGCCGTCCTGATCGATAGGACCACTAAAGTCGAAGAACCCCTGCAGGCGCCCATAGCTGCCAGTCTGGAATCCGACTTCGTGCAGCGGGTCGGCTGTCGGCATCTTGCTCACGAGGTTCACCGTGCCACCCGGCGAACCCTGTCCGTACAAGACTGACGCCGGCCCGTGCAGCAACTCGATCCGCTCAAACATATACGGATCGAAGCTCGTCACGTTGAAGCCGAACCCGCCGGCCGGACCGGGCGTGCGCAAGCCGTTCCAGAACTCGTCTACGAGAAAACCGCGCGCGTACAGGTACTCGAGCGAATCCGTGTTGGTGCCGCGCTGCTCCGGGTTGATGCCTGACGTATAGCGAAGCGCCTGCGCCACGCTCTGCGCGTCCTGGATGTCCATCTGGTCGCGCGTCACCACCGAGATCGCCTGCGGTGTCTTGATGATCGGCGTGTCGGTCTTGGTCCCCGCCGTGCTCTCTTTCGCCACATAACCCTTTACCGGCCCCGCGCCCGTTTCGGCATCGCGTTGACCCTTCACCACTACAGCCGGCAACTGTTGTCCGGGGCTTGCGGATGTGGCCGGCTGGCCTGATCCGTCTGTGGGCACGACAGCGTCACTTTGCGCAAACGCAGAGGTCGCCAGGAACACGCCCGCTGCGATCGGCGCGAGCCGCCAGGGATTCCTTGGGCGCTCGCGCGCCCCGATACGGTCTGCGCCGCGTCGTTCTGATTGTTGTCGTGCCATGGTCTCTTGCGGTTGGTGTCGTCGAATTGTGAATGATAATGCAAATACGAATGATTGCTAATAACGAATTATATGAGCTAGAGATTTTTCGCGGAAAAGATTTTTATCGATGCCCTCGGCGCGCCGATCCAGCCGCCCGCCAACGAAACATCCCAACGCTGCCGCCTTCAATTAATTGCCTTGCTAACTATTACGTGATCTAATCTGTTCATGTTCGATCACTGCCTTTACTTCAACTCGGCTGCCCTCGCCCGTCTCGTGGAGCGGGAGTGGAGCGTTGTCTATGCAGAATTCGGGCTGACGCCGCCGCAGGGCTTTGTGCTTCGCGTTGTGCTGGCTACGCCCGGTTGCCTCAGCAGTCAGGTGGCCGAGATCCTGGGCATAGCGCGTCCCACCGCAACCCGGCTTATCGACAGTCTCTGTGAAAAGCAACTGGTCGAACGCCGTCAAGCCAAGGAAGATGGCCGCGAGTGGACAGTCCATGCCACTCCAGCCGGTCTGGCGCTCGATCGGCCAATCAACAATGCCAGCGCAAAGATTGCACGGACCTTGCGCGCAAAGATCGGCCCGGAGTTGTTCGAGTCAGCTGTCACGTCCATGCACGGCGTGAGGAAGGCGTTGGTGTAACTCCAACGTCTTTTTTCATAATCAAATAGTTGTCTTGCTAATCATAATGGGGCCGGCAAATGGATAACGAGCTGCGTCGAATAGCCGTGGTTGAAAAGCGCATCGGGTGGTCATGGTCGCCGGCACGAGTCACCAGCGTCGCTGTAGCGATCCTTGGATTAGCAGCGCTGCTAGTCGCGCTTGCCTGCTCTGCTTCAAGCAGCCGTGCCAACAACGCTCGGTGCCTTCAGGCGTTCGCAAACGATGAACACCGTAGTCTCGACGCTTTTTTCCAGGATTCGGCGCTGCAGGATTCGCTCGCGCAGGCGATCGATCAATGTTCGCGTTGAACGCCGATCAATCATCGTCTTCGGCATCGCAGCGGCGCGACGGAGATCAGGCGCGTTTCAGATGCTTTGCATAAAGTCGCGGTCTTCAGCGGGCAGCGACGAAAGCCAGCTTTGTTCAGAACCGGGTTCCGGTAGAACATGGCCGTATTCGATCATCTGTGCCGGAGGCAGTTCCGATAGGTAGACCCAGACGTATCGATTGGCAACGGCCGTGGTCTTCGAAATCGCGTCCACAATACCCTCAAGCAACTCACGCTTGCGCTCTGCGCTGCGACCGGCGCGAATATGTCCGTGCACGAAAATCTGCTCCGAGCGAAGTAGCCTTCCTCCCACGAAGTGATTGCCTTGAGGCACTTCGTTGAAAATCACCTGGGCGAAGAAAGATTGCGCGCCGGTGGCCTGATTGTGAATCCGGGTGATCTCCTCCGCGATGCGTTGCTTGGCATCGGCAGACAGGCTGCCCGCAGCAGCGGAAACAATATAGGTAGGCATTAGCCCCTCCTTTAGCAATAGAACCACGTTTTCGTTGCTTCGTTCTATATGTTGCATATACAACTATTCCGCAACAGATTGTTCGAAATGACGCAGGGTTGCAGCTACAACCAATTTTACGAAGAAAGTCGGGCGAGATAGTTGTAGCTACATCTTATTGTTTGCGGTACCGGCCAGATACACGTGTTTACCCGGCAGTCGATGCGAGGAACCGTCAGTCTGAATCCCCACAAGCGTCACGCCTCTGGCCCTACACCTTGAAGCGTTTCGAGCGCCTCCAACAGGCGCTTACTGGCGGGTCCCTTCATGAACTTTTGAACTTCGCTTTCAACTTGTTTCTGGGCGACCTGCCAGTGAGGCTCCGCACGTCGCAGCATTTTCACCCCCTCCTTGCTCAAGGTCGCGACCTTGAAGCGGGCGTCCTCTTCGCTGCCGACCTTGACCCAGCCGGCATCGATCAGGACCTTGAGGTTTCTCGAGATGGTGGTCTTGTCCAGCGCCGCTTCCACCGCAATTTCAGTGAAGGTCGCCGATCCAAGACGCTCGAGCGCGCGGAGAAGCGAGAACTGCGTGATTTTTAATCCGATCGGCCGGAGCGCGTCGTCGTAGACGCTCGTCAAAGCGTTTGCCGAGCGACGGAATTGTGTGCAGTAGCAGTCCGTGAACATGACATTCCAGAATCGATTAGCGGCGAATAATCCCAAGCGTTGCGTTACCGCAATTAAGCACCTTCTTAGCACCGGGAGAACATCGTCAGCGCCAAAAGAAGATGCATATGCAACTGCTTTAGTATAGCTCGCATCTCGCTTGACGAGTCAATGCCAAATCACAAGGAGGTAGTTCGTCGATCAGGACGTTGAGACGCGAAACCCGCCCGCTTAATCGGCGACGGGCGATGGCGTCAATTCGTCTTCAGTGAGGTCTACATGTTGCCCAAGCTCTTTCACCCGGTGCCCGGGATCTTTCGAACCCCGCGAGCGTAGCTTGCTCGCGTCACGCAATCGCATGCCACAGCACTGTGCAAAGATACCGGTCAGGCAGTTACCAGGAAATCGTTACGGTTCTTGTCGGCGATCCAGTGAGGCGCGCGGCCACGGCCAGACCAGGTCGCACCGCTCACCGCATCGCGATATTTCGGCACGCCCGTTGTAGCGGTCGCTGTTGCAGTTGCCTTGACTGGATTGTTGTGTCCCATCAGCTCGGCAAGCGAGATCTTATATTCGCCCATCTTTGCGACTATTTCAGCGAGGACGATTTCGGCCTGGCGCTGTCGGGCGACGTTCAATTGATCCTGAAGCGCTTCGCGTTGGGCGAGCAGTTCTTTAAGGGTGGGCATTTCAGTTTGCATTATAAAAGGTCGTTCTTTGAAGTTGTATGGGTGTTCTACAGCGTATTGTTCAACAAGGGTCAGCGCGGGGGAAATCGCGTTTTAATAGCTTGTGCGCCACGGAGCCTCAGTCAGTCTGTCCATTTGGCGAACAGCTAATCAGCAAGACCGATAATTGCCGGTTTAGCGACATTCCTGCCTGCGACCTCGTCGGAGTCTTCAGCGGCCTCTCAACCCCGTGAACGGCAGCATGCCACGTCAGTCGGCGATCAAAGAGGTGCTGCATGCGCGCGGAGGGAACTCCCCCACGGGTCTCTTCACTAAAACAGCGGCTAGTGTACGCGCATCACGCCGGGGCGCATCGGGAAGAATCAGGTCGCGGATCAATAGGATACAAATAGCACGCTCAGCCCAATTGATCCAGACATTGGTATTAACGATATCTTACACACATGATCAGACTCTGAATCTGGCGAAACAGTTATTCGCAGCAGATTCCGACTCGTTAAAGAAAGTGAATCCGCGAGCGCGCACTCTTTCGGCTGCCAAGTGTAACGTATCGCTGGAGCGATACGCGTGCGGCAATATTCCGGGCCCACTCCACGCATCTCACGCATCTCACGCTTCCGATCTATCCGCTCCCGCCTTAACAATCGCTTGAACGAAAGCACATTGAAAGCATGAGGTGGCGGAATTGAATAGACGACCCAGGAGCTTCACACGTTCGCCAGTCGCTCGATAACCAAATCAAGCAACGCCCGCAGTCTTCCGAGGCGACGCAGGTCGCGATGATAGCCGAACCATACGTCGCGGCCGGGCGGCGTCTCTCCCAGATCAATGCGGTGTATGCCGGCTGTATTGTCGCCTAGCGCACAGGGGAGGACCGCTAGTCCGCCACCCTCCGCACACATCCTGGCTTGTGCGCCACGATTGTTGCTGCCGAACGCCACGTGCGCTTTTGGCAGCATGCGTCTTGCCCAATCGACATCGGGCAGCGCTCCAAACGCACTGTCCATGGTGACGAGGCTATATCCCTCGCCGTCGCCGGCCTGCGGTGAAACCATGTCGACCGGAGAGTACAGCGCGTAGTCCATGTGCATGAACTTGCGCTGAATCACATCGGCCTCGTCGAACTGCGTGATGCGAAACAGCAAGTCCGCGTCGCGCCTCGCCAGACTTAATTGGCGGGCATCGGTCACAAGCTCGATGCTCACGCGCGAATTAGCCTTCAGGAATTCAGCGAAGAGCGGCGTCAGGACATGAATGCCAAACCAGTCCGACGATGAAACCCGCAGCACTCCAGTAAGATGCGGCTCCTTGCCGGCCAAAGAGCGCTCGAACGCGAGTGCGTCTTCCTCCATACGCTCCGCGTGCATCAGGACGGCCGCCCCTTCATCGGTCAGGACAAAACCGTCTGTAGTGCGTTGAAACAGGGTTTGGCCGACTGCCGATTCGAGGACTCGCAACCGCCGCCCCATTGTCGGTTGTGTTTGACCGGTCTGCTTTGCGGCCGCGCCAAGCGAACCCGTGCGGGCAATCGCCAGAAAAATCCGAACATCGCCCCAGTCCATTTTGCCTCATGCATAAATGTTTGGTCGTCGTGCAAAAACGTCGATTTACGTAATTTCCCGCATGGACGAATATGAATCAAGCAAATTCGATCAATCACCGGGAGAAACACCATGAACATGCAAGCGCTGGTTCTGAACCGCTATAACGGCCCGCTTGAACTGACGCAACTCTCTCGCCCAAGCGTGCAACCCGGCGAGGTGCTGGTCCGCATTAAGGCAAGCGGCTTGAATCCGCTGGACACCAAGATTCGCGCCGGCAGCGCAGCGCATGCCAGGCATCCACTGCCGCTGGTGTTGGGTATCGACATGGCGGGTGTGGTCGAAGCGGTCGGGCAAGGCGTCGCGCAGTTCAAGGTGGGCGATGAGGTCTACGGAATGACTGGCGGTGTTGGCGGAATCCAGGGCTCACTCGCGCAGTTCGCAGCGGTCGATGCGCGGCTGATCGCGTTAAAACCGTCTAACCTGTCGATGAAAGAAGCCGCAGCCCTTCCTCTCAGCTTCATCACTTCTTATCAGGGCATTGTGGACAGGGCGCAGTTGAAAGCGGGGCAAACCGTGCTTGTGCAAGGCGGAGCGGGTGGCGTCGGACACGTGTCCGTGCAACTCGCGCAAGCATTAGGCGCGCGCGTTTTTGCAACGGCAAGCAAGGGCGACGCTGAACTCATAGCGAGTTATGGCGCGACGGCTATCGACTATCGTGAATACTCGGTCGAGCAATACGTCCAGGAACACACGGGTGGGGAAGGTTTTGACCTGGTGGCTGATACGGTTGGCGGAGCAACGCTGGACGCGTCGTTTTCGGCGGTCAAGCAATTTGGGCGTGTCGTGAGCGCGCTCGGCTGGGGGACGCACGCCCTCGCGCCGTTGTCATTCCGCGAAGCAACGTATTCGGGCGTATTCACGCTCTCGCCGCTGCTAACCGGCAAGCACCGCGAGCATCACGGAGAAATACTGCAGGTAGCAACGCAGCTGGTCGAAGCGGGAAAGCTCGTGCCTAGAGTAGACCCACGCGGTTTCGATCTGGCTGGCGCCGACCTCGCTTACCAGGCTATTACAGCGGGAACCACGAAGGGAAAAATAGTCGTCGACGTTCAATAGCGGGCAAGTAAAGATAAACAAGCGTTTCCGGCCGACGACCAAGTTCGTCCGGAGCGCAACCCGCACAGGGCCGCCCCGATGGCAGCCGCCCAGAAATGCCCTAACGCGATAACGCGGGACTCGCCGGTCGTGCGAAACGCTTGGCGCCAATCACGCACAGCACCACGGCCGTTGCAACCGCCACCATCGGCCAGCCGACCGGCTCATGCAGCAACGTCGCGGCAAGCACGAGTCCGAAGAACGGCTGGAGTAATTGCAACTGCCCCACTGCCGCAATACCGCCCTGAGCCAAACCGCGATACCAGAACATGAAGCCGATCAACATGCTGAACAAGGACACGTAGGCAAGTCCCATCCATGCCGATCCACCTACGTCGGCCCAAGTCGAAGGCATGGTGGCTAGTGCCAGCGGCGCCATGATAGGCAGCGACAATACCAGCGCCCACGAGATCACTTGCCAGCCGCCAAGCTTGCGCGAGAGCCTGCCGCCTTCCGCATAACCAAGCCCGCAGACGATGATGGCCGCGAACATCAGCAGATCGCCGACGGGCGACGACCCTGCCCCCCGGGCCAGCGCAAAGCCGGCTACGAGCAAGGCGCCGAAGCCAGAAAACAGCCAGAACGCAGGGCGCGGGTGCTCACCTCCGCGCAGCACGCCGAAGATCGCCGTCGAAAGCGGCAGCAACGCAATGAAGACAACAGAATGAGCGGCGGTGATGTGCTTGAGCGCGAGGGCGGTCAGTAGCGGAAAGCCGATAACAACGCCGCACGCCACCACCGCAAGCGAAATCAGATCGCCTCTTTCGGGCCGCTTTTGCCGAAACACCAGCAAGAGCACGAGTCCCAGCAAGCCCGCTATTCCAGCACGCGCGACCGTGAGGAAGACCGGGTCGAAGGCCGCGACCGCTACCCGTGTCGCGGGCAATGAGCCGCTAAAAATCAGCATCCCGAGAAAACCGTTCATCCATCCGCTTGCCGTCTTGTCCATCATGCTCCCCTATTTCAGCTAGCCAGTATCGGCCCACAAGGCATGGATTTCCCAGAGACAGTGCACTACAGTTAGGGAAAACTGTATGGGTTAAAAATCAGTACACATGGAAGACACACCCTTCTTTGGCGCAGACGCCGGCACGCTGGTCGAACGTGTCATGCACGCTATCCGGCAGCGAATTGCCGGGCGTATCCTGGCGCCGGGAGCCAAGGTTCCGTCCATCCGGGGCTTCGCCGAAACCTTGCAAGTCTCGAAGTCCACCGTGGTGGAGGCCTACGACCGGCTCGCTGCCGAAGGGGTCATCCAGTCACGCCGCGGTTCGGGCTTTTACGTCGCCGGACACCTGCCGCCGCTGTCGCTCGCTGAGCTCGGCCCGCGCCTGGACCGCGTTGTCGATCCGTTCTGGGTATCGCGGCAATCGCTGGAAGCCGGCGCGAATGCCCTGAAACCGGGCTGCGGCTGGCTGCCTGCATCGTGGCTGCCGGAGGCGGGTCTGCGCCGCGCATTGAGATCCGTCGCGCGCACCGACGCCGCCGTGCTGGCCGACTACGGCACGTCCCTCGGACTCCCGGCGCTGCGGCAATTGCTCGCCCGCCGCATGGCGGAACGCGGTATTGAAGCGGCGCCTGATCAGATCATCCTCACCGAGTCCGGCACGCAAGCGATCGACCTGCTATGCCGCCTGCTGCTGGAACCAGGCGACACAGTACTCGTCGATGACCCCTGCTATTTCAATTTCCTCGCCTTGCTGCGTGCTCACCGGGCCAAGGTCGTCAGCGTTCCGTATACGCCGGCAGGTCCCAATATCGACCTGTTTGCGCAGGCGCTCGCGGAGCATCGGCCGCGCCTCTACATCACCAACTCGGCGCTTCATAATCCAACGGGCGCTACGCTCTCGCCGGTCGTCGCGCATCGGCTTTTGAAGCTCGCGGACCAGTCGGGTCTGACGATTATTGAAGACGATATCTTCGGTGACTTCGAGCACGAATCCGCCCCCCGTCTGGCCGCTTTCGACGGCCTGGAGCGAGTTGTCCATATAGGCAGCTTTTCCAAGAGCCTCTCAGCGTCGGTACGCTGCGGTTTCATCGCGGTGCGGCGCGACTGGGTCGAGCGATTGATCGATTTAAAGATTGCCACCTCATTCGGCGGCGGACGTCTTTCAGGCGAACTCGTCCTCGGCGTGTTAAAAGACGGCACGTACAGAAAGCACATGGAGAGCTTGCGAGAACGCCTGTCCCGTACGATGGGACAAACAAGCGCGCGGCTGGAAGCACTCGGCATTGAGCCATGGATCGAGCCGCGAGGCGGCATGTTTCTCTGGTGCAAGCTACCCGACGGACTCGATGCGACGGACGTTGCCCGCCGGGCACTGGTTGAAAACGTCATCCTTGCGCCGGGCAACGCGTTTAGTGTCGCGCAGTCCGCAAGCCAGTTCCTGCGCTTTAACGTCGCCCAATCGACCGACCCGCGCGTTTTTACTGTGCTCCAGGCAGCGATGCACGGGTGACGCTCGGCCGCTTTTAATGCATTGATTGCGTCAAATACGCAATCAAACGCACATCAACCGCGCAGCGTGAACGTCACCTGCAACGCGTCAAGCCTGCGCCATCTTCGCCAGCGCTTCGCTGATCAGCACTCGCGTCAATTCGCCCGCAGGCAGTTCACGCCCAAGCCGCGCCGCCTGCCCCGACCACAGGCTCGTGAAGTCGCCCTTGCCTGCCTGTTCTGCCTTGGCCTTAAGCGGCGCAAGCGCGGCGCCGGCAAGCGGAAAGGCGGGTGCCGCCGTAGACAGCGGACCTAGTTCACGGATCGCCCGATTGATAATGCCGCGCGCCGGCCGGCCCGTGAATATGCTCGTCAACACGGTGGAATCATCCTGGGACTCGCGCAGCGCAATACGATGCACCTCCGGTACCTTCGCCTCTGGACAAAACAGATACGCGGTTCCCATCTGCACAGCCGACGCGCCCAGTGCGAACGCAGCGACAATTCCCCGCGCGTCGGTTATCCCGCCTGCCGCGATCACGGGAACAGAGACGGCATCAACTACTTGTGGAACCAGCGCAAACGTGCCGACCTGTGCAGCATAGTCCTGCGTCAGGAAATTTCCGCGATGCCCGCCTGCTTCAACGCCCATCGCAATCACGGCGTCACACCCATGCGCTTCGAGCCAACGTGCTTCCGCCACGGTGGTTGCCGCCGCTATGATTTTCGCGCCGGTCGCCTTCACGCGATCGAGCAGGGTTTTATCTGGCAGTCCGAAATGAAAACTCACGACCTCGGGTTTGAATTCTTCCACGACCGCGCAGAAGTCGCTGTCGAACGGGTGACGGGTTGCGGCGGGCGGCGTCAATTCGGGGTCGAGTCCATACTCAACGTAATACTCTGCCAGGCGCGCGCGCCATGCCATGCTGCGTGCTGCATCGGCTTGTGGCGGAACATGACAGAAGAAATTGAGGTTGATCGGCGCACGCGTTTTCGACCGGATCAGCGCGATGCCGTCACGCGCCTGCTCCACGCTGAGAAGCGCGCAAGGCAGGGAACCCAGGCCGCCTGCTTCGCATACGGCTATGGCCAATTCGGGCGTGCCTGGGCCCGCCATGGGTCCCAGAACAATAGGTGCTTCAATACCAAACAGGTCGATAATCCGACGATCGCGCCAGGTGCCCATGTTCTCTTCTCCTTGATGAGGATTGCGCTGCGTGAGTGACATTAAGCGACATTGAGCGACTTGGATCCATCCGTTGCGCTCGGCTTGATCCCACCCGCGACCCAGCTACATTACCGTGAAAAGCGTGCATTGCTTTTCAATGGAACCGTCTGCTTCCCGCTTAAAGACAGCGTTTAGCCCACGCCGCCAGCAGCGCAAAGCTTAGCAAGCTTTCGAGGAGCGAGCGGCGCTTTGATGTGATAATTGCTATCACTTTTCCCGATATCGAGGATCGACATGGACGCAGCCGATTTACGCATATTCGAGTCGGTGGCGCGAAACGGCAGCATGAATCGCGCAGCCCTGGAGCTTCATACTGTTCAATCAAACGTAACGGCGCGGGTTCGTTTGCTGGAAGAGGAATTGGGCGCGCCGCTCTTTCACCGGCACCATCGAGGTGTTGAACTAACCGCTGCGGGCCGCAGGCTGCTGCCTTTCTCCAGACAGATGGCGCGACTACTCGACGACGCGCGCAGCGCCGTCAAGGATGACGGCGTCCCGCGCGGACCACTGATCCTCGGTACGCTGGAAACCACTGCCGCACTGCGCATGCCCAACGTGCTGGCGTCGTTCGCACTGGCTTATCCGCAAGTGGACATGGTCCTGCGGACCGGGACCACGGCGAGCCTGATCGACGATGTCCTGCAATATCGGCTCGACGGAGCGTTTGTCGCGGGTCCGGTGCATCACGAAGACCTGTCCACCGAGGCCATCTTTCGCGAGGAGTTGGTGCTCGTGACGGCACGTCATATTCGTTCTATCGCTGAGCTTGCACAGGCGGGTGACGTGAAGACGATCGTGTTCCGGACCGGATGTTCGTACAGAACACGGCTGGATATCGTGCTGGCGCGGCACGGCTTGCGAGTCAGCACGCCGCTGGAATTTGGCTCGCTCGACGCCATGCTCGGTTGCGTAGCTGCCGGCGTGGGCGTGACGCTGCTGCCCAAAGGCGTGGTCGCAACAGCGTGGCGCGACGGCCGCGTGGCGATGCATGATGTCACGCCCGAAGATGCCCGCGTCGACACGTTGTTCGTGCGTCGCCGTGACGTGTATGCGAGCACCGCGCTTAACGCCTTTCTCGAGATCGCGCGTCCGGTTGCAACGCCCACGCCTGCGCTCGTACTTGCTTGAACAATGCGGGCGTAAGCGATCAAGTTGAGGCTTCGCACAGGTGCGCTTACATGACCCTGCTCACACGTGATCGCGAAAAACTTCCTTCGCGGCGAACAGGCCGTTGAGGGCAGCCGGAAATCCTGCATACACTGCCATTTGCATGATGGTCTCGACTATCTCATCGCGGCTAAGACCCACGTTAAGCCCCGCGGCAATATGAACCTTAAGCTGAGGCGTTGCATTGCCTAAAGCGGTGAGTGCTGCAATGGTGGCAATTTCACGGGCACGAATGTCCAGGCCCGGCCGCGAGTAAATATCGCCGAATGGAAATTCGAGCAGGTAGCGCGCAAAGTCCGGCGCAATATCCGCAAGCGAGTCGATGACCTTCTCCCCGGCTTCCCCGTCGATCTCCGACAACACCCGCTTGCCCCGTTCTAGGCGGCTTTCCTGATCCGCTTGGCGTTCGATCGTGTTTTGCATTTTTCTGTCCTCTGTTGAGTATGGGCATAACCGGCTATCTTGTTGTCGAGGACGAGAAGGCATGCCTGAAGCTCCGCTACCTTCAGCCGGACCTGATCACGATGTTCCGTCAGCAGCTTGCACCGGGCTTCCTCGGTGGCCGCGCCCTGCGCGCGAAGGCCCGCATAACGCAGCATTTCCTGAATCGACATGCCGGTTGTTTTAAGCCGGCCTAAAAACTCGATCCACGTCAGGATGGAAGCGTCATACACACGTTGACCCGTGCTGTCTCGCGGCGCGAACGGGAGCAATCCGATCCGTTCATAGTAGCGAATCGTATGGGCTGTCAGGCCCGTCTGCCCGGCGATATCACCTATCTTCATGGCTGCGTTCTCGTTTCGACATAGAGCATGGTAGGACTTCGAGTGCGCTCTAAGTCAAGCGCTTTCCGGCATTGTGCCGCTAACGCGGAATACGGGCCGCTGGCGTTGCAATAAGCGAGCGGGCTTAGTACCGGGAGAGAGTAAAAGCTCGCTTTATTCTCGTCTGCCGCCCGTCGCGAAGCGCCCAAAGTTCACGTACCATTCGTCGTGCGTCGTACTGGCTAATCCCATTTCTTCAACGTCGCTCATTCGAAGAATCCCTACAGAGACGCGGGCTATGGAATACGTCCTTGTTTTAATCGTCGGCGTGGCTGCCGGCATGTTGAGCGGCATTATTGGCACAGGATCGTCCATGATGCTGATGCCAGTGCTCGTGATCCTGTTTGGTCCCCAGCAAGCCGTCCCTATCATGGCGATTGGCGCGATCATGGGAAACTTCGGCAAGATTGTCGCGTGGTGGAGAGAGATCGAGTGGCGTGCTTGCGGCGCCTATTGCCTGACCGCTGTTCCGGGCGCCGCGCTTGGCGTTCACACGCTGTTAGCGTTGCCTGCCCGCGCGGTTGAAATAGCCCTTGGCGTATTTTTTGTAGCCATGATTCCCACCCGGCGATGGCTCGCAAGACGGTCGGTAAAGTTCAGCCTTTTGCACCTCGCGCTGATCGGCGGCCCGGTCGGATTTTTGACCGGCATCGTTGTTTCCACGGGTCCGATCACCGTGCCTGTTTTCACGTCTTACGGGCTTGAACGAGGCGCTTTCCTCGCGACAGAAGCCGCCGGTTCGCTCGCCGTGTACGGGACCAAGATTGCTGCGTTCAAGGAGTTTGGCGCGCTGCCGGCGGGCATCGTGTTTCAAGGCCTGATCGCGGGAACCGCGCTCATGACCGGATCATTTTTCGCAAAGTCGATCGTCGTCCGCATGGCGCCATCGACGTTCAAATTGCTTGTCGACGGACTCATGCTGTCGTCGGGTCTCTCGTTACTTTGGGCAGCAGCCGGCCAGTAGTAGTCCGTCCTCCGGATCAACGGCTTGCAAAGATAAACCACCGGTCCCGGCGGTCCTTCACCACACCCGAATATCCAGCAGGTCCAGGGCGTTTTCGCCCGGGGCCTGTCATGTCATGTCACGTCACACGCTCCCCCGCACAGCCAACGCAATCGAATCCCGCTTGCCAATCCTGCAAAGCTAGTTATATTATGACTAGATACATTAAGACTAGTCGACACTCATGGTCCGTTATTCACCGCTCGCCCTCGCCGTTCTCGCCATGCTGACCGAAGCGCCCATGCATCCTTACCGGATGCAGCAGCTCATCAAGGCGCGCGGCAAGGACGAAGTCATCAATGTCAGCCAGCGCAACAGCCTCTATCAAACAATCGATCGCCTGATGCGCGGCGACTTGATCGCTGTGCGCGAGACGGAGCGCGATGGTGCATTCCCCGAGCGCACGGTCTACGAGATCACTGAGGCCGGCCGCGACACCGCCCGGCTCTGGCTGCGCGAACAGCTCGCTCAACCCGCGCACGAGTTTCCAGCGTTCCCGGCAGCGCTTTCGTTCCTGCCTGTGCTGACGCCCGAGGATGTGTGCCGGCAACTCGTGACACGGATCGGCGCACTGGAGCGCGAACTGACTCGCCTTGACTCAGTAAGCGAGCACGCCAACGCGGTACAGGTGCCGCGTTTATTCCTCCTCGAGAGCGAGTTGATCCGCGCGAAGCTCGTGGCAGAACTCGACTGGGTGCGCAGCGTGGCCGCCGACCTGAAGGCCGGAACCCTCACCTGGAGTCCAGAGTGGCTGGATGAAATCGCGAAACGCTTTGCGCTGCCCGCCGACGCTACCTCGTACAAACTGAACACGCCCACCCCGGGCAAGGAGACGAAAACATGAACCGCGAACCCATGAACGTCATCATCATTGGCGCCGGCACGGGTGGCTTGTGTCTCGCGCACGGTCTGAAGCAGGCAGGCATCACCGTGGCCGTCTATGAACGCGACCGTACTCGGACGGATGGCTTGCAGGGTTATCGCGTGGGCATCAATGCGCATGGCGTTGCATCCCTTGCCGCCTGCTTGCCGCCTGATCTGTTCGCGACCTTCCTTGCAACCTGCGCCCGCACGCCCGGCCACTTCAACATCCTGACGGAACGGTTGACCGAGTTGTTATCGGTCACGCTCGACGAGGAGTCCATGGGCGGGGGCAAATCCGTGAGCCGGATGACGCTTCGGCAAGTGCTGTTGACCGGATTGGAACAGCACATCCATTTCAACAAAACGTTTACCCGGTACGAGCAGAACGCCAACGGTAGCGTGACCGCGTTCTTCGACGACGGCACGCGCGCCACGGCTGACCTGCTGGTCGGTGCGGATGGCGCGCGCTCTAAAGTGCGCCGGCAACTGCTGCCCGAAGCGCGGATCGAGAACACCGGTATTGTCAGCATCGCGGCCAAGGTGCCGATGAGCGAAGCATCGCGCGCGCTGCTGCCGCCCAAGGCGCTGGACGGCATCACGCTGATCAACGCGCCGAAAGGCTTCGGCGCCATCGTGCATGTCATGGAGTTCCCGTGGGGCGCGGACGGTCCCAAGGAGGACATGGGCGGCAGCGATGCCGAGTTGCTCGCGCGCTGGCCAGGACTGCTGTTCGACAACACCCGCGACTATCTGATGTGGGGCGTATGGGGCGCGCTGCGTAACTTGCCGGCCAATCCGAAATCGCTCGGTCAGCCTGCGCTGCTCGCGCTGGCGACCGAGATCACCGACGGCTGGCATCCGAATCTGCGAGCGCTGATTCGCGCATCCGATCCGAGTACCGCCTTTGCCGTCGATGTCCGCACGTCGGTGCCCGTTGACGCGTGGCCGACCACCAATGTGACCGTCCTGGGCGACGCAGTGCACCTGATGACGCCGGGCCGCGGCGTCGGCGCCAACACCGCGTTGCGGGACGCGGCGCTGCTGACTGCACGCTTGAACGCGGCTCAACGCGGCGAGATGTCGGGCCACGACGCGGTCGCCGGCTACGAGGCGCAGATGCGCGAATACGGCTTCCATGCAGTGGCGGAATCGCGCAAGCAGTTTGACGCCGGTGGTGCGATACATCGCCCGTTAGTTGGCCGCGTGGCCCTCGGCGCGATGCGCACCGGTTTGCGCGTGGTGAATAACGTACCGTTGCTCAAGCGCCGCATGATCGATGCGGAAAACGATTTTCGTGGTGTAGAGGGTGCACAACGGTAGCCAACGGGGTTAACTTCACGGGTGCGACCAAATAAAGTTTTCACGCCAACCGATGAAACCTTCGACCCGAACGCTCTCGCGGAACAGACGACGTCTTTTGCAATTCGCAGCCGGGCTTCCGTTTTTGTCCGGCTTCTGGAAAACGACCCTCACACCCGCGCGGGCAGCGGTGGCGCCCAGTACGCCTGCCCGAGTGCGTCCGGGCGAACCGGGCTGGCCATCCGACGCAAAGTGGAAAGAACTCGGCCAGCAAGTCGGCGATGCACTGGTCAAAGTGCAATCGCCCTTCGCGACTTGCCTTAACTCGCCCGATAGCGCCGACTGCCAGCATTTGTTCAAGGAACTCAAAAACCCCTATTTTCTTGGCGATGAAGTCGGCCTGACGCAATCCCTTGGTTGGGTCGACGCGTGGACATCTACACCCAGTGTCTATGCGGTGGCCGCGCGCAATACGAATGACGTAGTCGCCGCCGTTAACTTCGCATGCCGAAATAATATGCGGCTTGTCGTGAAGGGTGGTGGCCACAGTTATCAAGGCACGTCCAATGCGCCGGACTCCCTGCTGATCTGGACGCGAAAAATGAACGACATCACCCTGCAAGACGCGTTCGTCGCTACGGGATGCGAGGGGCACGCCTCGCCGGTGCGGGCTGTCACGGTCGGAGCCGGCGCGCTCTGGGCACACGTCTATGATGCGGTCACCACGCAGGCCGGCGGTTACGTCCAAGGTGGCGGCTGCATGACGGTTGGCGTGGCCGGCCTGATCCAGAGCGGCGGGTTCGGAAGCTTTTCCAAAGCCTACGGACTGGCGGCGGGAAGCCTGCTCGAAGCCGAAGTCGTAACGGCCGACGGTGCCGTCCGAATCGCCAATGCCTGCACGAATCCCGACTTGTTCTGGGGGCTGAAAGGCGGCGGTGGTGGCAGCCTGGGCGTGGTCACACGGCTGACGCTTCGGGTCCACGAATTACCCGAGTCCTTCGGCGCGGTGAACATGACGATCAAGGCGACTTCAGCACCTGCATTTCGTCGGCTGATTGGCGTAGTCATCGACTTCTATCATCAGGACCTGATGAACCCGCACTGGGGCGAGCAGATCAGGTTTCGTCCCAACAACGTCCTCAATATCTCGATGGTGTTCCAGGGCCTCAGCCGCAGCGAAGCACAAGCGGTCTGGCAGCCGTTCATAGATAAGCTCGCCTCCTCCCCGGACGATTTCAAGGTGGAGTTCTCGCCGCTGAAGATCGTTGCCCTGCCGGCTCGCAGTTTCTGGGCTCCGACGATGTTCAAGAAGCTCCTCGGCTTCATCAGCACCGACGACCGGCCGGGCGCATCCAGCGACAATATCTTCTGGTCGGGTAATCGGGGAGAGGCAGGACAAGTGTTGCACGGCTACGAGTCCGCGTGGCTTCCTGCGGCCTTGCTGCAAGATGACCAGCGTCAAGCGCTGGCTGATACGCTATTTGCCGCGAGCCGGCAGTGGAGCGTGTCGCTGCACGTCAACAAGGGTTTGGCGGGTGCGCCCGCCGAAGCCATCGCGGCAGCAAGTGACTGCGCCACTAACCCGGTCGCGCTGGACGCCTTCGCGCTGCTCATTGCCGGGGCGGAAGGACCGCCAGCCTATCCGGGCATTCAGAGCCACGAGCCGGATATTGAAGCAGCGCGGCGGGCTGCGCGCGCTATCGGGCGCGCGATGGACGAGGTGCGCAAGCTGGTTCCGAACCCGGGCTCTTACGTCTCTGAAAGCAATTTCTTCAACGCGGATTGGCAACGGGCTTTCTGGGGATCGAATTACAGCAGGCTGCTTGCCGTGAAAAATCAGTATGATCCCGAAGGCTTGTTCTTCGTTCATCACGGCGTGGGGAGCGAACGCTGGAGCGCCGACGGTTTCACGAAACTTGCATAAGACCAATAGCCGTTGAGCATCCGCACGCGCACCGCTCGAGATGTCCCGCCTGCCCCTTTGAGAGTCATATCAACGATGTCATCGAATACTACTCAATCGCCATCAGACGAGGCATATGAGCCTGGGGCACCGCATCGCCGGCTGGCGCTGGATGAAAACCGTCATGTCATCACGCATGGACTCAAGACCTACTTCTGGCAGGACATTTACCACATCGCACTAACGGCCGGGTGGCCGCTGTTCTTCGCGGTCGTCGCTCTGCTATTCCTGCTGCTCAACTTCGGGTTCGCGTTGCTGTACCTGCTGGGGCATCACGCGATTGCAAACCAGGCTCCCGCTGGTCTGCTAGGCGCATTCTTCTTTAGCGTGGAGACGCTTGCAACGGTTGGCTACGGCGACATGCATCCGGATACCATCTACGGCCACAGCGTTGCCACGTTGGAAATATTCGTCGGCATGTCAGGCATTGCGTTGACGACCGGCATGATCTTCGCGCGGTTTTCGCGACCCCATGCGCGTATCCTGTTTGCCAAGCGCGCGGTGGTTCGTCCTATCGACGGCCGCATGACGCTCATGGTCCGCGCCGCCAACGCGCGCCAGAACGTGATTGTGGAAGCGAGGGCACGCATGCGCTTGATGCGCTCGGAGACCACTCCCGAAGGCTTCTATTTTCGCAAGGTGTTTGATCTTCCGCTGATCCGCGAACAGCACCCGATCTTCCTCCTCGGCTGGAGCATGATGCATGTCATAGATGAAGAAAGCCCGCTCTATGGCCAGACGCTCGAATCACTCAAAGCGACCAACTCCGAGTTGATGCTGATGGTGGAAGGCCTGGACGAAACCACGTCCCAGCCCATGCAGGCACGTTATTCATGGCCGCCTGAATGTATTCTTTGGCAGCATAAGTACGTCGACCTGATGTACGAGCGGGACGGCGAGACGCACCTCGACTACGGCAAGTTTCATGATGTCTTGCCGCTCTGACATGGAGTCTGGTTCTGCTCCGCAGCGCTTGGGGCGTCAACTGATCCGGCGGTTCATACAATCACTGTATCTGTCGCACCAATTTCTCGGCGGGTAAGCTAAAGCACGCTATTGCGCTTGATGGATTGCCCCATCTGATTCTTGCCATGGAAGGAAGCCATGACTGCCGCTAACAAGACCGTCCGAATGTTGACCCGCTATAAAGCCTGGGCCAACGATCTCGTCTTTTCCATGCTGAGGAACATGCCGTACGAAGAGGTTGTCCGGCCACGGCAGACACGCTTTGGAAACATGGTCCACACGCTGAACCACATCTACGTCATAGACGCCGTGTTCCAGGCTCATCTTCAGGGACGCGACCATGGTTACTCGGCACGCAATACGCCGAGTCATCCGTCTCTGGAAGAACTGTGGCAAGCCGTCCGGACGTTGGACCAGTGGTATGTCGATTTCGCCGAGAGTCTATCGGCCGACGATCTCGACCGGTCAATTCACTTCAAGTTCATTGGCGGTGGCGAGGGTGTCATGACCTGCAACGAAATGATCCTGCATGTGGTGAATCATGGTACTTATCACCGCGGGTTTGTTGGCGACATGATGTATCAGGCAGGAGTCACGCCATCCGCAACCGATCTTCCCGTGTTCCTTCGCGACGTGGCGCAGGAGGTTTAGCGCTGCATGGTTCCCCGATAAGAGGCGGCGCGTGGTTTATGAGCGGTCAGGACCCATGGTTCCCGCAGTTGCCTGCCGGTCTTCGCGCGGTGACCGTTCAAAGCGTTTCTTATAGCAGCGCGCAAAATAAGAAGGTGATTCGAACCCGCTCGCCAGGCTGACTTCCATAATGGAAAGGTCCGTTTGTTGCAGCAGTTGACGCCC